>CP107246.1:300483-600967 GCA_030246985.1 Candidatus Nitricoxidivorans perseverans | reverse complement strand
TGTCCAGAACAACCCTGCGCATTTCATGTCCCCCTGATGCCGTCGATGCCGCGCCGGGCCAGTGCGTCGGCCCGCTCGTTTTCCGGATGCCCCGCATGGCCCTTCACCCAGACCCATTCGATGCGGTGCCCCGCCGCCAGGGCATCCAGCATCCGCCATAGATCCTCGTTCTTCACCGGCTGCTTGGCGGCCGTTTTCCAGCCGCGCCGCTTCCAGCCGTGAATCCATTCGCTGATGCCCTTCTGCACGTATTGCGAGTCCGTATGCACCCGCGCCGCCACCGGCCGCTTCAGCGCCCGCAGGGCTTCGATGACGGCCATGAGCTCCATGCGGTTGTTGGTCGTCTGCGCTTCGCCGCCATGAAGCTCCTTCTCCCTGCCGTCGAAGCGCAGGATGGCGCCCCAGCCGCCCGGCCCCGGATTGCCGCTGCATGCGCCGTCCGTATAGATATCCACTGTTTGGGTCATGGATACTCGTTCTTCTGGGTTGCCGGTTTCTGCGTGACCGGCGCCAGCGCCTTGGCCCGAGCCCTCCGGTTCTGCCAAGCCGGCGTGATGAGCCGCATGCCGTGCTGGCGCTTGATGGCCTGGATGACATAGACGGCGCCGGCGATGGGCCACCAGCGATCGCCGGCCAGCTCCATGAATTTCCAGCGCCGCAGCCATTTTTCCTGGTTCACCGCCGGCGCGTAGCAGCCGAAAGCGCCGGCCCGAGTTTCCATGCCCAGGAGGGCAAACCAGTCGCGCAGGCGCGGCACGCCGATGTAGCGGCCACGCCAGGGCGGCAGGGCCGGCCGCCGGACCAGGCTGCGGCGCACGCCCCACAGGCTGTAAGGATTAAAACCGGTGACGACGACGCTGCCCTCCGGCACCAGCACCCGCTCGACTTCGCGCAGGATCTGGTGCGGGTTGTCGTCGAACTCCAGCACGTGGGGCAGCACGACAAGGTCGACGCTGTTGCCGGCGAAAGGCAGGTGATGCGGGTCGGCGCGCACGCCCGCGCCGGCCTCGCCGATCGTCCGGCCATCGCAGAAAAAATGGAAGGGCATGCGGTTGGCGCGCAGGTAATCCACGGCCGACAGGCCGACCTGCATGGCGTTGAAGCCGAAGATGTCGGCCAGGAGCTGGTCGTGCTTCTTCCGCTCCCAGTCGAGCACGTAGCCGCCCTGGGGAGTCGCCAGCCAGTCCGAGAATTCCTGAATCGCCATTAGAATGCGCCGTTATGAAAATCCATCCCCTGCCTGCCTTCGAGGACAACTATATCTGGCTGCTGCAGAAAGGCGATGCGGCGGCAGTGGTCGATCCCGGAGAGTCGGCGCCGGTGATGCGGCATCTGGAAGCCCACGAGACGCGTCTTTGCGCGATTCTCGTCACCCACCGCCACGGCGATCATACCGGAGGCATCGCCGATCTGATCGCCCGCCATCCGGTGCCCGTCTTCGGCCCGGCAATCGAGAACATCGCCGGCATCGACCGCCCGCTGGGGGACGGCGACCGCTTCGTCCTGCCCGGCTTCGATATCGAGTTCGACGTCCTCGGCCTTCCCGGCCACACGCACGGCCACGTGGCCTATTATCGCCCAGGCGTTCTCTTCTGTGGCGACGTGCTGTTCGGCGCCGGCTGCGGGCGCGTCTTCGAAGGCACGATGGGGGAGATGCGAGCCTCCCTCGCCCGCCTGGCGGCCCTGCCGCCGGAGACGTCCGTTTATTGCGCCCACGAATACACCCAGTCCAACCTGCGCTTCGCCCGCGCCGTGGAACCGGACAATGCCGCCATCGCCGCACGCATCGTCGACGCAGCGAAGCTGCGGAAGCGCGGCCTGTCCACCCTGCCCTCGACCATCGGCCTGGAACTCGCCACCAACCCCTTCCTGCGGCTTCGTGCGCCCACGGTCGTCGCCGCCGCCGCGAAACGGCTCGGCCACGCGCCGGTCGACGATGTCGAGATATTTAAATCCATTCGGGAGTGGAGAAACGTCTTCTGATCGACGGATGGAAGGGTGGCAGTGGTGAGCCGCGAACGATAGAATTATCCCGATGCACATCTTTCTTTCCTTTGTCGGCATGCTGGCCGCGATTTTTGCCCTGACGCTGCCCGCACGGGCCGCGACCGCGGCGGACGAAGCGGCCCTCCGTCCGAGCACCGAGCTCTCCCTGGCGACGAACGCCACCCCGGACATCCGCGACGATCTGCCGCCGCTGCCGACCATCGACCTGACCACGCCGCCCGACGACCTCTGGCAGCACGTCCGCAACGGCTTCGGCATGGCCGATCTGAACAGCCCTTTGGTGGCCCGGCAGCAGGCCTATTATTTGAATCGGCCGGACATGCTCAAGCGCATCGCCGAGCGCAGCCGGCGCTACCTCCATCACATCGTCACCGAGCTGGAAAAGCGCGGCATGCCCACGGAACTGGCCCTGCTGCCCATGGTGGAAAGCGCCTTCAACCCGCTCGCCTACTCCCGCGCCCGCGCCTTGGGCATGTGGCAGTTTATTCCGGCCACCGGCAAGCGGTACGACCTGGATCAGAATTCATGGAGGGACGAGCGGCGCGACATCATCGCCTCCACCAGCGCCGCGCTCGACTATCTTCAGGCCATCTATGAGATGCATGGCGACTGGCATCTCGCGCTGGCCTCCTACAACTGGGGCGAGCACGCCGTTGCCCGCGCCGTCGCGAAGAACCGGGCCAAGGGGCTGCCCACCGACTACGCCAGCCTAGCCATGCCCGGCGAAACGCGTCACTACGTGCCCAAGCTCCAGGCTCTCAAGAACATCATCGCCGACCCCGAAATGTTCGGCATTCGCCTGGACCCGATCCCAAACGAGCCTTACTTCGACACGGTCAACATGCCCTCCGATGTCGACGTGACGCTCGCCGCGAGGCTCGCCGAGATTCCGCTGGAAGAGTTCATCGCCCTCAACCCGGCCTGGCATCGGCCGGTCATCCCAGGTGCCAATCCCGCCCCGCTCGTGCTGCCCGCCGGCAAGGTGCAGACCTTCCTCGATAATCTGGAGCGCCACGAGGCCGCGGATAAGCCGCTGACCCACTGGACGACCTACCGGCTGAAGAAGGCGGAAAAACTCGCCTCGGTGGCCGGGCGCTTCCGCATCAGCGTGGAGCGGCTCAAGCAGCTCAACGGCATCACGCGGCGCACGAAGGTCGGCCCCGGCTTCGCCCTGCTGGTACCCGGCCCTGACGCGTCCCCCGATCTCCTGGCCGCCGTCTTGCCCAGGGCGCCAGCCGACCCCCCGAGGGTGAAAAAATTCAAGGGCAGGCAGAAGGCCAAGAGCAAGGTCATCCGGAAAGTTTCGGTGACGATGAAGAAGAAATCCGCGTCCGTCAGGAAGAAGATGTAGCGAATAGATGGCAATGCAGTCGATGCGTTGCCGAAAGCCCGGTCTCTGCCGGATATTCGTGCCGGCAGATCCCCATCGCCTGCGGACAGCGCGGATGGAAGTGGCATCCCGTCGGCGGATTGGCCGGCGAGGGCGGATCACCGGGCACCAGCAGTTTTTCCCCGATCAGGCCGTCGATGCGCGGCACCGCCGCCATCAACGCCTGCGTGTAAGGGTGTTTCGCGCCGCGGAGTACCTCGTCCGCCGTGCCGCGCTCGACGATGCGGCCCAGGTACATTACCGCCACCTTGCGGGCGAGATAGTCGACCACGGCGATATTGTGGGTGATGAAGAGATAGGCCAGTCCCAGCCGCGCCTGCAAGTCCCGCAGCAGCGCGAGGATATGGGCCTGGACGGAAACGTCCAGCGCGCTGGTCGGCTCGTCGAGAATCAGCAGGCGCGGCCTGACGGCCAGCGCGCGGGCGATGGCGATGCGCTGGCGCTGACCGCCGGAAAACTCGTGCGGCCAGCGGCCGGCCATGTCGCGCGACAGTCCCACCTGTTCCAGCAGTCCGGCCGCGTCTCCGGGCACCTTGAGCGCGCGCATGCCCTCGGCGAGGGTATCCCCGATGCGCATCCGGGGGTTGAGCGAACCGTAGGTATCCTGGAACACCATCTGCATCCTGCCGGCCGAGAGCCCGGACAGCGGCTCGCCGTCGAACCGCGCGCCACCCGCCGTCGGGGGAATCAGCCCCAGGATCGCCTTGCCGACGGTCGTTTTGCCGCAGCCCGATTCTCCGACGAGCGCCAGCGTCCCGCCGGCGCCGACTTCCAGCGAGACGCCATCCACCGCTCTGACGTGTCCGACGGTGCGTTGCAGCAGGCCGCGCCGGATCGGGAAATGCACGGCGAGGCCCTCCACTTCGAGCTGCGGCCGATCCCGCGCCTCCGTCACGGGCGCCCGCGGCAGGTTCTCCGGCAGCGCGGCGAAGAGCTTTTTCGAATACGGCTGCGCCGGCCCACGATAAAAAGCCTCCTTCGCGGCCACCTCGACCAGCCGCCCCGCGTGCATGACGCCGACCCGGTCCGCCATGCGCGCCGCCACGCCGAAATCGTGGGTGATGAGCAGCATGGCCATGCCCCGCTCCGACTGAAGCCGGGCCAGCAGGTCGAGCACCTGCGCCTGGATGGTCACGTCTAGCGCCGTCGTCGGTTCGTCGGCGATCAGCAGGCGCGGGCGCCCCGCCAGCGCCATGGCGATCATGGCCCGCTGCTTCATGCCGCCGGAGAGCTGGAAGGGGAACTCGCCGAGGCGGCGCTGCGGGTCCGGGATGCCGACGGCTTCGAGCAGCGCCGCGGGATCGTCCTCGCGCCCGTGGGCGGCCTGCGCCTCGGCGATCTGCCGGCCGATGGTCATCACGGGATTCAGGCTGGTGGCCGGCTCCTGGAAGATCATCGCCATGCCCCCGCCGCGCACCTCGCGCATCCGCGCCTCGGGAAGCGCCAGGAGATCCCGTCCGTCGAAGGCGACCGATCCGCCGGCGACGCGCGCCGCCTCCGGCAAGAGCCGCATCAGCGCCAGCGCCGTCATGGACTTCCCGCAGCCCGACTCGCCGAGCAGCGCGAAGGTCTCGCCTTCCGCGATGTCGAACGAAACGCCGTCCACCGGCCGCGTGGCACCGATGGCGACGGTGAGGTCGCTGACGGACAGCAAGGTCATTTCGCCGCCCGCGGATCAAACGCGTCGCGCACGACGTCGGCGAACAGGTTGGCCGCGAGCACGAGCACGAACATGAAGCAGAAGGCGGCGGCCAGCGACCACCAGACCATGGGTTCGCGCGCCAGCTCCATGCGCGCCGTGTTGATCATGGCGCCGAAGCTGACGGTGTTCGGGTCGACGCCGATGCCGACGTAGGAGAGCACCGCCTCGGCCAGCACCAGGCCGGAAAAGTCCATGACGAGGGCGATGATGACGATGTGCATGACGTTGGGCAGGATATGACGCAGCATGATCGCCAGGCCGGAAGCGCCGAAGGCCCGCGCCGCCTGGACGTATTCCATCTCGCGCAGCTTGAGGGTCTCGCCGCGCAGCAACCGGCACAGGCCCGTCCAGCTCGTCACGCCGAGGATGGCGCACAGCGCCAGCAGGCGCGCGTCCGCGCGTTCGGCGGCCGTGGCGAACCAACCGGGATGGGTGTCGATGACGACCTGCATCATCAGCACGGCCGCGGCGATCAGCAGCACGCCGGGGATCGAGTTGAGCGTCGTGTAGAGGTACTGTATGACGTCGTCAACCCAGCCGCCCGCGTAGCCGGCGAGGATGCCGAGGAACACCGCCGCCGGCAGCATGATGAGCGTCGTCAGCGTGCCGATCAGGAGGCCCGTGCGGATGCTCTTGAGCGAAAGGTAGAGGACGTCCTGGCCCACCTTGTCGGTGCCGAGCAGGTGCGCGCCGGGATGCTTCAGCGGCGGGAAGCCCCGGCTGCCGTCCTCCATCGTTTCCTTGGCGTAGAGGTGCGTCGCCAGCGGCGCCGAATAAGTCTTCTCGGTACGCGTCTTCAGGGGCATCAGCAGCGCGTCGAGCGCGGAGAGCACCTCGACGGCGTATTGCGGCGACTGACTATTGCCGGAATCGGGCAGCCGCTCGCGGTAGTGCAGCGAATCGGCGAGTCCGATCGCGAAGAAGACCGCCAGCACCGCCGCCGCGCCCAGGCCGACGCGGCTGGCCCCCACCTGCGCCCAGGCCAGGCGCAGGTGCTTCTGGCCCCGCGCCCACCACGCGCCGCCCGCGACCGCCGCGATCAGCAGGAAGAACAGGGCGTCCGACCAGAGCAGCATCGGCTTCACTGAAAACGTACCCTCGGGTCGACCAGCGTGTAGGAAATGTCGGTCAGCAGCAGCCCGACGATGTAGAGCAGCGAGCCGATGAACACCATCGCGCGCACCACGGCGAAATCCTGGGCGTTGATCGCGTCGATGGTGTAGCTGCCCAGCCCAGGGATGCCGAAGAAGGATTCGATCAGCAGGCTGCCGAGGAACAGGCTCGGGATGACGACGATGACGCCGGTGAGGATGGGGATCATCGCGTTGCGCAGCACGTGGCGGAACAGCACGAGCCGCTCGGAAAGCCCCTTGGCCCGCGCCGTGCGCACGTAGTCCCTGCCGATCTCCTCCAGGAAGATCGTCCGGTACCAGCGGGCGCCGGCGCCGATGCCGCCGATGACGCCGATCGCCACCGGCAGCACGACGAACTTCGCCGCGTCGAGCCCATCGCCGAACCCGGAAATCGGCACGAGGTGCCAGACCTTGGACACCAGCCACTGCCCGCCGATGATGTAGAAGAGGCCCGAGATCGACATCATGGCGACGCACAGCACGACGCCGGCGAAGTCGAGGGTGGTGGCGCGGAAATACACCAGCAGCAGCGCGAACGAAAGGGTGGCGAACAGGCCCAGCACGAACACGGGCAGCGCCACGGCGAGCGAGGGCCCCATGCGCATCCGGATTTCGCGGGCGATGTCGCGGCCGTCGTCGGCGCGGCCGAAGTCGAAGGCGAACATCCTCACCGACTTTGAGAAGAAGATGGTCTCGGTGGCCTTGCCCGTCCCCGTCGCCCGCTCGTTCCAGACGAGCGGCCTGTCGTAGCCGCGCTCGGCCTTCCATTTTTCGATGGCCTCGGGCGTCACGCGCTTGATGCCGAGCTGCATGCGCGCCATGTCGTCCGGGCTGTTCACCACGAAGAACAGCGCGAAGGTGATGAGATTCACCCCGATCAGGATCGGGAGCGCATAGAGCAGACGGCGGGTAATGTAGGCGAGCATGGCGCCCTCCCCCTTATTCCCACTCGATTATTACAATGGCCTTGTAAGCCTTGCCATTACTGGGCTTCATTAGATTCACCCCTCCCAATACCGTCACCGATACCGTCTCCAGAAGAACGCTTAGTATTCACGCGGGTTTCCGGGCGATGACGAAAATTCGATCTCGTACTGACTATTCAAGACTATTGGCTCTGTAACCTCTCTCGAGCGCCGAAATAGTAGCAGACAGCAGATCGAGAGGACGGGGATTTTCGCCTCGCCGATACCGTTACGTATCCCAAGAAAGGTAGTTTGCGCTGGCCCAGAAGTGCCACCCGAAATGCGTACTTTACAGCCGCATTTCAGCCACAAGCTCCGCCCCGCCGTTGCTACGATCACGATGTCGCAAATCGGAGCCTGAAATGAACCACGTCACCACAAAAAACAGCCTGGAGATTTTGTCCCTGCGCTACGGCCGTTCTCTGCTTCCGCTCTCCGTGGCTGCTCGCGAAATCGGCATCAACCTCCGAACGGCACACAATCAAATCAGCAAGGGAAGATTCCCCGTTCCCACCATTCTGCAGACCCGGCGGCGCTATGTTCATGTCGAGGATCTGGCTGGGTACATTGATCGATTACGGCGTACTAGTGGAACAGGGAACCATCTCCCCATGGAAGTAACGCAGGCGAATGGACGCACGGAAAAGTTGGCGATTCAAACCAGCAATGCCTGACTGTACCTCCACATGCGTTCCAATCCACCTGCGGCCGCTGGATATCGGCGCATTCCAATATACTTATGACACACAACAGGAGGAGCCGTGGTTATTCTCGAACCGTGTCCATTTTGCGGAAGTCAGCGTGTGGAATCCAGCGAAGTAGATATCAACGGATGGATGGTTGAGTGCATGGATTGTCATGTGACCGGGCCTATTGGCCGAACAGAGGCTTTGTCTGTTACTGCATGGAATACGCGCCATCTGAAGACACCTACCCATTCGCAAGCCGTTGCGACCGCTTCCTGATACCTCCCGAGAAAAATCAGGAGAGCTCGGCCAGACGTTCCGCTACCGACGGATCGAATTCCTTCCTGGTTAGCAGTTCACCAATCGTCGATTGTCGAGACTTGATCGCATCGGTGACGAACCCCTGTCGCTCTTCAATGACAGGCAGCACTTTTTTTCTCAGAAAATCTCGCTCGACCGGCAAAAGCCGTGCGTCACCGATGATTTTGGAAATGGCGTCCGGCAGGTCAGCGCTCATCCGCGACAAGACGCCGCGAACCAGCCTTGGTGCCACCCCGGCCTCATAGGCCATCGCATCCCAGTGCGGCCCCTCTACCCAGCCAGGCTTGTTCTCCCCGGCAATGGCCATGGACATGGCCTGCCTGGGCAGGTAAGCCTCCACGCAGAGCATGTCGTAGAACGGCGCTACCGCCGCTTTTTTCCTCCGCATCAGAAAAGCAATGTTCTTGGCGTGAGCATCCAGGTTGCCGATCAGATAGTTGAAGGCAACCCACTGAACAACTGCATTGGCAGCCACGATTGGGCGATCGATGAACGTGTCTCGAAGAGCCCCAAACAAGTGATGCAAACCCAGGCCGCCCTCGCTCTCGTATTTCTTCGATGGAGAAACCCCAAGGGCTTGGCAAAGGTCGATCTGATGCAGTCGCCGAATCGTCTTTGCGGTTTCTGCCGCACCTGGCTCACGATCAAACCGCTCGATGACATACAGAGGTTCCGGCAAATGCAGTAAATCCACCAGGGGCACTGGCACCTTGAGTTCAGCCGCCAAACGCATGCAAAAGAATTCGTTGGCAGGACAAAAGGGGAAGTCCGCGCTGGCGTTCTCGGGCTTGACGATATGGGTCGAGGCCGCCGTTCCTTCGGGCAAAAACATGGCGCCATACGCGTCGATACGCAGCCCGAGCTTTTCCTGCGCCCCGGCCAGCGACATACGGATATCGTCCCAGGAGGCCATCAACGGCAAGTTGCGTAAGCGCGACTCCTGAATCTTGTCTTGCAGGGCATCTCGCGACAGAGGCAGCAGCTTTTCCTGAACGTCGGAGGTGTCCATTGTTTCAGGAAGCAGCGAGAGAGCGCCGGCCGTATCCTGCCCATGACGGAGCAGCAAGGCCCAAGTGTCCTTCGGGTCGATACGATCCCTCGACGCGATCAACTCGCGCAGTCGCCCCTCAGGCAACAGATTCTCGAAGAACCATTCCACGGGACGGATATCGGCCGAGTCCTGATACGTTCTTGTCGCTAACGGAAAGGAAGGAGACAAGGCGTAGGCATTCCATCCAGCGTCGTAGTCGAACGACCAGCGGCCTGCGGTAACATCGAGTAAGCCAACCAGGTCGCCATTGGCCAGAACACGCAACCTGCTCATGCGCCGTCACCCGGCGCCATGGGCAGGCCCAGTTTGACCTCAATACCGAAACGCTGGCACACGGCGAGCACCTTGCCGATTTGGGCGGTTGCCTTGCCCTGCTCAACACCATTCAAAAATGGCAGGCTTACATTGCACAAGGCGGCGGCATCCCGCTGCGTCAGGCCAGACTCCTTGCGAACCCGTCGCACGGTATCCCCCAGCTCCCGAACAGAGGTGATCCTGATTTCCCTGGCCATGACAGGCCTCCAAAAGATAAACGACCGTTGAATTTTGTCCTACTCCATGCTCTGGAGCAAGAGAAACTCAACGATCGCTGACTATTTTTACGGGCGTTGCTGTGTTCCGGCAACGACCGACAGTTCACTTCTTCTTGGCCTTGCCCTTATTGGCAACCTTTTCCTTGAAGTTGGCGCCGGCCGTAAATTTCGGCACAGTCGTGGCCTTGATCTTGAGCTTTTCACCCGTCTTCGGGTTTTTACCCTCGCGAGCAGCACGGGCTGCGGACTTGAAGGTTCCAAAACCAACCAGTTGAACCGTATCCCCCTTGGAGACAGCCGTCACAATCTCTTCAATCAGGACATCCAGGGCGCGGCCAGCGGCAGCCTTGGACAGTTCTGCTTTTGTCGCCAACGCTTCGATCAGCTCGGATTTGTTCATCAAGGTACTCCCTTCGGTGTGTGAATAAAGATCGGATTCTCTCATTACTGCGAAGGCACATTGCGGGACAGTGCCCGTGATGCCGCATCGAGGTCCATGCCTTCCGTCGGCGGACGTCCATCCCGGCACAGGTTGATCTCATAGCGAATGGCAAACGGTATGGCGCTTCCTTGCTGGGTCGGCACCCCCTCCTGGATCAGGGTTGCTTCCAGTCGAGCGCATCCCGCTGTCGGGAATCGCTTCAAGGTTCTGACCTTGACCATGACCGGCGCGGACGATCGGGTCTGTGCCTTGAAGAATTCGGCCATGCTGCCATCCAGTGTCCCTTCGGCCATCCCGTTGGGCGTATCGATTGCCCTAATCAGATGCTGCTTCAAATCAGCCGCCAGAACATCGGCGCTGGACAGAAAGGCAAAGAAACAAAAGGCCATCGCAGATCGCATCATCGGTTGTAGTAGCTATTCACACGCTGTTGAACGGAGGTCTGGACGTTCTGTCCGAAGGACGACACATCCGGCATTCGCACGCTGGATGCCACTTCCTGGATGAACTCGCTCATGTCGATTCGGGAGAAATCCAGTTGCTCGAATTCGGCGGTGGTAAAGCCGGAACAGTCGGGGTTCTCGCCACTGCCCCAAGTCTTTCCCACCTGCCCCCTGCCTTGCTCATTGATGATCTTGGCCAGTCGGGAGTTGAAGCAGCAGTAGGACTGGGTTTGCTCGATGCAGGTCTTGATGATGGGGATACGCGAAGAGCAGTAGGAACCCACAAAGACACACAGGTTGGCATCCCGGTGCATCCCCAGCATCTGTTCAGATTGCTCGCAGGACAACAACTCGGACAGGAGCTGGAGCGCTACGGCTGCCGCCAGTGAATACGGATCGAAGTAGAAATTGAAGCTGCCGAGAGATCCTATTGAATAAATGGGGCCGCCCAGCAATCCACTACTGACCGTACCGGTCGAGAGGGTCAGTCCGTAAAACGTGAAGGACGGTTGGAAATTCGTCGGGGTGAACAGCACCTCCGAGGAAATCATGGCCTGCGCACCGGCTTCGACATAACTGGTGAACTCGGGGTACATAAAGTCGAACATGTACTTGCTGCCTGCATTGATCGCCAGTTGCCCGCCGATCATGACGCCCTGCATGGCGGTAGCCATGATGTTGTGATTGGATCGCGCCGCACCGCCACCGCTCTTCTTGCAGCAATCGACCAGGCCGAAGAGTTTCTTCCGGCATCGTTCTCCCACCCCTTTGAACAGACGCAGATCCTCCCCATAAACCCCGGCCTCCCGAGCGGCTTCCATCGATGCCATGGCACGTCCGAAGTCCTGATCCGCCGGATTGCTGGTATCAAAGCAGTTGGTTCCTCCCTGGCAGAAAGACCGCTGGTCACAAACGGTTTGCTGGGTCTGTGTTGCGGGCGAGGTCTGGCATGAGTACGTTCGCTCGCTCATGTCGCAGCCCCCCGTAGGCAAGGGATCGATGCATTGTGAGGAAACCGGCGTGCAGCCCCGATCGATCAATGGCTGGCAATCGTTCGTCAGCGTCGCTCCGGCACAGGTGTAGTCCTCGGTACGCGTCCAGCAGGAATCACCCGCGCTTTGCGCCCCGCTTGGCAATGGCGAGACCGTCGTCAGGCAGACTTGCAGGCCATTGATCGTCTTGCAGGGGGTGCTATCGGTACATGTGGTTGCGGCATGGACACAATTTGCGCTGTCGACATACGACGCGCATTGACTGGTATTCAGCGTGTTGGACGTGATCGTATAGGACGTATTTAGTTCGACGACGGTCGGCGTCGAGGTCGATGCGGTGACGTTGGTGCATTGATAGCGCCGGGTATATTGGTTGCAGGAGCCATCGAAGGCCGTGCTGTCGCATGTGGCGCTGACTTGAGCGCACCCTTGCGTCGCCTTGATGGCCGCGCAGTAGTCGATGTGGTTGTCGGCGATGCAGGAGTAATCATCCTGATACCGCCAGCAGGTGGCCGTGGAATTCAATCCCCCCACCGGTGGCGTGACGCCTGCCAGACACACGGTCGCCCCACTCGAATCGAGCTTGCAGGGCGTGGAATCAACGCAGGTATGCGCCGACAGTCGGCAACGGGAATTCTGCGCATAGGACGAACATTGGCTCGTATTGGTCGTATCCGTCACCAGGGTGTAGGTGTTGTCGAGCCTCACCGTATTGGTGGGGGTTCCCTGGCTGGTGCCACAGCGGAAGGTCTTGGTGTAGGTATTGCACGTGCCGTTGAACGCGGTATCGCTGCATATCGAACTGGTCTGACCGCACCCTGCCGCCGTCAATGCCGAGCAGTAGTCGATGGAGTTGGGCTTGATGCAGGTGTAGTTGTCCTGAAACTCCCAGCAGCCCCCGACATCCGCCAGCGTGACGACCACGCCTGAAATTGTCTTGCTCGCCGAGGTATCGACACAGGTCGAACTCTCAAGACGACAATCGCCCGCCCGCGCAACAGGGCTCAGACCAAAGAGAACGGCGATGACCAGAAGCAGTAATCGCATTAGCGTGCTCGCTGTTGCAGGGTGGCGCACTCATTCGAGGTCCAGCTGCTGACCGTCTTGGACATCGGTAATTGCAAGGGTGCCCCCGTCCCGGCCCCCCCGGATGAGTTGCATCCAGAACTGACATTACGCATCGAAGGGGTGCAGGTAGTGCTGCTGCAACTGACGCTGAAATAGACATAGAGGTTGCAGCCGAACCCGAGATTGCTGACGTAGTAGTCGGTCACGGACTGTCCTGGCGCCACCGCCACAGGGAAGCGGCCATAGCTGCCGTTCCATGGGTAACCGATCCAGTTATAGTCGTAGCGATTCACCCCATCGTAGGATCGATATGGCTCGACCTCATACGAGCGACCATTGCTGCCGCAAAAGACGTTCATAGCCATGTAGGGATCGACGCACCAACTGCAATCCATGAATGCCGTCCTGCCCAGCCAGGCTCCTGGGGTACATTGACCAAAACCAACGGTCGCCGAGACACCGCGGCGACAACTCAATGTCTCGTATCCCTGAACGGTCTGGTTGCACTGGTAGTTGTAGCTCGTACTGACCGCGATCTGCTGACCAATGTAGCAACTGGCGTTGCTCATGGTCTGCATCTGCTCGACGCATTGATACAGGTGATGCTGATCAACACTGATCTGGCGCGCGGTCGAACAGAAGTTGCTGGTGACAGGCCGGTATTCGGTACAGATCTCGGTCGAGAACACCGCCGGGGTCGTTTGGGTAACGACACGGCACTGCTCGGTCGCCGCGCCGATATTGACGCCGGTGAGTTGAATGGCCGGGTTGGCGGCAATGGCGTTGTTCCGGGTGATCAGGGGATCGGTGGCGCGGTCAATCGAGAATGCCGGGCGCACGCTCGGGTTGCGCGCAACAAAATTGACGGCATCACACTCCTGTCGCCGAAATGCGTCCGCATCCGGTGTCTGGCTGGAACAGTCCATGACTTTGGACACGCCCGGCCCCGAGAGTTGCCCCATGCCCCCCTGAAACAGACCGGCTTGGCTGGTGGCTTGTCCGTAGCCGGGAACAACGGCCGTCGCGTTTGTCGTGCCGATCCCCTGCTGCGCTCCACCGATGGCTCCGGACCCTAATGAGCGTCCGTCACTGAAAGCGGTTGATGCATCGTAGCCTTGCGCAATGGCTGTACCGGCGATCAGGACACACGCCAGCAAGATCAGGTTGCGCATGCTCACGGACGACGCTCCTCCAGCTTTGATGCAAAGCGCCTGGCGACTTCCGACCATGCGGGGGCCTGACGCTCGATGAGATCGAGCGCATAGCCCTGGCTGACATCACCATCGACTTTCACGAAACTGGACGGCGATGCACAGCCATCCGTGCCGATCCGCGTTGCCTGAGACGAGTTCGCCAAGACCAGTGCCGGTACCTGCGTCACCTTGAATTGCGTGAAGGCTGGTGGATGAACGATGGCCGTCACCTGACGCTTACCGATGAGCTGGGCAACCTCTTCCCCCATCCGGGTCAGCGAATTGCCCTTCAGTCCGCGCAAAACCAGCACGGCTCCGGTTCGCTCGGACTCGGCGACGATGCGTTCCAGCGAACCCTTTGGCATCGAGAAGGAAACGAACACCATCACTTCCGGCCCGCGATCTGACGATGCAGGCTTTGAAATCGGCAAGGAACGAAAGGATTCGGCGATCTGGCCCACATCCGCTTTCCGGGATTCAGGCTTGGGTAGGCTCTCCACACGGGGAACAACAGGCGCAGCGGGAGACGTCACTTTCTTGCCATCATCCCCGCCAAGGATTGCCTGCATTCGCTGTTGCGCCTGATGCACATCGAAATCGGTAGGTAGCGCGGCTTGCGCCCATACCGAAGTGGCCAGGCTCCACCAAACGGCAATCAGAATCGGAGCGGAACAACGACGCATCGCTCAGAACGCTCCCTGGCAGCAGTTTCGCTTGCGGAACACCATGTAGGCGAAGTCCTCGCCCTCGAACGGATACTCCTTGCCGGCACCCCACAAGATCGTCGAGCGTCCCAATGGCTGACAACACTTTCCGGCGATTTTTTCCGTCTGCGGAATCGGGTACAGCATCTGGTACTTGTAATTGGTCTTGTCCATGATCGGCTGCGGGTAGTACCCGCAGAGACCGTCCTCCCCCGACGCGGCCCACATCAGGCCCTCGCGATGCATCTTGGCAATCAGCCGGGTCATTTCCAGGCTGGAGGCCTGCACGCCGCCGATATGCGCCTGCACGTTGCCATTTAACGGATAAAGACTTCCCTGGCAGCCGGCACACCAGAACAAGGCGTTCGATGGAAATCCAGTAGTTGCGGCCACGCAGTCGGCCGCACACGCCGCCCGTGCCGGCAGCGTGCCGAACAACGCCACGTCGGGGTTGAAGATGAAGGTCAGTTCATCGTCGTTCCACATCGGGTCCAGTTCGGTGAGGTAAGCCACATCGAAGGAGCTTTGCTCCAGGCAGGCGTTGTCGAAGATCGCCTCCAACCAAAAAATGACCGGATCGACGTACCAATGGACCTGATAGAAGGATGACGTGGATGTGCTGTCCTGGCTGAAGCGCGATCCACGTGGCGCATCGAATCCGGGATTGAGCTCGATCCCGCCTAGGCTGGTCATGCAGAACGGACGGCGAACGACATCCACCCGCCGCACTGGCTCCCAGAAGCTCACCTTGAAACCCACACGCAGTTGAGATGGACAAAGGCAAACCGGGGAACCGCCCGGGTTCGGGGTATCTTCCTGATCGAGTGACAACAGATCCATGCCACCGAAACGCAACGGCATCATGCAACTCCAGCAGATGTCGGTAATAGGGTTGGCAAAACGACCTGTGCAGGTGGCTGTCGCCCACGCCGAGGAAGATGCGACCACGAGAATCGCCAGAAAAATCTTACGGACGGACTTCATCAATACGTAACCTCTTGCCGTCCTGACTGACGATGGCCGGAACCTGCTGGATACCCAGCCGCCTGACCAGCGTGCCGCCCTGGTCGAAATAGACCGGACGTTTCCAGCTTCGCATCAGCTTCAGGGGTTGCCCGCCAACGAGAATGGGCTTGGCCCCCTTACCGGACTCACCCATCGATCGCAGGGCAAATGCGACCTGTTGCTTATCCCCGCCATCGAAAAACACCAGCTTCCGTGTCAGTGCGACATGGTCCAGCGGATTGATCTGCGTTCCCTTGGCAAACAGGATGTGACCTTCGGCATTGCGAATATCACCGGCCAGAACCATCGCGGGATGGACATGGAAGCTTCTGGGAATTTGCGTCGCCTTGATGCCGGAGATCGTTTTCGGCGATTCAATTCCCCGGACAACACGGTCGCGATACTCACCCTGCTTGCGCGCCAGATCCCCGGATTTCGCCATCTGCTGCAACCGGGACCGGATCACTTCGATCAGGTCGGGTTCACCGATTTCATAGGTCGGCCCAACCGATCCGAGATCGATGGCAAGCACCGTCGACGGCAGCCACAGAACCAGCAGGAAGGAGAGCCAAACAGGAACCGACATGGGCGTCGATTCTGGCTTCGCCGATAGGCATCAGGAATTTGAAATACGTCCTTTTGGGGCGCATTTCGGCCGATGCATCTGGCAAATAGCTTTCCGAAGTGCCGGCATAAGCAGCATCAAGCTGGATGGCACTTTCCTCCGCGCCGTCCCGCCAGCGCCGACTTTTGTTTGACTTTCCATTTGCGCGCCCCGCGTGCCAACCGTCCCTTCGCCACCGTGGCCGGCCCGCTGCAATTACCGGGAATCATGAACAGCAATGAGTAGTCGCGGCTTCCGCGGCAATCGTCGTGCGGCGAATACCGCACATCAGCAACAAAGGAATATGCAATGAATGAACTCTTGATTGGCATGACGGGCATGACGGGCGGCTTGGGCTTGCTCCTCGTGGTGGTGGCGGGGCTGGCCTTCATCCTGTATCTGGTGCCCGTTCCGCTCTGGATTTCCGCCTGGGCTTCGGGGGCCTATGTCGGACTGTTCACCCTGATCGCCATGCGCCTGCGCCGCGTGCCGCCGGCAACGGTGGTCACGGCGCGGATCAGCGCAGTGAAGGCCGGCCTCGACATTTCCAGCAACGATCTGGAAGCCCACTTCCTTGCCGGCGGCAATGTCGTCAGGGTGGTCAACGCCATGATTTCGGCCGACAAGGCCAACATTCCCCTACCCTTCAAACGCGCTGCGGCCATCGATCTGGCTGGACGCGACGTGCTGGAGGCGGTGCAGATGTCGGTGTTGCCCAAGGTGATCCAGACGCCGAAGATTGCGGCGGTGGCCAAGGACGGCATCCAGCTCATCGCTGTCTGCCTGGTCACGGTACGCACCAACATCGACCGACTGGTGGGCGGCGCCGGCGAGGAGACGATCATCGCGCGCGTTGGCGAAGGCATGGTCAGCACCATCGGTTCCTCCGCAAGTCATAAGAGCGTGCTGGAGAGTCCGGATCACATCTCGAAGCACGTCCTCTCCAAGGGCCTCGACGCTGGCACGGCCTACGAGATCCTGTCGATCGACGTCGCTGACGTGACGGTGGGCGAGAACATCGGCGCCAAGCTGCAGATCGACCAGGCCAATGCCGACAAGCAGATCGCCCAGGCCAAGGCCGAGGAGCGCCGCGCCATGGCCGTTGCCCAGGAGCAGGAAATGCGGGCGCGGGTGGTGGAAGCCGAGGCCGAAGTGCCGCGCGCCATGGCCGAGGCCTTCCGCCAGGGCAATCTGGGCATCATGGACTATTACCGCATGAAGAACCTGCAGGCCGATACGAGCATGCGCGAAGAGATCGCCGGCACCGATAACGCGCCGCTTGCCGCCCCACGGAACTAGGACGATCCACCATGAAAGATATCCCGACGGAACTGCTCTATGTGCTGATGTTTCTGGTCGTCGTGCTGTTCCAGTACCTGATGAAGCGATTCGTGCCGCAAGAACCCGCCTGGGACGAGCGTCTTGAGCAAATTCCCGAGGTGCCGGAGGACGCCCCGGCGGCGCCCGCGGCATTCGCCCCGGTCGACGGCCAGTTCGGACGCAACGCCGCGCCCGCGACTTCGCTTGCGCCGCCGCGACGGCACTTTTCCCGGAGCTCACTGATGGGAAGCCGGCGCGAGGTGCAGAACGCCGTGGTCGTCGCCACGATCCTCGGACCCTGCCGGGCTTTCGAGTCCCACGATATCCGCCAATGAAACTGTTTTCTCCGCTCTACCGCCGGGCCATGGTCTGGTCCCGACATCCGCACGCGCCCTGGTACCTGGGCGGAATGAGTTTCGCCGAATCCTCGTTCTTTCCGATTCCGCCCGACGTGATGCTGGCGCCGATGTGCCTTGCCAACCCGCGCCGCGCGTGGTGGCTCGCGCTACTGACCACTCTGACCTCGGTGGCCGGCGGGCTGTTCGGTTACGCCATCGGCTACTTCGCCATCGATGCCGTGCTGCCCTGGTTGCAGGAAAGCCGCTACTGGCCGGCCTATCAAACGGCGGTGGAGTGGTTCGGAGAATGGGGTTTCTGGGCGGTCTTCATCGCCGGCTTCTCGCCGATTCCCTACAAGATGTTCACCATCGCGGCCGGAGCGCTTGCCATGGCACTCCTGCCATTTGCCATCGCCTCGCTGATCGGGCGCGGCGCGCGCTTCTTCCTGGTCGCCGCCCTGATGGCCTGGGGCGGTGCGCGCATGGAAGCGTTGCTGCATCGCTACGTGGATCGCCTCGGCTGGGCCACCGTCGCGCTGCTGGCGATGGGCCTGCTGGCGTATCGCTGACATGAGCCTCAACGTGAACATGAACGAGAACCCGGACAGCGGCGGACGCGCACGGGCACGCGCCTGGATCGAGCAGCCGCGCGTGCAGAACGTCGTCATCGTCCTGATCCTGCTCAATGCCGCCCTGCTCGGGCTGGAAACCTCGGCCGGCGCGATGGCGGTGGCCGGCGGCCTGATCGTCGGCATCGACCGCGCCATCCTGGCGGTGTTCGTCGTCGAAATCGCCGTGCGCCTCTACGCCCACCGTGCGGCCTTCTGGCGCGATCCGTGGAGCGTGTTCGATTTCGCCGTGGTCGCCATCGCGCTGATTCCGGCCACCGGGCCGCTGTCCGTGCTGCGGGCCCTGCGCGTGCTGCGGGTGCTGCGCCTCCTGACCATGGTGCCGTCGATGCGGCGCGTGGTCGGCGCCCTGCTCGGAGCGATTCCGGGGCTGGGTTCGATCGCCCTGGTGCTGCTGATCATTTACTACGTCTTCGCCGTGATCGCCACCAACCTGTTCGCCGCCGCCCACCCGGAATGGTTCGGCGACCTTGGCCGCTCGCTTTACACCCTGTTCCAGATCATGACCCTGGAAAGCTGGTCGATGGGCATCGCCCGCCCGGTGATGGAGCACTTCCCCTATGCATGGACATTTTTCATCCCCTTCATCCTGGTGGCGACCTTCACCATGCTCAACCTGTTCATCGCCATCATCGTCAACGCCATGCAAAGCTACACCGAGGCGGAACAGCACGACGCGAAAGAGGCCGTGGAAGCGGCGCGCAAGCACATCGAGGCCGACCTGCACGCCGAGATGCGGCAGCTGCGCGAGGATATCCGCGAACTGAAAGCGCTGCTGCCGGCCGCCGGCACCGCACCACGCTGAACCGCAACGCCAAGGAGAAACCATGAAACGCATCTTCCTCTTCCTCGCCACCAACATGGCCATCGTGCTGGTGCTGTCCGTCACCATGCGCCTGTTGGGCGTCGAGCCCTACCTCAATGCCAACGGCCTCAACCTCGGCTCGCTGCTGATCTTCGCCGCCGTCATGGGCTTCGGCGGTTCTTTCATTTCGCTCGCCATTTCCAAATGGTCGGCGAAGAAGGCGATGGGCGTGCAGGTGATCGAGGCGCCCTCGAATTCAACCGAATTCTGGCTGGTGGAAACGGTGCGCAAATACTCGGCCGAAGCCGGCATCAAGATGCCGGAGGTCGGCATTTTCGACACGCCCGAGGTCAACGCCTTCGCCACCGGCATGACCAAAAACAGTTCGCTGGTCGCCGTCTCCAGCGGCCTCTTGCGGCAGATGTCGAAAAGCGAAGCCGAGGCCGTCATCGGCCACGAAGTCGCCCACATCGCCAACGGTGACATGGTCACGCTGGCCCTGATCCAGGGCGTGGTGAACACCTTCGTCATGTTCCTCTCGCGCGTCATCGGCCACGTCGTGGATCGGGTCGTGTTCAAGACCGAGCGCGGCCACGGACCGGCCTTCTACGTCACCATGATCGTCGCCGAACTGGTGCTGGGCGTGCTGGCCTCGATCATCGTCATGTACTTCTCCCGCCAGCGCGAGTTCCGCGCCGACCGGGGCGGTGCCGGCCTGGCCGGGCGGTCGAACATGATCGCCGCGCTGGAACGGCTGAATTCGCTGCACCCCGCGCCCCTGCCGGAAAAGCTGGCGGCCTTCGGCATCAGCGGCGGCGGCGCCGGCGGCATCAAGCGCCTGTTCATGACCCATCCGCCGCTGGAAGAACGCATCGCCGCGCTGAAGGCGGGGCAGTGAACGCACGCACACTCATGGATGAAAGTAGGAAATGACACCACGTCAAAAACGCATCGCCCTCATCGCCGGCGGACTGGTCACGCTGTCGTTAGCGACGGCGCTGGTAGCCAACGCCCTGAACAGCAGCATCGCGTTCTTCTACACGCCGACCCAGGTTGCGGCGGACGAGGCCCCCAGGAACAAGGCATTCCGCATCGGCGGCATGGTGAAGGAGGGCAGCATCCGTCGCGAAGGCGACGGACTGACCGTCCAGTTCATCGTCACCGACACGGCCAGGGAGGTTCCCGTCGCCTACAAGGGCATCCTTCCGGATCTCTTCAAAGAGGGCAAGGGCGCTGTCGTCCAGGGCCGGATCGGGAACGATGGCCGCTTCGTGGCCACCGAAGTGCTGGCCAAGCACGACGAGAACTACATGCCGGCAGAAGCGCAGCACGCCATCGACGAGGCACAAAAGACCTCGCCGCAAACCAGGTAGGGCCATACCCCGAAAGCATTTCCATCTGACCAGCCATCGACAGGACGCCTCAACGTGAAAGACATCGCCAACTTCATCGCCGGATTCCAGCGATTCCAGGAAAAGTACTTCGGCGAGGACCTCGAACTGTTCGGACAGCTTCGGCAGGGACAACGCCCCAAAGCCGCGATCATCGCCTGCGCCGACTCGCGTGTGGATCCGGCGCTGCTGATGGGCGCGGCACCGGGAGACGTGTTCGTGGTGCGCAACGTGGCCAACCTGGTGCCGCCGTACGAGCCGGACGGCGGCTTCGCCCGCGTGCCGGCGGAGCTGCAAGCCAAGCCACCCGCTTTGCAGGCGCGAGCCTGCGAACAGGCGGCCATCCTGGTGTCGCTGGAAAACCTGATGACCTATCCCTGGATCGCCGAGCGGGTCGCGGTGGGCGCGATGCATCTGCATGGCAGGTATTTCGACATCGCGCAAGGCGAGCTGCCGAGTTACCAGCCGACACGCAACGCCTTCGAGCCGATCGGGGCAAGTTCCTCTGACCAGCCGGTAAACAGACCATGACGAGCACCGAGAGTATCCTTACAAGCAAGATGGAACTTGTTTCGAACAAGGATGTTTGCGTAATGCCGACTCACGCCACGCGTGGCAGGCACGACGCAGAAGCACGCATCCGGGGGTAGCAGGTAGCCGGTGCGGTAGTGGGGAGCCGGCGATGTCCCGGTCCGGCTCGGGTCGTAGTCGTCTTTCAAGAGGAGACTGTCATGACAAAGCCGAGACGTAACAGCACCGAAACCCAACAGCAGGAAACGCCGGTCGTCCAAGCAGGTGTTACGCCGACCGAACACGAGCAGATGGTCGCCGTTGCGGCCTACTACCTCGCCGAACAGCGTGGCTTTTCGTCGGGTCAGGAGATGGAGGACTGGCTGCGGGCCGAGAAGGACATCGAGTCGCTCATGGCCGGGACAGACGCCGAAAATTAAGGACGTCGAACGGTTGACCTGAAGACGGCGCATCGTGACGGCATATCGGGCCTGTTGCTGCTGGGTGCGCTGCTGGCCCTACTCCAGCCTCGCGCAACTCGGCGAGCCGGATGCCGGGTGATAGTCAATGACAAACGCACGCGATTTTTCACAGGGAGAAAACATGAACACCCTCAAGCGAATCCTTGCCGCCACGGATTTTTCCCGGCTCGGCAACGACGCCGTCCGCCGCGCCACCCTGCTGGCGGCGCGGGAAGGCGCCGAGCTTCTCGTCGTGCATACGTTCCCGCGGCTGTCGGCGCTCGAAGCCGCTTTCGGCCTGGATGACAAGCTGCCAACCCGCCTGCGGGCGGCGGCGGAGGCCAATATTGATGCGCTGGTCGAAGCGGCACGGACCGCCGGCGTCGGGCGGGTACGTGCCGAAATCGTCGAAGGATCGGCGCATCGGGCGGTTGCCGATGCAGCCGAAACCTTCCGTCCCGATCTCGTGGTCATCGGCGCCCACGGCAAGGGGGCAGTGCAGCAGTTCTTCCTCGGCGGCACGGCGGCGCGCATCCTAGCCCAGGCCACTTGCCCAGTGCTCGTCGCGCGACAGCCGACCGAGGGCGACTATCGCCGCGCGCTAGCGGCGGTCGATCTGGGGCCGCGCTCGGAGGCAGTGCTACGCGCTGCTCTCGTCGTCGCGGCGCCCGCCCGCGTCACGGTGCTGCATGCCTACCAAGCGCCCTTCGAGGCCAAGCTGCGCTACAAGGGCTTCCCCGAGGAGGACATCTTGCGCTACGCGGAAGTTGAGTCGCGCGCAGCGCGGCGCAACATGGACGCGCTGCTGGCCGACCCCGAACTGGCCGGACTCGACATCGAACGCCGCATCGTCCATGGCGATCCCAATCCTGCGCTGCCGGACGCCGCGCGCGACATGGACGCCGACCTGATCGCCGTCGGCAAGCATGGCGGCTCGCGCATCGGCGAGGCCGTGATGGGCAGCGTCTCCCGTTTCCTCGCCTACTACGCGCCCTGCGATGTGCTGGTGGTCTGACAGCACGGTGCCGACGCATTGCAGGGTTATCCACAGTCGCCGGCCGGACCGACGATGACTGAAATGCCCGGTTCGCCTTCCCCCGGTCGTCGCTTTGCGCCCTGGCTCGCCTTGGCCGGCCTGACCGCACTGGCTGCCTTGGTGATGGCACCCTTTCTGGCCCCTCTCGCTTGGGCCGGCGTGCTCGCCTACGCTTCCTGGCCACTGATGGTGCGGCTGCGTCGGCGCTGCGGCGGACGCGACACCTTGGCCGCCAGTCTGGCCACCGTGCTGGCGGGGTTGACTCTGATCGTCCCGCTGGTCTGGTTGCTCTGGCTGGCCCAGAATGAGGTTGGCCGGCTCTATCCGGCCATGCAGTCCTTCGTGGCTGCGCCGCCGGAGTTGCCCGGCTGGTTGTCGGGCGTGCCCTGGCTCGGCGACTGGCTGGCGCAAAAACGGGCGGAACTGCTGGCCGACCCGCAAGGCTTGATCGCCGCCACGAAGAACTGGTTCACCGACCACGCCGGCGAGGCTGCCGCGCTGGCCGGTGGGTTGGGCAAAAACCTGGCCAAGCTGGCGCTGGCGCTGATGATCCTGTTCTTTTTCTACCGCGACGGCGCGCGCATGGTGAGCGAACTGCGCCATGTCCTCGCGCGCTTCCTCGGTCCACGCGTCAACGCCTATCTTGCCGCCATCGGCGCCACCACCAGCGCCGTGGTTTACGGCTTCCTGCTCACGGCGCTCGCGCAGGGCGCCCTAGCCGGCTTGGGTTACTGGGTCGCGGGACTGGGTTCGCCGGTGATGCTGGGCGTCATCACCGCCCTGTTCGCGCTGATTCCCTTCGCCACGCCCCTCGCCTGGGGCAGTGCCGGCGCCTGGTTGCTGCTGCAGGGTGAAACCGGGCCGGCCATCGGGGTCTGGCTCTGGGGCGCGGCGGTGGTAAGTCAGATCGATAACGTGTTGCGACCGATGTTCATCAGCAGCATCGGCGACATTCCATTTCTGGTTGTGCTGTTCGGCGTGCTGGGCGGCATTCTCGCCTTCGGGCTGGTCGGCCTGTTTGCCGGCCCGGTGGTGTTGGCGGTGGCTTGGGCGGTGTGGCGGGAATGGGCGACGCACTTGAATGAGGACGATGGCGAAGGGGGTGCCAATGAATGATGTCTTCGCTGAGTTCACGCTGCTCCTGCTAATTCGCCATCCCGCTGCGCCAGCCGTAACTCATCGCCTCCATCGTCATCGGCATCGTCGCGGCGCTGCTCGCGGCGAAGCCACTGACCGAAGAAGAATCCTACGTCGGCCTGCGCGCGCTGATGAGCGGCAGCGGTGACGACAAGCAGACATCATGAACGACTCGACCGTCCGCAATCTCCGGACCACCAACATTCCTGCCGCCGCCGCGTTGCAGGCGCACATTTGCCAGAACATTCCGGCGTTTCAGTCGAGCCAATTCGAAAGCCTGCTGCGCTGTTTTCCTGCTGGCCAGTTGGCGGCCGAACTCGACGGCCGACGGCCGCGAATTGATTGCGGTCGAATGAAAGTCGGCGCTGGCGGGACGGCGCCATGATCCGCGTCCTCTGGCTGCGCATCCTGCTGTTCTCCTGCCTGTGGTGGATATTGGCCGAAGGCCGCCTCGACGGCTGGCTGCTCGGCGGTGTCGCCGTCATAGCCGCGACCCGGACGAGCGTGGCGCTGTGGCCATCCGCGGCGCCTGGATTGCGCCTCGTCGCGCTGCCAGGTTTCCTTGCCTTTTTCCTCGCCAACTCTGTGCGTGGCGGCTGGCAAGTCGCGCTGATGGCCCTGCGCGGCCGCGCGGCATTGCACCCGGCGTTCGTTGAGTTGCCGCTGAATTTGCCCGCCGGTGCGCCACAAATCCTGCTGACCAATGTGCTCGGCCTGATGCCGGGCACATTGGGGGTCGAACTGGCTACTGAGTTATCCGATCCACGGCTGCGCCTGCACGTGTTGCACCAGGACCTGCCGGTCGTCGCCGAAGCGCGGGCGCTGGAGCGACGCATTGCTGCCCTGTTTGGAGTTGACGCATGAACGATCTCGATCTCGCCGTCGCGCTGTTCCTGCTCGGCAATCTGATCGTCGCCCTGCTGGCGGCGGCGCGCGGGCCGACGGCGGCCGACCGCATGCTGGTGGCACTGCTGTTCTGCTCTACCGGCACGGGCATCCTCGTGTTGCTGGCTGTGGCGATGCGCATTCCCGCGCTGGTCGATGTCGCGCTGGTGCTGGCGCTGCTGGCGGCCATCGGCGGTGTCGCCTTCGCCAAGCGCGCCTGGCAGGGGGATGGCCATGACTGAACTGATCCTGCCCTGGGTCAGCGGCGCTCTGCTGATCGTCGGCGCCTTCTTCTACGCCACCGGCACCTTGGGCCTGCTGCGTTTTCCGGATGTCTATAGCCGCCTGCATGCGCTGGCCAAGGCCGACAACCTCGGCTTGGGCTTCGTGCTGCTGGGACTCGCCTTGCAAGCGGAGAGTATCGCCGTCGGTCTGAAACTCCTGCTCATCTGGCCGCTGATGCTTGCGGCGAGCGCGGGCGTCAGTTACGCCATCGCACGGCGCGCCGACAGCCTCGGCCTCAAACCCTGGCGCAAGGATGCGCCATGAGTCTCGTATTCGATCTGCTGTTGGCGGCGGCGCTCTTATGGAGCGGCGGGCGCTGCCTGTCTGTTGACCGGCTCGATCGCGCCATCGTCCTGTTCATCGCCTTTGGCCTGCTCATGGCGCTGGCCTGGGCGCGGCTGGCCGCGCCGGATATCGGACTGGCCGAGGCCGCCATCGGCGCTGGGCTGACCGGCGCGCTGCTGCTCGATGCCTATGGCGCATTGAAGCGGAGAAAAGAATGAAGCGCTTCGTGGTCGGATTCGCGGTCGGATCAAGCGCCCTGGCTTTTGCTGTCCTGCTCATAGGCGCACTGCTGGAACCCTTGTCGGGCGGCGTCGATCTGCGCGTCGCCGTGGCCGCCCAGATGACGGCGAGTGGCGTCGAGCATCCGGTCACCGCCGTGCTGCTCAACTTTCGCGGCTACGACACGCTGCTCGAAATCGCCGTGCTGCTGCTGGCGCTGATCGTCATCCTCGCCATCGGACTCGATACCACTAGCGATCGGCCGCGCGCCGGCAATCCCGTCGTGCAGACCCTGGCGCGGCTGGCGGCGCCTTTGATGATCGTCGTCGCCGTCTATCTGCTCTGGGCCGGGGCGTTTCGGCCGGGCGGCGCCTTCCAGGCCGGTGCGGTGCTCGCCGCCGCTGCCGTGCTGCTGCACCTGACCGGGCTGCTGCCGAGTTGGCAGACACCAATGCTCAAACTGCGCTCGGGTCTGACAGCGGGTTTCCTGATCTTCCTCGCCGTCGCGGCCAGCCTGCTTTCCCGAGGCGCGCTGCTGCAGTATCCCCCGGCCCAAGCGGGGATGTTGATCCTGCTGATCGAAGCGGGACTGACGATCTCGCTCGGCCTGATCCTCGCCGGGCTGTTCCTCTTCCTCTCGCGCGATCCGGGGGGCGACACATGAGCAGCGGATTGTTGTTTGCCTGCGTCGGCGCAATCCTTTTCTCCATGGGCGTCGCGGGCGTGATCCTGATCGGCCACTTGCTGCGTCGCGTTCTGGCGTTCAATCTCATGGGCAGCGGCGCTTTTCTGATCCTGGTGGGTCTCGCCCAGCGCAACGATGTGCCCGACCCGGTGCCGCAGGCGATGGTGCTGACCGGCATCGTCGTCGCGGTCGCCGCCACGGCCCTGGCGCTGGCGCTGGCGCGACGGCTCCATGCGCTGACCGGCAAGCTCGAATTGCCGGCGGACGAAGCATGACCTGGCTGATTCTCTTGCCTCTCCTCTGGGCCAGCCTCGCATTCGTGCTGGGGCCGGGGCGCGGCAAGTGGCTTGCCATGGGTGGACTGACCGCTCAAGCCGTGCTCGCCTTTGACCTCGCTGCAAGAGTCGGCGCTGGCGGGACGGCGATGTCTCACGCGGTCGGCGGCTGGGGCGCGCCGCTGGGCATCGATCTCGCTGCCGACGGTCTTTCTGCGGCGATGCTCTTGCTCACCCAGTGCGTCGCCCTGCCAGTGGCGGTTTACGCCAGCGCCTACTACAAGCGCGACGACGCGGCCGGCGCGTATTTCTGGCCACTGGCCGGTTTCCTCATCGCCGGTCTCAATGCGCTGTTCCTCTCCGCCGATCTGTTCAATATCTACGTCACGCTCGAACTGCTCGGCCTTGCGGCAGTCGGCCTGGTGGCCGCCGGCGGCGGTGCGCAGCAGGCGGCGGCAGCACTACGTTATCTGTTCGCCACGCTGCTCGGCTCCGGCCTGTATCTGCTGGGAGTGGCCTTGATCTACGGCGCCTACGGCACGGTTTCGATCGAGGTGCTGACGCCGCTGGTGACCAGCGAAGCACCGCGCCTCATGTGGATCGCGGGCGGGCTGATGCTGATCGGCCTGATGCTCAAGACTGCGCTGTTTCCCTTCCACTTCTGGCTGCCACCCGCCCACGGCGGAGCGCCCGCGCCGGTCTCCGCACTGCTCTCGGCGCTGGTGGTCAAAGCCTCCTTCTACCTGATCCTGCGCCTGTGGATCGGCCCGTTCTCACCGCTGATCGCTGCGGCCGAATGGCTGGCCTGGCTATTGGCATTGTTCGGCACGCTGGCGATTTTCTGGGGATCGTGGCAGGCGATTCGCGCCGAACGCCTGAAGATGCTGATCGCCTATTCCACCGTGGCGCAGCTGGGTTATCTGTTTCTGATCTTTCCGCTACTGACCGGCCATGGTGCGATACAGGCGGGGGTGATGCAGGCGTTTGCCCACGGGCTGGCCAAGGCGGGGATGTTCGTCGCCGCCGGCGTGTTCATCAAGGCGACCGGGCAGGATACGGTGGCCGGCCTGGCCGGCGGCGTGGATCGCCTTCCTGTCACTTTGTTCGCCTTCGGGTTGGCCGGCATGACGCTGATGGGCCTGCCACCCTCGTCGGGCTTCCTGGCCAAGTGGCAGTTGATCGAGGTGGCGCTCGATCGGGGCTACTGGTGGCTGGTCGTGGTTGTACTGGCCGGAGGTTTGCTGGCGGCCGTCTATGTGTTCCGAGTGTTGCGCCAGGCGTTCTTGCTGGCGCCGGCCAATCAGGCCATGGTCACGGTGCCGCGCACCTTGGAATGGACGGCCTTCCTGCTTTCGGCCGCGAGCGTGCTGCTGGGGCTGCGCGGCGTCGAACTGATGCAATTGGTCGGGGTGATGAGATGACGACGAACGAATGGCTGCCGCTGGCCGTGCTCGCGTCTTCGCTGCTGCCGGGTCTGGTGATCTTCGCCTTGCCCGAAGGCTGGACTGCCCTGCGGACGACGCTCAACCTGTTCGGCGCCATCGCCAAGCTCGTTCTGGTCGCGGTGCTGTTGGCCGGCGTGTCGGCAGGAGAGGAATACGGCGTGCGCTTCGCCGTGCTGCCGGGGCTCGATCTCGCCTTCAAGGTAGACGCGCTGGGGCTGCTGTTCATCAGTCTGTCAGCGGTGCTATGGCTGTTCACGACTTTCTATGCGATCGGCTACCTCGAAGGCGCGCCGCATCGCAGCCGCTTCTTCGGCTTCTTCAGCCTGTGTGTCACGGCCACCATGGGCATCGCGATGGCGGCGAATCTCTTCACCTTCTTCATATTCTACGAACTGCTGACGCTCTCCACTTTCCCACTCGTCGTCCATCGCGGCACCGACAAGGCCATGAAGGGCGGCACGATCTACCTCGCCTATACGCTGATCGGCGGCACGGCACTACTGACGGGCATCGTCTCGCTGCATCACCTGCTCGGCCATACCGAATTCGCCCACGCCGGTATCGCCGCAGCGCTCGGGCCGGAATACGCCGGACAGTTGAAAATCATCTTCGTGCTGCTGATCGCCGGGGTCGGCGTCAAGGCTGCCATCGTGCCCCTGCACGGCTGGCTGCCGCAGGCGATGGTGGCGCCGGCGCCGGTATCGGCGCTGCTGCACGCGGTCGCCGTGGTCAAGGCCGGCGCCTTCGGCATCGTGCGCATCGTCTATGAGGTCTATGGCGTCGAGTTCGCGCAATCGCTTGATGTGTTGATGCCGCTGGCGGTCTTCGCCGCCGTCACCATCGTCTGGGGCAGCTTCCGCGCGCTGTTCCAGGATGACCTGAAGAAACGGTTGGCCTTTTCCACGGTCAGTCAGGTGTCGTACATTGTGCTGGGGGTCGCGCTGTTCGGCCCCATCGGCACCATCGGCGGACTCGTCCATCTGGTGCATCAGGGCATCATGAAGATCACGCTGTTCTTCTGCGCCGGCAACTACGCGGAGACCTTGGGCATCCACAAGGTCAGCGAGATGAACGGTGCGGGGCGGCGCATGCCGCTGACCACGCTCGCCTTCTCCATTGGCGCGCTGGGCATGATGGGCGCGCCGCTCACCGCCGGAGCGATCAGCAAGGCATGGCTCTCCGATGGCGCGACGGCGGCCGGCATGGACTGGGCGATCTGGGTGCTGTGGACCTCCAGCCTGCTGAATGCCGCCTACTTCCTGCCGATTCTCTGGCGGGCCTGGTTGCGGCCGGCGCCGGCTACGTGGCCGGAAGAGCACATCCCGAAACGCAGATGGCGCGAGACCGCCTGGCTACTGCTGTTGCCGCCACTGGCCACGGCGATCATGACGCTTGCCGCCGGCATGCTCGCCGAGACGCCGGGCAGCCCGCTCGAGTGGGCTAAGCTGATCGCCGAACGCGAATATCGGCAGGGAGTGACGCTGCCGTGAATTTGAAAGCCTTGTTGTTGTTGCAGCCCGGACGCTTGATTCGATCGGGCATTCTTGCCTTGTGCGTGCTGATCACGCTGCTGGTGGGCTATCTCCACACCCTGACCGGCCTGTCTTACGAGTTCCACGTTTTCTTCATTCTGCCAGTACTGGTTGTCAGCTGGTTTAACGGGAAGCGGTTCGGGTACGGGATGGCGTTGATGGCTGCTGTCGAGTGGTTCATCGCTGACTGGTCATTGGCAAGCGATCAAGCCAACGCCTTGCCCTTGATTTTCAACACCGTCATGCGCCTTGCCGTCTTTCTCTATGGTGCATGGCTGATTGCTGAAATGCGTCGTGTCCTGATGCGGGAATCACGCCTGGCACGCGAGGACGCCCTGACGCAACTTCCCAATCGCCGGGAGTTCCATGAGCGCGGGCTACAGGTGTTTGCACAGGCGCAACGGCAGGGCGCATCTTTCACTGCGGTATTCATCGATCTCGATCGGTTCAAGGAAATCAATGACACGCTGGGGCACGACACGGGTGACGCGTTGTTAACTGCCGTTGCCAGAATAATTCGTGAGCAGGTCCGTGCCAGCGATATTCCTGCCCGCCTGGGTGGAGACGAGTTCGCCCTCCTGCTGCCGAACATGAATGCCGAGGCAGCTTCTGTCTATGTTGAAAAACTGCGCAAGCGTCTGGGCGCGGCGATGACAGAGAAAGGCTGGCCGGTAACTTTCAGCATCGGCGTTGCCAGCTATAAAGTCGCTCCGCAGGATTTCGATATCATGGTCAAGCAAGCGGACGCATTGATGTACGAGGGACGTACTGATTTATTCGCAGACTGACAGATCGAAGTGATTACTGGTCTGCGAGAATCAGTGCTGTGAAATTTAAACAAGAGAAGATCATGCAACGCAGCTTTTCTGAACTCGAATACGCGGCGAAGAAGAAGGTAACGCGACGGGATCGATTCCTGGGCGAGATCGACGCGGTGACGCCTTGGGTTGCGTTGGTGGCGGTGGTGCAACCGTTCTATCCCAAGGGCGAAGGACGTGGTCGTCCGCCGATAGGGGTGGAGCGCATGCTGCGGATGTACGTTGCCCAGCAATGCTTTGGGCTGTCGGATGAAGGAACGGAAGATGCCATCTACGACAGTCAGGCCGTTCGTGCCTTCATTGGCATCGACCTGAACCGCGAAGCCGCACCGGACGCCACAACATTGCTCAAGTTTCGTCGCTTGCTCGAGACCCATGGACTGACCCAAGGCATCTTTACCGCCATCAACACCCACCTCGCCCAGAAAGGCTTGCTGCTCAAGGAAGGCACCGTGGTCGATGCGACGATCATCGCCGCGCCGTCCTCGACGAAGAACCGGGACGGGAAGCGCGACCCCGAAATGCACCAGGCCAAGAAAGGCAACCAGTGGCACTTTGGGATGAAGGCGCACATTGGTGTCGATGCCGAGTCCGGATTGACGCACACGGTAGTAACTACGGCGGCCAATGTCAGTGATGTCACCCAAGCGCATGCCCTCTTGCACGGCGACGAGACGGCAGTCTTCGGTGATGCGGGCTATCAAGGCGTCGAGAAGCGGGAAGAGAATCAGAACACGGCGGTGACGTGGCATGTCGCCTTGCGTCCCGGCAAGCGCAGGGCGCTGCCGGATACCAGGCTGGGACGATTGCGCGAGCAGATGGAGCAAGCCAAGGCCAGCATCCGTGCCAAGGTGGAGCATCCGTTCCACATCATGAAGAACGTCTTGGGGTTGAAGAAGGCGCGTTACCGTGGGCTGGCGAAGAACGCGGCGCAACTCTTTACACTGTTCGGTTTGGCCAATCTGCTGATTGCCAAGCGGCGATTGTTCGCTCTCCACGCCCAAGGTGCGTCCTGAGATGCCCGGAGTGCCCACGATAGACGGAAGAGGCCGTGAAAATGAGGCGCCAGACGCCTTCGGCAAGCAATTTCTTGCTCGCTTGAACGTGAGTCTGGAATGATTGCGGGCGGTTCGTCTCATATTCAACAAAATGCTGATTAGTTCAGCGTGTCCCGAGGTAAAGCGTGGTGGTCGCGATCGTGTCCTGCAGAAGGAGTTATGAGAAAGAACTGGCGACGACCGGTTCCGGTGACGGTTGCGGCGGCCATCGTGCTGCGCAGACTGCACGAACTGCATTTCACCGGCCAGGTGGCGGTGGTGGCGCGCGAGAAGTTCGATGGCGGCGCGCTGAAGAGGCCGGGTGTCCCGACCATCCTGTATCCCATGCGCAACGCCGTCGATTACGCGGTCGACGCCCTGACTGCGATCACCAGGAACAAGGAGACGCCGTCATGAGTCACACCTACAACAGAGTATCTACACCAACAATTACGACGAGCACATAAGCCTCATGGATCATCTGGTTCAAATTATCCTACTGTTGGCTGTGAGCGTGATGGTGATGGTCGCCTTCCAGCGGCTGCATATCCCCTCCAGCCTCGGTTACCTGCTGGTCGGCCTGATCCTCGGACCCCACACCGCCGGCCCCACCGTGCACGTCCCGGAATTCAAGGTGCTGGCCGAGTTCGGCGTCGTGTTCCTGCTGTTCTCGATCGGACTCAACTACTCGCTGCCGCAATTGCACGCGATGCGCCACCAGATCCTCGGCCTCGGTACCGCGCAGGTTGCGTTGACTACTGCTGCCGTGGCCACGTCGCTGTGGCTGGCCGGCCTGAGCCCTGCGGTGGCCTTCGTCATCGGCGCCGTCTTCGCTCAGTCATCCTCCACCATCATTGGCCGGCAACTGGCCGAACAGGGCGAGGACGCGACCCCGTATGGTCGGCTCGGCCTCGCCATATCGGTATTTCAGGATGTAACGGCCGTGCCCCTCCTGATCCTGATTCCCGTGCTTGGCGCCGCCACGGGCGTGAACGCCCTCGCCGGAGAACTCGGCTGGGCCATGACCAAGGCCATGTTGGCGTTCGCCCTGGTCTTCTATGCCGCGCGCTGGGCCTTGCGCCCGCTCTTCCACCTGGTTGCCGAACGACGTTCCGCCGAACTATTCACCCTCACGGTCCTGTTGGTGGTGCTGGCCGCCGCCTGGACGACCAATAGCCTGGGCTTGTCGCTGGCGTTTGGCGCCTTTCTGGCGGGCATGATGCTCGGCGAAACCGAGTTCCGTCATCAGGTCGAATCCAGCATCCGTCCATTTCGCGATGTGCTGCTCGGCTTGTTCTTCGTCGGCATCGGCATGCTGATCGACCCCAGTACGCTGCCGCGCATCTGGCACTGGGCGCTGTTGGGCACCTTGCTGCTGCTGTCGAGCAAGATCGTGGTCGTCGTGCTGATCGTGCGCCGCAGCGGCATGGACGCGCTCGCCGCTTGGCGCACCGCCCTGCTGCTGGCGGTGGGGGGCGAGTTTGGCTTCGCGCTGCTCGCCATCGCACTGGAGTCGAGCGTAATCGACCCGGAGGTCGGCCAGATCGTGCTGACAGCGGTCCTGTTTTCGATGATCGCGGGCGTCCTGATGATCCGTTATAACCTGGCGATTGCCAGCCGCCTGAGCAAGCCAGTCGTCACCGATCCCCCGCTGGCAGACCAGCTTGCGGGGCTGCCAGCGCCCAAGGTGCTGATCGGCGGCTACGGCCGGGTCGGCCACACCATCGCGGTACTGTTGAAATCGAGCGGCGTCGATTTCGTGGCCTTCGACACCGATCCGAAGCGGGTGCAGCAAGGGCAGGCCGAGGGTCATGCCGTGCTCTACGGCGACATTGCCGATGCGGAGCTGTTGGCAGCGGCGCGGGCGGAGCGTGCGAGCCTGGCCATCATCACGGTCGACAGTCATGCCGTCGCACTACGGACGGTTGCCGCGTTGCGCCAGCATTGCCCGCAGGTACCGGTGATCGCCCGCGCGCGCGATCTCGAAGCCAGTTCGGCCCTGATCGAGGCCGGGGCAATCCATGCCTATCCCGAGGCGATCGAGTCCAGCCTGCGTCTCGGTGCGACCGCCTTGCGGCTGCTGCAAATTCCGACCGTCGATATCGACCAGATGCTGCAGGACATCCGCGACGGGGATTACCAGCCCGTGATTGAAAACCCAGTGAAGGAGAATGCCAAATGACAAACGCCCAGACGATCCTCGTCGCCACCGATCTTTCCGCGCCGGCCCGCCATGCCGTCGAGCGTGCCTTTCACCTGGCTGCCAGTACTGACAGCGAACTCTACATCCTGCACGCAATGGAGCTAGATGCTATCGACGGCCTGCGCGAGATGTTGGGAGACGACGTGTTTCGGGTGAAGGCGGCTTTGAACAGCGATGCCCGGTCACGCCTCGACCAGTTGACCGGCGATGCGGCGATCAATCGCGGCGTCGCGGCGCGGACGAGGGTCGCCGAGGGGAACCCGCTTGCCACAATCGCTGCCGAGGCCGACGCGCTGGATGCACATCTGCTGGTTCTTGGCGCACGTGGCGACTCCTTCCTGCGTCACGCCCTGTTGGGATCAACGGCGGCCCGCCTGCTGCGCAAGTCGTCGCGGCGGCCGGTGTTGGTGGTGAAGCAAGCACCGCACGAAGCTTATCGCTCCGTGCTGGTTGCCGTGGATTTCTCGCCGGTGTCGCTCCACGCGATCCGCATGGCGCGACAAGTGGCGCCGGATGCCGATCTTGTCCTGCTGCACGCCTTCGAGCTGCCCTACGAGGGCAAACTGGCCTTTGCCGGGGTGGAGGATGAGGTGATACGCCGCTACGTCATCGCCGCTGCCGAGCTTCGCCGCGAGCGGTTGCGGGATCTGGCGGCTGCCGCCGGGGTTGCGCCGATCACCTATTCGGGCCGGGTCATCCATGGCGATCCTGCGCAGCAGATCGCCGCCATGGAGCAGGAATACGACTGCGACCTGATCGTCGTCGGCAAGCACGGCTCGCACATCGCCGAGGAGCTGCTGCTCGGCAGCGTGACCAAGCATGTGCTGGCGGAATCGCAATGCGATGTGCTGGTCATGTGCGACCCGCGCGATGCACCTGACGAGGCACCATGACCGATCTGGTGCTCATTCTGGGCGCCGTCGCGCTGGCCGGCGTCGGTGGCGAACTGTTCCTCAAGGGCGTGCTGGGCGCGGCGGCGAGCCTGCGCGTGCCCAAACTGCTGGTCGCCACCACGCTGGCCGCCTTCGCCACCTCCAGTCCGGAACTCACGGTCTCCTCGGTCGCGGCACTGGCCGGCAAGCCGGAGATCGGCCTGGGCGATGCGCTGGGCAGCAACGTGGTAAACATCGCGCTGATCTTCGGCTTGGCGCTACTGTTTGGGCCGATCCGTGTGGAGCGGCGCGAACTCGGCCGCAACTTTGCCCTTGCCCTCGGCGTGCCCCTGCTGACCCTCTGGTTCGTGCGCGATGGCGTTGTCTCGCGCGGCGAGGGTGGCGTGCTGCTGCTGATCTTCACGTTCTGGATCGGGCGGATGATTCGCGCTGGCCTTGCCGCGCGCGAACCGGCGGCAAGCTCCCCGGACGGGTATCCCTGGCACGCGTTCGCCCTCGGCGCGGCCGGCCTGGCCGCGCTGGTGATCGCGGGACACCTGTTCGTCGCGGGCGCGACTGGTATCGCAACGGCCTTCGGCGTGGATGCCTACGTGATCGGTGCCACCGTGGTGGCCGTCGGCACCTCGCTGCCGGAACTGGTGACCGTGGTGCTGGCCCGGCTGCGCGGTCACGACGATGTCGGTGTCGGCACCTTGCTGGGCAGCAATCTGTTCAACGGCATGGCCATAATTGGTGTCGCGGCGACCATCCACCCGATTGCCGCCCCGCCCATGGAAATCGCCGTCGCGCTCTGGATGGGCATGTTCTCGCTGCTGTTGCTGATTCCGGGTCGCGCCGGCGTCATCGGATGCAGCCGCGGCTTCATGCTTCTCGGCGCCTACGCCTTATTCGTCGCGGCGACCGTCGCTGCGGGACGTATGGCCTAGCCGCGCCCATACGCTAACGCTCATGGCACCGAGCTCCACCCACAGAAGATGAAACACGCGAAAAGCCAATTGAAGGCCCGCCCCTCCCGTCCTCCCCTCTCGGGGAGGCTTCTGATTTGCTCGCTTCACTCGGCTGTCACCAGGCGCTCCGAACGAATTGTTTCACCTTAACAATCATGTCTGCTCGATCGTCCGCTCCACATCTCGGCGACTCCCAATTCCGGCACGCCGAAGCGGAGCAAGAGACTATCGATTTCTTCCAATCCGAATCCAAAGAAAGCTGAGAATGAGCCAGATATTCCTGATTCCCATCGATGATTCCGAGATCGCGCTACGGCCGGTTTCCTGGGTAGTGCAGAACCTGCCGACATGGCGCGAGCCGCCCGCAATTCATCTACTCAATGTGCAACCCTCGCTGTCGGGTGACATCAGCCACGTCATCGATGCCGGCACGATTCGCGAATTTCACCTGGAATCCGGCATGAAGGCACTCTCCAGGGCCCGCGACCTCCTGGTCGCCGCCGGCCTGAGCCCCGAGCTTCATGTACTGGTTGGCCAGGCGGCCCCCACCATCACCGAATTCGCCGATGTTCACGGCTGTTCGCAGATATTGCTCGGCACGCGCGGCCACACGGGCGTTCTCGGCACCCTGCTGGGGTCCGTCGCCACGAAGGTAGTGCATTTGTCGAATGTGCCGGTAATGCTGATCCGCCAGGGTAACGATCATGTCTGATCCGTCGTCCCTTCCGCGCCCTGACGACGATCCCGCCTGGCACGCCCGGACCACGGCCGCAGTCGCCGTCGCCCTCGGTGTCGCGCCGGCAGCCGGCCTCGATGCCGCCGAGGCAGCGACCCGACTCGCCAGGCACGGCCCGAATCAGCTCGCCAGCAAACCGCCGCGCCCCGCCTGGCTCAAGTTTCTCGACCAGTTCAGGAATTTCCTGGTCATCGTGCTGCTCGGCGCCGCCGTGCTGGCCGGCGCGGTGGGCGATCTCAAGGACGCGCTGGTCATAGCCATTGTGGTGCTGCTCAACGCGACGCTGGGCTTTTTCCAGGAGCATCGCGCCGAAGCGGCGCTGGCGGCGCTGAAGAACATGCTGGCGCCGACCGCGCGCGTGCGCCGCGACGGCCATGCGGCGCTGATCCCGGCGGTCGATCTGGTGCCGGGCGACATCCTGCTGCTCGAAGCGGGCGACCGCATCCCGGCCGATGCTCGCGTGCTCCACGCCCATGCAGCCGAGGTGGCGGAAGCCGCGCTCACCGGCGAGTCGCACGCAGTAGGCAAGAACCCCGAGGCGGTGGAACAAAAGTCGGCGCTGGCGGAACGGCGTTGCATGGTTTTCATGAACACTGTGGTGACGCGCGGCCGCGTCGAGGCCATCGTCGTCGCTACCGGCATGCACAGCGAGATGGGCAAGATCGCCGGCATGCTGGCCGAGGCCGCCGAATCGGCCACGCCCCTGCAGGTGCAACTCGACGCGCTGGGAAAGCGGCTGGCGGTCATCGCCGGCGTCGTGGTGAGCCTGATCTTTGTCATCGGAATTCTGCGTGGCGACGATCTGGTGCAGACCGCGATGACCGCCATCGCGCTGGCCGTGGCGGCGATTCCCGAAGGCTTGCCGGCGGTGGTAACGGTCACGCTGGCGCTGGGCATGCACCGCATGGCCAAACGCCACGCCATTGTGAAGAAGCTGGCGGCGGTGGAAACGCTGGGCTGCACCACGGTGATCTGTTCGGACAAGACCGGCACGCTGACCCTGAACCAGATGACGGCGCGCCGCGTCTCCGCCTTCGGTCGGCGCTTTGCCGTCAGCGGCGAGGGTTACGGCGGCGAGGGCGGCATCGAAGCGGAGGATGGACATGCAATACCGGACTGGGCGGCGCTGCTGACACCGGCTGCCTTGTGCTCCGATTCCCGCATCCAGGACAGCGAACTGATCGGCGATCCGACCGAAGGCGCGCTGCTGGCGCTGGCGCGGAAGGCGGGGGTCGACGCGGAGCAGCTCAACGAAAAATATCCGCGCATTGCCGAAATTCCCTTCGACTCGGCGCACAAGTTCATGGCCACCTTCCACCATGATGGCGCCGTGGTACGCATGTGGCTCAAGGGCGCGCCCGACGTGCTGCTGGCTCGTGCCAGCCATCATCTGATGCCGGAAGGCGAGCAGCCGCTGGATGATGCGGCGCGTGGCGACTATGTCGCGCAAAACACGGCTCTGGCCGAAGCGGCGATGCGCGTGCTGGCGCTGGCCGGGCGCGACATCCCGGCGGCGGACTTCGACCCGGCGGCCAGCCCCGAGGCGCTGATGGCCTGGGCCAACGATCTGAGCCTGATTGCGCTGGTCGGCATCATCGATCCGCCGCGCCCCGAGGCGCGGGAGGCGATCCGCGTCTGCCAGGCCGCCGGTATCACCGTCAAGATGATTACCGGCGATCACCGTGCCACCGCCGCCGCCATTGCCCGCGAACTGGGCCTGGTCGGCGAAGCGCGCGAAGGCCGCGAGATCGAGGGGCTTTCCGCCGTGGATCTGAGCAAGATGGTGGAGCGCACCGCCGTGTTCGCCCGCGTCTCGCCCGAGCACAAGCTGCTTATCGTCGCGGCACTCAAGGCCCGCGGCCATGTCGTCGCGATGACCGGCGACGGCGTCAACGACGCGCCGGCGCTGAAGACCGCCGACATCGGCGTGGCCATGGGCATCACCGGCACCGAGGTGACCAAGGAGGCGGCGACTCTGGTGCTCACCGACGACAACTTCGCCAGCATCGTGCACGCAGTGGAGGAAGGCCGCACCATTTACGACAACATCGTCAAGTTCGTGCGCTTCCAGTTGTCCACCAACATCGGCGCAATTCTCACCGTGCTCGGCGCGCCGCTGCTCGGCATGCCGACGCCTTTCACCGCGATCCAGATCCTCTGGGTCAACATCATCATGGATGGCCCGCCGGCCATGACCCTCGGCGTGGAACCAGCGCGGCCCGGCATCATGCACAGCCCGCCGCGTCCGTCCGATGCGCATATCCTCTCGCTCGAACGTCTCTGGCGCCTGGGGCTCTATGGCCTGACCATGGCGGTCGGCACGCTGGCCGCCTATGCCTGGGGCGAACACGAAGGCAGGGGCGGCGGCAGCGGCCATGCCTACGCGGTGACGTTGGCCTTCACCACCTTCGTGCTGTTCCAGTTCTTCAACATCTTCAATGCCCGCGCCGAGTACGGCAGCGCTTTCAACCGCCAGTTTTTCAGCAACGGCAAACTCTGGCTGGCGCTTGCCGCCGTGGTCGGCTTGCAGGTGCTGGCGGTCCACTGGGGACCGGCACAGTCGGTGTTCGATACCGTCGATCTCGGCCTGGGAGACTGGTGCCTGGCGGCGGCGATTGCTTCGAGCACCTTGTTGCTGGAGGAGGCGCGTAAGCTCATGTTGAAATGTTTTTCCGCGAAAGGACACTGAGATGCGTAAAGTGCTATTGCCCGTGGATGGTTCGGATTCCGCTTTCCAGGCGGCCCTGTATCTGATCGACCTCATCCAGAAGCACGGCCCTGTCGAAGTGCACGTGGTCAATGTCCAGCCCAAGCCGCAGGAGTGGCAAACCCACGGCATGGAAAAGGAGGCGATCAGCGATCATTTGGCGGTTGACGCGCACCTTGCGCTGAAACCGATCCTGCATGTGTTGAACGAGAAAAATGTCGCCTGCCAGACCCATACCAAGCTCGGCGACCCGGCGGAAACCCTGGTGGCGCTGGCCGATGAACTCGGTTGCGACCACATCGTCATGGGGACGCGCGGACTGGGCGCGATTTCGGGCATCGTGCTCGGCTCGGTCACGCGCAAGGTGCTGCATCTGGCGAACGTGCCGGTAATCTGCATCAAAAACGAGCCCGGGCGCCGATAGCGCGCGTCATGTTTTCGATCTACGGCCTTAGCGGACCGATTTTCAGCGGCACGCTCGAGGAAATGAACCGGGTGCGTGCGCTGACAAGAATCCGCGCGGCCCGCGCCATCGCCCAGGAAGGAGACGAAGCCGGCGTCGAGGCCATCGCCAGCGCGGCCAGTTTCCCCCACGCGGAAGCCGTTCGCGCCTACCGCGCCATGCTGCATGGCGATCTGGAACGCGGGCCGCTCTACCACGCCGACCAGATCATGCAACACCAGGTAGTCACCGTCGCCGCCAACGACGACGTGGCGCAGGCCTGGCGAATCCTGCGCGACCACCGCATCCATCAGGCTCCCGTGCTTGCCGACGGCGCGCAACTCGTCGGCATCGTCAGCGAACGCGACCTGCTGACCGCGATCAACATCGATGGCGGCCGGATCGTCGAATCCCTCGGCCGTCATGTGAGCGATGTCATGACCACACCGGTGGTCGCCGCCGCGCCAGTGACCGACATCCGGCGCATCGCCACCGTCATGCTGGAACATGGCGTCGACGGCGTGCCGATCATGGGCGACGGCGGCCGCCTCGCCGGTTTTGTCTCGCGCGGCGATATCCTGCGCGCGGTAGTCACCGACCCGCCGCTGAGCCTGTGGCGCTGATACCGCGACCGCCATGCGTGCCTCTGATTGCCCGATGGCCGGGTTGCGACGGGATCGGCCGATGAGTCCATTGCTCACCCTGATCTTCTCGATATTGGCCGCTGTCATGTTGTTCCTGCATGGGCTGGCGGCGTTCTCCGAGGAGATGGCGCGGCTCGGCGGAAAACAGCTGCGCGATGCGTTGCGACGCCTGACGCGAACCGACTGGCGCGGCGCGCTGGTCGGCGCCGGCGTCACGGCGGTAGTGCAGTCGTCGTCGGCCGTGACTTCCATGGCGGTGGGCTTGTCGCATAATCGCACCCTGACCGAACGCGGCGCCTTCGCGGTGATGATCGGCGCCAACGTCGGCACCACCTTGACGGCCTGGCTGGTCGCCCTGAACGTGACGGGACTGGGCCGATCTTCGTCACCCTGGGCGGCCTCTGGTCACTCGTCGGACCACGTCCCTGGCGCCCCTACGGCAAGGCAGCGTTTTATTTCGGGCTCATCTTCCTGGCCCTGGACCTGATAGCCGACGCTCTGGCACCGCTGGCACACGGCCCGCTGATGGGCCAGTGGCACGAATTCCTCGACTCCCCGGTACTGGCCTTGTTGTTCGGCGCACTGCTCACGGCCTTGGTGCAGTCCTCCTCGGTGGTCAGCGGACTGGCGGTACTGGCGGTTTCCCAAGGCATCGTCGCGCCGCAAGTGTCCGTATGGCTGGTTGCCGGGGCCAATATCGGCACCACGTCCACCGCGCTTCTGGCCAGCAGCGCGCTAGACTCCGTGGCGCGCAAGCTGGCGCTGCTCAACACCGGCTTCAATCTCCTTGGCGTGCTGCTTTTCGCGACGTTGCTGCAACCCGTCGTCGGCATGATCCTCGCCACGGACCTCGCCACCACGCGGCAGGTGGCGATGGTCCATACGGTATTCAATCTCGCCGCCGCCAGCGTCGCCTTGCTGCTCATTCCTCACGCCTGGCCGCGACTCTATGCCTGGCTGCAAAAGGCGGCATGACTGTGCGCGGGCCCTTCGCGGAACTCGCCCTTCTTCAATTTGCCGCCGTTGTCAGCGCCTTGGCCCAACGATCGACCGCCTGACAATACTCATTCGAGCACGGGAGAACACTTCATGAAAACACCGTTCCATATTCTCGCCGCCACGGACTTTTCGGCGCCCTCCCGGCACGCCGTGGATCGGGCCTTTCGCCTGGCGGCGGAATCCGGCGCGCAAGTGACGCTGATGCATGCCATCCAGCAAAGAGCCATCGACGAGTTGAGAAGCCTCCTGGGCCATGAATCCGAACCCATCGTCGAGCGCATCCGCCAACAGGCGCATGACGTCCTGTCCCAACTCATCGCCGAACGCGGGCAGGCCCGCGGCGTGTCGGCGGCCGCCCATCTCGCGGCCGGCAACGTGCTTCGGGTCATCGTCGCGCATGCCGATGCCATCGACGCCGACCTGCTCGTCGTCGGCGCCCGCGGCGAGGGCTTCCTTCGCTATCTGTGGCTCGGTTCCACGGCCGCGCGCCTGCTGCGCCTGACGCGGCGCCCGACGCTGGTGGTCAAACAAGCACCGCACGAACCCTATCGCCGCATTCTTGTCCCGGTCGATTTCTCCCCGGGGGCGGCTGCGGCCCTCCGGCTGGCACGCACGCTTGCGCCAGACGCCCAAATAGTTCTCCTCCATGCATTCGAGGCGCCATTCGAGGGAAAGCTGGCCTTTGCCGGCGTCGAAGAGGCCCTTATCCAACACTACCGGGCAAGGGCAAAGGACGAAGCGCTGCAACAATTGCATTCGCTCGCCATCGCCGCCGGCCTCACGCCGACTGAAGCATCGCTACGTGCGCTGGGCGACGTGTCGCGGGGCGCCACCTATCAGAAAGAAGCGCAGGACAAGGCGTTGCGACAACTGCATTCGCTCGCCACCGCCAGCCTGGGATCGACAAAAGCAACGCTGCTCGCGCTGCATGGCGATCCGTCGCGACTCATCGTCGAACAGGAACAGGAGCAAGACTGCGATCTCATCGTCATGGGCAAACATGGCCAGGACATGATCGAGGAATTCCTGCTGGGCAGCGTCACCAAACATGTGCTCGCCGAGTCGCAGGGCGACGTTCTGGTGACGGGATGAGAGCCCCCGATCCCTGCGACACCGGCTTGACACGGAGAATATGGCAACTGACGATCGATCCGGATCAGTTCCGTAGTAAACCGCCCATCCAACCGCAAGGATCAGGTGCGCCAAAAAGGTTTGATCTATCATTTCCCGAATAGATACTTGACGAATCGCCTCCTGATTCGATCAGACTGCATAGCGTCCGAATCGCCCCTTTCATCGATTCCGGACGAGTATTTCCAAATCCCATCAGCAGTCCTTGTCGTTTTGTTCTGGAGGGATCGACGAAATATCCTGACAAGGGAGTAACGCCAATCTGCCGCATCCGCGCGGCCGTCGCGAGCGCCTGATCGTTGCAATAATCAGGCAACTCGGTGACCAGATGCAGCCCGGTCGAAGCTGTCGGCATGGTAAGCCATCCGCCGCCTTCCGAATTGATCGCGGACAGCAACGCAGCTCGTCGTTCGGTGTAGAGCACTTTCGACCGCCGAATGTGCGCGCCCAGGTGACCATTGCCGATGAAGTCGGCCGCCGTGGCCTGGAGCGGCATCGGAACGCGGTGGTCAGTACCATTGCGTACTGCGCATAGCGCGTCGATCAAGTCGTCGGAGGCGACCAGGAAGCCCAGCCTCAGACCGGGGGCGAGCAGCTTGCTGAGCGTGCCGATGTAAATCACGCATCCGTTGTCGCCATCGAGCGCCTTGAGCGCGGGCGCCGGCGCACATTCATAGCGAAATTCGCTGTCGTAATCGTCTTCGAGGATGAATGCGTTGGCATCATTGGCCCATTGCAGCAACGCGAGACGCCGTGCCAGGCTCATGGTGACGCCCATCGGGTATTGATGCGATGGAGACACCATTGCGAGTCGTGCGTCGGGAGCACGATTCCGTCCATCGTCAACATCCATGCCTTCGGCATCGACACCGATGCCCACCGCAGCCACCCCGGCAAGGACCAGGCTACGGTAAGCGGCATCGTATCCGGGATTTTCGACCCAGACGCGATCGCCAATATCGGTAAGTGCCAGCGTTGCAATCGAAATCGCTGCTTGCGCACCAGGCGCGATGATGATCTGGTGCGCATTGCAGACAACGCCACGCGCGGCGCCCAGATACTCCGCCAAGGCCTCGCGCAACGGCAGAAAGCCCTGGGGATCGCCGTAAGAGAGATCGGGAGTCGGCCGGCGACGCCAGAAGCGACCTTCGAGGCGGCCCCAGAGCGCATAGGGAAACGCATCCAGTGCCGGCAGACCGGGCGTGAGTGGCCATGCCGCACGCGCCATTGACATTGAATCCACCCCTACCAGACGACGCGCCCGTACCGAAACAGGCGCGCGTTGTCGTTCCTGAGGCGAAGACGCAGATGAAAGCGACTTTTGGTCGGCAATCCGTGCCGCCACATAAGTACCGGCACCCCGACGCGCCTCCAGAAAGCCCTCTGCGATAAGTTGCTCATAAGCCCCGGAGACGGTAATCCGCGATAAACCAAGTTCCTGCGCCAGCACGCGCGAGGCCGGCAGTCGAATGCCGGGTTGCAAGGTGCCGTCGGCCACCCCTTTGCGAAAGAACCGTACCAGTTGCTCGCGCAAAGACAACTGGTCATCAGGCGACCGCTGAAAGCGGTTCCAGATCGGATAAGCGGTGGCACGAGTTTTCATGCAGGGCTCCTGTTTTATTTCAACGCCACTCACGCCTGCAAATCTACTAACAGGCGGACAACGAGAAAAGTGGCCTCTATTTTTCACGCAAGTGGATATTTCAATGAGGCCATTTTGTAGGCATTCTGCGCGCCATGCAACCCAATCCCATTCAAGGACACGACGCATGAATTCCGCTTCCATCCGGCCTGCGGACTTGACGCACCCGATCATCGCGGCGCTCATCTCCGTCATCGTCAACTACGGCGGCACCTTCATCCTGGTTTTTCAGGGGGCGAAGGTGGCAGGACTCAGTCCGGAGCAGACAGCTTCGTGGATCTGGTCGGTCTCGATCGGCGTCGGATTGACGGGCGCCTGGCTGAGTTTCCGCTATCGCGAGCCGATCATCACCGCCTGGTCCACGCCGGGCGCGGCCTTCCTCATCGCCGTACTGCCGAATACACCCTACGCGGAAATGATCGGCGCTTACATGCTGTCCGCCGTCGGCTTCATCGTGCTGGGGGCGTCGGGCTATTTCGAGCGGGTCGTGAAAATGATTCCGCCCGGTATCGCCGCGGGGTTGCTCGCCGGCATTCTGCTGCGCTTCGGTATTGGCGCATTTGGCAGTGCAGGCATGGACCCATTGCTCGTCGGCGCGTTGATTCTCACCTATGCTTTGCTGCGCCGGTTTACCGCACGCTATGCGATAGTCGGCGTGCTGATCGCCGGCATCGCACTCCTGCTCGGAATGGGACAGGTCAGCTTCGGAACCGTGGCTCTGGAACTGGCCATGCCTGTATTCACGCCCCCCGCCTTCTCGATGACCGCGCTGCTCAGCGTCGCGATCCCCCTGTTCGTCATCACGTTGACCGGCCAGTACATGCCGGGCATGCTGGTACTGCGCAACGACGGGTTCAAGACCAGTGCCAATCCGATCCTCACCGTGACGGGATTCGGCTCGCTGTTGATGGCGCCGTTCGGCTCGCATGCCTTCAACGTCGCGGCGATCACGGCGGCGATCTGCACCGGCAAGGAATCGCACGAAGAATCCGGGAAGCGGTACATCGCCGGCCTCGCCTGCGGCGTCTTCTACGTCCTCGTTGGCGCCTTCGGCACGACGCTGGCGACTTTGTTCGTGGTACTGCCGCCGACCTTCATTACCACGCTGGCCGGTCTTGCCCTGCTCGGGGCGATTGGGGGCAGCCTTGCCACCGCACTGGTCGATTTACGCGGGCGTGAAACGGCGCTCATCACCTTCCTTGCGACCGCGGCCAATATCACGCTGTTCGGCCTGGGTGGGGCATTCTGGGGGCTGGCTGCAGGCCTGGTGGCGCACGGACTGATCCATGGCGACTTTCGCATGTTGCGGTGGTTTCCGCGTTTGAGTCAGTCCGGCGTCGGTGATAAACGACAGGCCCGGACACAGGGTTCCGCCGCGAAAACATGACTGATATGATTCCACGGTAAGCATATTACTGAATAGATATGACGAAGGACATGCAAGCATTGCTGTTGCTCGCTTGAGCCGCAAGCAGTGCCGTCCCGCCAGCAGAAAATCTTAAATCGCCGACGACGCAAGCACTCCCTGCAAGAAACACCGGGAGTGCTCACGTCGCCGCTTGCGGACGGTAACCGGGCGCCCATCCGCGCGGTTCCCGGCGATTCAGATACCGGACCCGCTGCTTTGATCCCGTCGTACCCGACAAGAAATATACAACCCTTGCGGAGACAAACCATGAACTCAGCGCCGCAGCCTACCCCAGGTTCGTACAGCAGCCGGCTTTTCCTGCTAGTCGCCTTGGCTATGACCGCCTTTGCGGCAAACTCGCTCCTCTGCCGCCTCGCGCTACGAGGCACGGGTATCGACGCCGCCAGTTTTACCGGCGTGCGCATCGCCTCCGGCGCCATCACCTTGCTGCTCATCGTCTGGTGGCAACAACGCAACGCCCCCCGCCCGCCTGCTGGCAGCTGGCGCTCCGCCCTGGCGCTTTTCGCCTACGCAGCCGGATTCTCCTATGCCTACCTGCAGCTATCCGCCGCCGTCGGGGCCCTGCTGCTGTTCGGCGCTGTGCAATTGACCATGATCGGCTATGGCATCTGGTCTGGAGAGCGTCTCCGCATTGCGCAAATACTCGGTCTGTTGCTCGCCATCGCCGGCCTGATCGGGCTGCTGCTGCCGGGGCTGACCGCGCCACCGCCGTTCAGTGCCGCGTTGATGATCGTCGCCGGCGCCGCCTGGGGCGTCTATTCCCTGCGCGGTCGCGGCACCACCAGTGCCATCGAAGCGACGGCCGGCAACTTCCTGCGCGCCGTTCCCTTGGCCTTGGCGCTGGTCATCATCGCTCCCATACCGCTTGCCGCAGACTGGCCGGGAATCACCTCCGCGATCGCGTCGGGCGCACTCGCCTCCGGAGTCGGATACGCCATCTGGTACACCGCCCTCCCGGGATTGACCGCCACGCACGCAGCCACCGTGCAACTCAGCGTGCCCGTGCTGACCGCGCTCGGCGGTGTGCTTTTTCTCGGCGAGACGATAACGCCTCGCCTGACACTTGGCTCCCTGGCAATCCTTGGGGGCATCGCCCTCGTGATTGGCACTCGACGCAAAGGCTAAGGGTATAGCTCCATCACCCGGCCGTCCTTCGGCTGGGGGATGTCCGGCTCGAGAATGTAGGCCGACAATCGTCGATTTCGTACCGATCTTCCCCGTAAAACCTCCCACGTCGCGCCCCGATCACTGCCACCACCGATTCGCGCCCATGAGGCGGCAAGCAGTGCCGTCCCACCAGCAGAAAATCGGCGAGGACCAAGCCAACTGGGCCCCACCGCCATCCACGCTTGATGAGGGACAACTCAGCGCGGCAATTCTTCGAAGATATTGGTCCAGACGTTCAACACCTGCGTGCCGCCGGCGGCATTGCCGGTCTGGATCTCCTTGACCAGTTCCAGCGTGCTCATGTCGATTTTGTGCAGGTTGCCGTCGCCGGCGTTGGACACATAGCCCCAGCGGCTGTCGGAGGTGAAGGCAACATGACCCATGCGGCCCTTGCCGATGGTCAGATCCTTGACCAGCTTGAAGGTCTTGGCATCGATGATGGATATCTTGTTGTTGCCGTAGTTGGTCACCACCGCGTATTTGCCATCCGGCGTGTTGTAGGTGTGGCCGATGCCGCTGCTGCCGGTGTCGGTGCGGTCAACATACTTCTTGGTTTTGGCGTCGAACACCGCCACTTCATTGCCCTCGGCCTTGCTGCCTGGACCTCGATTGAGGATGAAGAAATAACGGCCGTCCTGGGTGAAGTTGCCGTGGTGGCCCTCGATCACGCCCTGATTCTTGAGCGGCATGTCGACGCGGGCGATCATCGGCATGTCGGCCTTGGTCAGGTCATAGACCAGCGCAGCGGGACGCTCCTTGTCGGCGTCCTTGCCTTCCACCGTCACCCACAGTTCCTTGCCGTCCGGGCTGGGCGAAACGTAGTGCGGCTTGGAAGGTGTCTTGATCTTCTTCACCGACCAGTCGCCGACATTGATCACCACGAGATTGTCGTCGACCCGGTCGACGGTGAAGGCCAGCTTGCTGTCGTAACTCCAGGCGTTGTGCATAGAGGTCGGCCCCTTGGCCTGTCCGGCGACCGCGATCTCGACGTTCTCGCCGACTCGGTCCCTGGCCGTGTCGATGAAGGACACCCGCAGCTTGCCGTTGTCGAGGCCCCAGTGATTGACCATCACCCACTTGCCATCGGGACTCACCGACGGATGCTTGGGACGGGTGCCGGTATGGATGCGCGCGGCCACATTGCGCTGTTTCAGGTCGATGACGGTGACGGCGCCGCTGCTCTCGGCTTCGGCGCCGACATAGACCTTGGTTCCATTCGGCGTGGTGGCTCCGAGGGCGGCGCCCTTGGTGGTGTCGAGCGTGGCGACCACCGTGTCGGTGGCGGGATCGACCAGGTAGGCCTTGCCGTTGCCGGCGTGAAGGTGGACGATCACGCTCGGCCAGGTGACCTTGACGTCGGCGGCGGTGGCGGCGCTGGCAACGCCTATCGAACCGGCGGCGGCAACGCTGGCGAACGATGCGGTCAGCAGCCTGGGCAGGGATAGCTTCATGGGATTCCTCCTGATGATTTTTCGGATAGCGGCGCGGCTCGGGCCTGCGCTCGACTGGAATCAATGCAGCTTGCGTGCCGGCTGCCGAACGCCGCCGCAAGCCATTGAGTCGAATGAAAACCCAGGCGCAGACTGGCCCGAAAGGCCCGCTTCTGTGTGGGCGTTTTGCCCTGCCTCGGCGCGCCGGTTATGGCGTTTCGCCAGAGCTGGCGAGCTTGCGCAGCAGGGTCTTGTAGTCGATGGCGAGCAGACGCGCCGCCTCGGACTTGTTGCCGCCGGTGCGGCGCAACACTTCGTGCACGTGGCGGCGCTCGACTTCGGCGAGCGCCAGCGGGGTATCGCGTTCCGGCGCGGCGGAATCGGCCCAGCCGCGCCCGCCCAGCGCGGGTGGCAGCACATCGACCGGCAGTTCGGTTCGTTCCGGCGGGCAGAGCACGACGGCCTGCTCGACCACGTTTTCCAGCTCGCGCACATTGCCTGGCCAGGGGGCGGCATTCAGCGCCGTCAGCACTTCCGGCGCAAGGCGGCGACAGTTGCGGCCGTGGGCGCGCGCGTAGCGTTGCAGGAAGTGCTCGGCCAGATGCGGAATGTCCTCGCGGCGTTCGCGCAAGGGCGGCAGGCGCAGGTGCAGGACGTTGATGCGATGGTAGAGGTCGCGGCGAAATCCGCCCTGCGCGACCAGGGTTTCCAGCGCGACGTTGGCGGCACAGATCAGGCGAAAATCCGTCGCCACGTCCTGGCTGCCGCCGACCGGGCGCAGACGCTTTTCTTCCAGCACGCGCAACAGCTTCGCTTGCAGGGCCGGCGGCATGGCATTCACCTCGTCGAGAAACAAGCTGCCGCCATCCGCTTCGCGCAGCAGGCCGATATGGTCGCGCGTGGCGCCGGTGAAGGCGCCGCGCCGGTAGCCGAACAACTCGGCTTCAGCCAGCCCCTCGGGAATCGCGGCGGCATTCACGGCGACAAAGGCGCCGCGCTTGCCGTGGAGGGCGCGTGCGGCGAGTTCCTTGCCGGTGCCGCTCTCGCCTTCGATCAGCACGTTGGTGCGCGTGCTGCGCACGGTGGCGATCCATTGCCGCACACGCCGCATCTGGGCGCTTTCGCCGAGCAGCGCCGCGAGTTCAGGATCGGCGGCGGCAACGCGGCGGCGCAAGGCGCGGTCGCGCTCGGTCTTGGCCAGGATCAGTTCGACGGACTCGGGTTTGAAGGGTTTGGCCAGAAAGTCGAAAGCCCCTGCCTTCACCGCGCGCACGGCGTTTTCCAGGCTGGCATGGGCGCTCACCACCACCACCGGCAGGTCGGCGTCGCGTTCCCGGATGCGGCGGATCACCTCGAAGCCATCCAGGCCCGGCATCGACAGGTCGGTGAATACCAGATCGGGAAGCGGGTCGAGCGCGGCGTCCATGTCATTGGGGTCGATCAGCATGCGCGCCCGGTAAGCCCCCGCACTCTCGACGATGCGCTTGATGATGGCGGCGATGTGGGGTTCGTCCTCGACGATCAGGACATCGAAAGTTTCCGTGGCGGGCTGGGCTACACTCATGCCGTGATGATACCGAATACCGCCGCCCCCTTTCGCCATTCGCTGCTGGTGCGCCTGCTGGCCACCGTGTTCGCCGCGCTGGCGCTGGGCGTCGCGGCCCTGTTCTTCGGTCTCGATCATTTCGTCAGCGGACAGTTTTCGCGCTTGCGCTCCGAGCAGATCGTCCGCGCCAGCGATGAGGTGCGCCGCCTGGTCGATGCCGAGGGCGCGCGCCTGGTAAGCCTTGCCGCGCTGCTGGCGAAGGATGCCGACCTCAACAACAGCACCTTCTATCACCTCTATCTGGCCGGCGAGCGCGATCATCCGCAAGCCGCCGTCGAACGCATCGCACACGCCTTCGGCTTCGAGGCGGTAAGCCTGTGGGGCGATGCGGGCCGGATCATTGCCGTGTCCCCCAAGGGGACTTCCTTCGGGGCGTCGCCAGCGCCGACTTTCAAAGCGGCTCCGCGTACCGACGGTCTTCCCGCCAGCAGGCTCTTGCATGAGGATGGCCACGCCTGGCTGGTGGCCGATGCACCCCTGATGCGCGAGGGCAATCCCATCGCCGTGCTGCGCGTCGCGCGGCCGCTGGAGAAGGTGCTGGCCGCCGGCCTGCCGGCGCTCTACCCGGCTTCGCTGAAGGTGGTCGATGGCGTAGCCGCATCCGGTGCGACACGTATCGAACTGCCGCCCGTGGCGCTGGAATTGAATTTGCCGGACACGGTGGGCGAAGCGCTGGCCGGGGCGAAGGCCGTGCTGGTCGTCATTCTCCTTGGCGGCGGCGTGCTGCTGGCGGTGTTTCTCGCCATTCAACTGCGCTGGCAGCTCAAACCGCTGGCGGCCCTGTCGCGGGCGTCGGCAGCGGTCGGACGCGGGGACTTCAGCCAGCGTGTCGACGCGCCCGGTGAAACCGAAGTGGCGCGCCTGGCCCGCGCCTTCAACGCCATGACCGCCGATCTCGCCCAGTTGCGCGAACTCGAACGAAAAGTCGCGCATCAGGAACAGCTTTCCGCGATCGGCCGCGTCGCCGCGCGCGTGGCGCACGATATCAACAACCCGCTGACCGTGATTGCCAACACCGCGCAACTGGCGCTAAAAACTCCGCCGGCCGATCCGCAGCTCGCCGAGGATCTGCGCCGTATCGTGCATCACGGCGAGCGCTGCATGCGCACGCTGGAATTGCTGCTCGACTACGGCCGGCCGGTGCGCGTGCAGGCAGCGCCGCTCGACCTCGCCGCGCTGGTGCGCGAAATCGGCCAGCGCTGGAAAGCGGCCGTCGTCGCGTCGGACGCTCTGCCCGTAGAGGTCGACCGGCTCCAGATCGAGCAAATGCTCGACAACCTGCTGAGCAATGCGCGCGACGCCTGCGGGCCGGATGGTGTGGTGACGATCGAGGCCAACAGCGAGGCTGGTCAGGCCCGCCTCGCGATCACCGACAGCGGGCCAGGCTTTTCACCGCAGGCACGCGAACGACTGTTCGAACCCTTCCATACCACCAAGGCCGGCGGCACCGGGCTGGGCCTGGCCTCGGCGCTCGCCATCGCCCGCGCCCACGGCGGCAACATCGAGCTTGGCGAAGCGGATGCCGGTGTGGGTGGCCGGGTGATCGTGCGCCTGCCCCTGACGAGCGCGGCGGCCGATCAGGCGCGGCCGAAGGTAGAAGCGCCCCGGTAGCCGGCTTGCTCGCGCGAAACCGGGATCAGGTCGCGCGTGACGATGGCTCGCCCCCGGTCGCCATACAGGAAGTCGAAGAACGGCGTCATGCGCTTGGCGTCCCAGGCGCGGAAGATCAGCGACAGCGGCCCTGTCAGCGGATAACGCGACCGGTCGCGGTCGGGTCGCAGGCCGTCCAGCGCCAGCAGACGAAGCCTGCCGGATTCGACCAATGGCCGGGCGAAGACCCAGCTCACCACGCCCAGCCCCGCCGGGAAGCGCGAGACCAGGTCGACGATCTGTTCGTCGGTATCAACGAACAGCGCCTTGCCCGACCAGTCCGGCCGGTTGTCGAGCAAGGCGGCGCGTACCGGTTCGACGTAATCGGGGCAGTGGCGGCGGACCACTTGCGCAACGGGTTTCGTTTCGCCGCCGAGTTCGCGCCAGTCGAGAATCCTGCCACGCGCCACCTGCTTGAGTTGGGACAGCGACAGGCCGGCGACGTTATTGGAAGGATGCGCGACCACCGCCTTCATGTCCTGCGCGACGACCAGGTGCGGCAAGCCCTCGGCGGCAGAGCCCTTGACCGGACAGCACATGCCGCCGAAATCGGAGAGATTGCGCTTGACGCCGGCGATACCATCGTCGCAGCCGCCACCGGTCACCGCAAGACGCCCGCCGCTTGCGGCGAAGGCCGTTGCGAGGTCTTTCATCGCGCCCAAGGCGAGGATGTGCGTGCCCTGATAGGACAGTTCGCCAGTGCCGGTGGAGGCGACGAGAATGGGCAGCGCACGCGCGTTGCGGCAGATGTCGTCGCCGGCAAGGGCGGGCAGTGCCGCCCGTGCAACGCCGCCCTCGCGCCAGGGAGCGGTCAGCAGCGCGGCGCCGGCAAGGGAAAGGAAAGCACGTCGATCCATGGAGCAAGTGTAGCGCGTCAATGGAAAGTTATGCGAAGCGGTATCCCCTTGTGGGACGGCGCTGGCGAGACGCCAAGGAAGAACCTGAGCACATAACGACGACGCCGGGGACCTCGAACAGCATGCTCAAGAGTTCCCGAAGGGACGCACCGCGCCGGCGCTGGCGACGCCCCGAAGGAAGTCCCCTTGGGGGATACCGCGCAACGCAGTGTCATCGCCGAAAACCAGCAGATCGGCGCCGCGCAGGCAGACGGTGACCGCTTGCCCCGGCAGCAGTGGATACCGCGTCAGCGCGCGTAGCGGCAGGCGCATTTGCAGGCGCACGTCCGGCAAGCCTTCCGGTACCAGCCAGACCAGGACTTCGGCGCCGAGCGGAATGAGTTCGCCGACGGTGGCGTTCACCGGGTTTTCCAGATGTCCGCTCCAGGGTTTGTCGGGACGAACCAGCAGGACATTGCCGGGCGCGATTGCCCAGCGCACCTTGCCCGACGCCGGCCCCGGACGGCGTACGCGCAGCACATGCGGCCCCCAGCGCAGCACGGCGCGCGGGCCGTCCGCGACCTCCTGGCTACCATCGAAAATATTCGCCATGTCGAGTAGGCGCGCAGCGGCCTCGCCAGTCGGGTGAGCCAGCACCTCGCGCGTCGGCCCTGCCTGCAACAGACGGCCGTCCTTCACCAGGCACAGGTGGCTGGCCAGTTGCGCCGCCTCATCCAGGTCGTGGGTGACGAGGACCATGGTGGCCGAGATCCGCTCGTGCAAACGCAGCAATTCGACGTAAAGCTGTTTTCGGGTGCTGCGATCGACGGCGGAGAACGGCTCATCCAGCAGCAGCACCCTTGGCTCGCGGGCTATCGCACGCGCCAGGGCCACGCGTTGCTTCTGGCCGCCGGAAAGCTCGCGCGGAATGCGATCGTCCAGTGCCGCGACCTGCGTCAGTTCCAGGCTCGCGCGTGCGCGCTCGCGCCGCTCGTTCGGCGCCAGGTGCAGCAGCGCCATTTCGACGTTGGCCAAGACACTCAAGTGCGGAAACAATGAGTAATGCTGGGAGACGAAACCCACCTGGCGTCGGCGCGTCGGCAGATGGAAGCCGCGCCCGCTGTCGCTCCAGGGCTCGCCACCGACCGACACCCTCTCGCGGTCGAGCCGCAGCAGGCCGGCAATCGCCCGCAGGATCGAGGTCTTGCCGGAGCCGGACGGCCCCAGCAGCGCGGTGATCTCGCCTGCCGGCAGGGTAGCCGTCAGATCGAGGCACGGCCCGCCGTGGCGCAGTTCCAGTTCGATGCTCACGCGCGCCGCCGCATCAGTCGCTCCACATAGCCGTAGCTGACGGCGATGGTGACCAGCGAAATCGCCAGCAGCAGCAAGGACATCGATCCGGCGGCGGCGAGGTCGAACGCCTGCGCCCGGTCATAGATCGCAATGGCGACGGTCTTGGTTTCGCCCGGAATATTACCGCCCACCATCAGCACCACGCCGAACTCGCCCAGCGTATGGGCGAAGCTCATCACCGCCGCCGAGAGGATGCCGGGCCAGGCCAGGGGCAGTTCGATGCGCGTGAAGGCTTGACGGAAGCTCAGCCCGCAGCATTGCGCGGCCTCGCGGATGTCCGGCGCGATGCCCTCGAACGCGCGCTGGATCGGCTGCACCGCGAAGGGAATGTTGAAAATCACCGAGGCCACTACCAGCCCGCTGAAGCTGAAGGCCAGCGTGGTTCCCGCGATACGCTCGTACCACTGCCCGAGCCAGCTTTGTCCGCCCATGGCGACCATCAGGTAGAAACCGATCACCGTCGGCGGCAGCACCAGCGGCAGCGCCAGCAGGCCCTCGATCCAGGGCTTGGCGCGCCAGCGCGTTACCGCCAGCCAATAGCCCGTGGCGATTGCCAGCGGCAGCAGCACGATCAAGGTTGCCGCCGCGAGCTTCAGCGAGAGGGTGATGGTCTCCCAATCCACGGCTTCAGCGCCTTGCCGCGTCCGGCTGCGCGAAGCCGTAACGGGCCAGAATCTCCCGCGCCGCCGGCTGTTGCAGATAGCGGTAGAACGCCTCGGCCGCCGCACCGGCTTTCTTCGTCAGCGCCATGCGCTGGCGCAAGGGCTCGTCGGCATGCCATTCCGCCGGCAACAGGGCAAAGTTCCCCAGCCTGGCAAGTTCCGGTGCTCGAGAGAGCGACAGCGGCACGATGCCGCCCTGGCTCGAACCGCTGGAGGCGAACTGCATGGCTTGGCCCGCGTTTTCGCCCAGCACCAGACGAGCCTCGATCCGCGGCCAGATATCAGCATGACGCAAAGCCGCGCGGGCGGCGCGACCGTAGACACAGCAGACGAAAAGAGATTGGCACGGAATCTCGAAATACGCCCTTTTTGGATCGATTTCGAAATCCTAGCCGGTCCATGGTGAGCTGTAATTGTCGATAGTACTGAATAGTCAGGAATCGACAATGAGCAAACCAATTCAGGTCAAGCGCTTGATCAGACGCGAAGAATTACTCCATCTCATCCCACTTTCCGACTCGGCAATTTACCGGCTCGAAAAGTCCGGTGGCTTTCCCAATAGATTCAATCTAACGCCACGTTGCGTTGTCTGGGATCTTGACGAAGTGGAGAACTGGATTCAAGAAAGACGCTCGGCGCTCATCCAATCCCAGCTTCCGCCGGATGTCCAAAAACGCAAATTCAGACCTGTCCGAAAACAGGCCTGACGCCGGCACAAGCCCGCTCGGTTGCATCAAATTTCTAGGCCGCCGCGCGGGTAGGACGAAGAATGGGTGTGACTTCTTTCCCGGCAATCCACGCATCAACCATATTTGCCCATTGCTGGAGCATGTCCTTGCGCTGATCCGCGTACTCTGCCTTGTTGTAGATGGCCCTGACGCCCTTCTGTTCATGGGCCAGGCATTTCTCAATCCAGTCGGTATTGAATCCCGCCTCATGAAGAAGCGTTGAACCCGTTCTGCGGAGATCATGAACGGTGAAATCTTCCAGGGGCAAATCCTTTTTCTTCGCATGCTCGACCGTGACAGTAATAACGCGGTTGAGGGTATTGTTGGACATGCCCTTGTCACCTTCATACCTGGACGGCAGGATGAAATTGGATCCTCCTGCGCAGGTCTTCAGGGCAATCATGATGTCCATAGCCTGGTCGGGCAAGTAAATCACATGGGGCCTTCTGGCCTTCATTCTCTGCGCGGGGATGATCCACTTGGCACCGACGAAATCCATCTCATCCCAGGTCGCATTGAGAAGCTCCCCCTTGCGCACAAGTGTAAGAAGAACAAGCTTCAGCGCCAACCGGATGGTGGGCAGAGTCGGTACCAAATCCAGCTCCTGAAAGAACATCCTGATTTCATCTGGGGAAAGCGCCCGATCTTTGGGCTTGAAGGTCGCGATCGAGGATGCCCTGACATCATCGGCAGGATTTGCGACCTTGTGACCACGCTCGATCGCAAACCTGAAAACCTGAGCAACAATGTCCCGGATATGAACGGCCGTTGCCGGTGCGTTGCGTTGAGTCTTGACCCGTTCGCACAGTGCCCGCAAATCTTCGGCCGCGATTTCCTTGAGAAGGCGTCGGCCAAACTCGGGCTCGATATCGCGATCAATGACTGATTTCCGCATGTCCCGGGTACTGTCTGCCATGCGATATTCCTTCAGCCACAGGGTCGAGAACTCGCCGAAAGTCTTAGCTGCCTTGGATTTCTGAATCGAACGCTGCTTTTCCTTTGCCGGTGACTTCCCCGCGGCAATTTCCCGCTTAACTCCGATCAGTTTTTCCCTGGCCTCGCCCAAGGTAAGGCCTTCTGGACCGTATTGACCAAGAACGAGGGTTTCTCGCCGACCGTTCAGTCGATAGTCGTATCGGAAGGAAATAACTCCGGACGGAGTAACCGCCACATAGAGGCCGTCACGATCGACCAGTTTGTACAGCTTGCCGGTCGGCTTGAGGTTCTTCAGTTGGGTATCGGTAAGCATGGTGGCCCTTTTCTGGTCGCCGATACCGTCAACGCAAAATTTCCAAATTTCGCCCGCTAACACGCATGGTTACTGGGTTTTGCATTTCACGATACCGTCAACGCGTCCATTTGATGTTGACGGTATCGATGTTACGTGAGCTCTCAAGAAATACCAATACCGTCGACGATACCGTCACCAGAAGCGGGCTACCCTGAATAGTCAGGAATAGTAAAAAACAGAAAACCCCTTGTTTTACCAAGGAGTTTTCGTGTTTTTTGAATAGGTACGAATAGTACCGAAACGCTATGTAATTATTCCCACTCGATGGTCGCCGGCGGCTTGCCCGAGATGTCGAAGACGACGCGGTTGATGCCGCGCACTTCGTTGATTATGCGGTTGGAGACTTTGCCGAGGAGGTCGTAGGGCAGCTGCGCCCAGCGCGCAGTCATGAAGTCCTGGGTTTCGACGGCGCGTAGCGCCACGACGTATTCATAGGTGCGGCCATCGCCCATGACGCCGACACTCTTGACCGGCAGGAAGACGGCGAAGGCTTGGCTTGTCTTGTCGTACCAGTCGGCTGCGCGCAGCTCGTCGATGAAGATGGCGTCGGCCCGGCGCAGCAGGTCGGCGTATTCCTTCTTCACCTCGCCGAGGATGCGCACGCCCAGGCCCGGGCCGGGGAACGGGTGGCGATAGACCATCTCGTGCGGCAGGCCCAGCGCCAGCCCCAGCTCGCGCACCTCGTCCTTGAACAGTTCGCGCAGCGGCTCGCAGAGTTTCAGGTTCAGCGTTTCGGGCAGGCCGCCGACGTTGTGGTGACTCTTGATGGTGTGCGCCTTCTTGGTCTTGGCGCCGGCCGACTCGATCACGTCCGGATAGATGGTGCCCTGCGCCAGCCATCGCGCGTTGGGCAGCTTCTTCGCCTCGGCCTGGAAGACCTCGACGAACTCTCGGCCGATGATGCGGCGCTTCTGCTCCGGGTCGGTGATGCCGGCCAGATGCCCCATGAACTGCGCCGAAGCGTCGACGTGGATCACCTTGACGCCGAGATTGCGGGCGAAGGTCTGCATCACCTGTTCGGCCTCGTTGAGGCGCAAGAGGCCGTTGTCGACGAAAACGCAGGTGAGCTGGTCGCCGATGGCCCTGTGCAGCAGCGCCGCGACGACCGAGGAATCGACGCCGCCGGAAAGGCCGAGGATCACCTCGTCCTTGCCGACCTGCTCGCGCACCTTGGCGATGGCCTCGCTCACATAGTCCGGCATGTTCCAGTCGCCGCGGCAGCCGCAGACGTCGCGCACGAAGCGGGTGAATATCTCGCGGCCCTTGATCGTGTGGGTAACCTCGGGATGGAACTGCACGCCGTAGAAGCGGCGGGCGTCGTCGCCCATGCCGGCGATGGGCGTCGAGTCGTTCGAGGCGATGACCTTGAAGCCGGCGGGCAGCTCCGTGACCTTGTCGCCGTGCGACATCCAGACGTCGAGCAACCCGAAGCCTTCCGGGGTCGCGGTGTCCTGGATGTCCCTGAGCAGCGCCGAATGGCCCCTCGCGCGGATTTCTGCGTAGCCGAACTCGCGCTTGTGCGCGCCCTCGACCTTGCCGCCGAGCTGCGCCGCCATGGTCTGCATGCCGTAGCAGATGCCCAGTACCGGCACGTCGAGCTGGAACACGGCATCCGGCGCGCGCGGCGTCTCGTCCTCATAGACCGAGTTCGGCCCGCCCGAAAGGATGATGCCCTGAGGGTTGAACTCGCGGATGAATGCGTCGGAAACGTCGTTGGGATGCAGCTCGCAATAGACCTGTTGCTCGCGCACGCGGCGGGCGATGAGCTGGGTGTATTGGGAACCGAAATCGAGGATGAGGATTTTCTGGTGGGACATCATTCGACGTGGTAGTTCGGCGCTTCCTTGGTGATCTGGACGTCATGCACATGCGACTCGCGGATGCCGGCCGAGGTGATCTCGACGAACTCGGCCCTCGCGCGCATCTCCTCGATGGTCGCGCAGCCGACGTAGCCCATCGACGAACGCAGGCCGCCCATCAGCTGATGGATCACCGCCGTGACGGGGCCCTTGTAGGGCACGCGGCCTTCGATGCCTTCCGGCACCAGCTTCTCGACGTTGGCCTCGTTGTCCTGGAAGTAGCGGTCGGAAGAGCCCTGCTTCATCGCGCCCAGGCTGCCCATGCCGCGGTAGGACTTGTAGGACCGCCCCTGGAAGAGCACGGTCTCGCCCGGCGCCTCCTCGGTGCCGGCGAAAAGCCCGCCCATCATGACGGAATGCGCGCCGGCGGCGATGGCCTTTGAGATGTCGCCCGAATAGCGGATGCCGCCGTCGGCGATCAGGGGAACGTCCGTGGAAGCGAGCGCGTTGGCGACGTTGTCGACCGCCGTGATCTGCGGTACGCCGACGCCGGCGACGATGCGCGTGGTGCAGATGGAACCGGGGCCGATGCCGACCTTGACGCCGTCGGCGCCGTGGTCGACCAGGGCCTTCGCCGCCGCGCCGGTGGCGATGTTGCCGCCGATCACGTCGACCTGCGGGAAATTCTTCTTGACCCATTCGACGCGTTTCAACACGCCCTGGGAATGGCCGTGGGCGGTATCGACGATCAGGACATCGACGCCGGCCTCGGCGAGCAGCGCGGCGCGCTCCTCGGTGCCCTCGCCGACGCCGATGGCGGCGCCGACGCGCAGGCGGCCCTGAGGATCCTTGGCGGCAAACGGGTATTCGGTGGCCTTCAGGATATCCTTCACGGTCATCAGGCCGCGCAGTTCGAAGGCATCGTTGATGACCAGCACCCGCTCGAGGCGGTGCTTGTGCATCAGGGCTTTGCCCTCCTCCACCGAGGCGCCTTCCTTCACCGTCACTAGGCGCTCGCGCGGCGTCATGATGTTGCCGACCACCTCGTCGAGGCGCGTTTCGAAGCGCAGGTCGCGGTTGGTGACGATTCCGACCACGCGACCGCTTTCCACCACCGGTAGGCCGGAGATTTTGTGGGTGCGGGTTAGGCTGAGCACCTCACGCACCGTCATGTCCGGGGGAATGGTGATCGGATCCTTGAGCACGCCCGACTCGAAACGCTTGACCTTGGCCACCTCGGCGGCCTGGGCCATCGGATCGAGGTTCTTGTGGACGATGCCGATGCCGCCTTCCTGGGCCATGGCGATGGCCAGGCGCGCCTCCGTCACCGTATCCATGGCGGCGGAAACGAGGGGCAGGTTGAGCCGGATGTTGCGGGTAAGGCGGGTCGCCAGGGTAACGTCGCGCGGCAGGATCGCCGAGTGGGCGGGAACCAGGAGGACGTCGTCGAACGTCAGCGCCTTCTGGATGAGTCGCATGCTTTTTTCCTCGATGCCAAAGCCGTATTATACGCGGGCCTGCCATACCCGGGCAAACCAAGGATCCCCCCATGCGCCCCGTCGTCACCCTTCTCTCCGTTTTCGTCCTGCTGCCCTTGGCCGCTGCCGCCCAGGTCTATACGTGGAAGGATGCCGGCGGCAGGATTCACTATTCGGACCAGCCGCCGATCGAGCACGGCCTCGATGCCCGCAAGATGGGCCCGATGACATCGCCGCCCCCCGAAGCGACGGCCGCCGCCCGCAAGCAACAGGCGGAAAGCGAGGCGGAGGCCAGGAAGCGCCGGCTGCAAGCGAAGGAGGCGGCCGGAAAGTCCGAGAAGGAAAAGTCGGCGCTTGAGGAACGGCAGAAGAACTGCGAACGCGCCAGGAGCGCACTCCAGGGCATCGAATCCGGCCAGACTCGCTTCCGCATCAACGACAAGGGGGACCGCGAGGCCCTCGACGGGGAAGCGCGCGAAGCGGAACTTGCGGGCGTCCGAAAGTCCGTGGCCGACTGGTGCAAATAGAGCCCCCCGCCTTCTGCGAGGAGGCTATTCCTCGGCCAGCCCGCCGCCCTTCTTCATCACCTTGCCCTCGGCGGCGCGCTGCTTGCGCACCTCCTTCGGGTCTGCGGTGAGCGGGCGGTAGATTTCCACACGGTCCTGCTCGCGCAGGAGGGTGTCCGCCTTGGCCAGCTTGCCGTAGATACCGAACCTGGACTTAGCCAGGTCGATCTCCGGGTGCCGCTGCAACAGGCCGGACGACTCGATCGCCTGTTGGAGGCTGCTGCCCGCCGGCAGCTTGAGCCGGATGAGTTCCTGCCGCTCGGGCAGGGCGTAGACGACTTCGATATGGATGGAATCAGACATGGACCTGGCTTGCCCGCTTGACGAAGGATTCGACGAAAGTGTTGGCGATGTGGCTGAAAACGGGGCCGAGCGCCTTTTCCAGCAGCCTGCCGGAAAACTCGTAATGGAGGCGGAATTCGACCTTGCAGGCTGTCTCGGAGAGCGGCGTGAAGCGCCAGTGGCCGTCAAGGCGCCTGAACGGCCCTTCGGTCAGGCGGATGTCCATCCAGCGCGGCGCCTCCTTGGCGTTCTCCGTGGCGAAATGAGCCTTGAGCCCATGGTAGTCGATGTGGATGCGCGCGGCCGTCCTGCTGTCGGTGCGCTCGATCAGTTCCGTGCCCCCGCACCAGGGCAGGAACTGTGGATAATCCTCGACGCGGTCGACGAGATCGAACATCTGCGCGGCGGTGCGCTCGATCAGGACGGATTTTTCGACGATGGCCATCTCGCCTCGCTGCGATAGAATCGTCCAATTCTACCGCGCGGCATCCCCATGAGCATCGTCGACAATAAGAAGGCCTTCCACGACTACTTCATCGAAGAACGCTTCGAGGCGGGAATCGCGCTGGAGGGATGGGAGGTCAAGGCCATCCGCGCCGGCCGCGCCCAGATCAAGGAGGCCTACGTCGTGATCAAGGACGGCGAGGTCTTTCTGCTCGGCGCCCACATGAGCCCGCTGGCCACCGCCTCGACCCACGTCAGCCCCGACCCGGTGCGCACGCGCAAGCTGCTGCTGAACAGGAAGGAAATCAACAAGCTGATCGGCAAGGTCGAGCGCGCGGGCTTCGCGCTCGTGCCGCTGGATCTCCATTTCGCCAAGGGCCGCGTCAAACTGGCCATCGGGCTCGCCAAGGGCAAGAAGCAGTTCGACAAACGCGAGGCCGAGAAGCAGAAGGACTGGGAAAGGGAAAAAGGCCGCCTCATGCGGGACAAGGGCTGACGCGCGCCCCCCCCCGTTCAGTTCAGCCCCGCTTGCCCAGCAGGCCGCGCAGGGTTTCCTGGATGTCCGCCGGCAGCAGCACCGTCTTGGCGTTGTCTGAATTTGCCAGCCGGCCGACGGCGGCGATGTACTTCTCGCCCAGCATGTAGCGCATCGGCGCCTCTTCCTGGCCGATGGCCTGGGTGACGCGCTTGATGGCCTCGGCGCTCGCCTCCGCCAGCGTCACCTGGGCCGTGGCGTCGCGGTGGGCCGCCTCAAGCCGTGCCTCCGCCTGGAGGATCATGGATTGCTTCTCGCCCTCGGCCCGGGTCACCATGGCCTTGCGCTCGCGCTCGGCGGAAGCCTGCATCTCCATGGCCTTCTGCATCGACTGCGAGGGCTTGATGTCCTGGATCTCGACCGATTTCACCGTCAGGCCCCAGTCGATGGCCTCGTCGGCGATGCTCTCGCGCAGCCGCGCCTTGATCTTGTCGCGGTTGGAGAGCGCCTCGTCGAGGTTCATCTCGCCGACGATGGAGCGCAGCGTGGTCATGATCATGTTGCGGATCGCCTCGGAGAAATCCGTCACGCCATACACGGCCTTGATCGGATCGGTGATCTTGATGAAAGCGATGGCGTTGGTGACGATCACCGCATTGTCCTTGGTGATGACTTCCTGTTCCTGGACGTCGAGGATGATGTCCTTGGTGACCAGCTTGTAGGCGACGCGGTCCAGATAGGGAATGATGATGTTGAGGCCCGGCAGCAGGGTGCCGTGGTACTTGCCCAGCCGCTCGACGATCCACTCCTCGCCCTGGGGCACGATGCGCACGCCCTTGAGCAGCGTGATGACGGCAAATGCGAGAAGCGCAACGACAAAAATGAAACCGGCACCCATGATTTCCTCCTCCATCAGGCTTTTGCGACTTTCAGGAAACTGCCCTCGACATCCACCACCTTGACCCGCTCGCCGGCCTTGATCGCCTCGTCGGCGATGCAGGGCCAGGAATCCGTTCCCAGGATCGGCTTCTGGAAGCGCACCTCGCCCTTCTCGAAGGGCGCCACGTCGCGCGCCAGCAGGCCGATTTCGCCGGTCACGTCCGAATCCGACATGCCGATGCGGGTCTTGTGGCTTTCCGGCTTGAACACCTTGAACCAGAGAGCCACGAACGCCAGGGAGACCACCAGCCACACCGCCAGTTGCGCCGTGAGCCCGATAGCCGCCAGCGCGACGACCAGCGCCACCAGCAAGGCGCCCAGACCGAACCACACCAGTACGAAGGCCGGCACCGCCAGCTCGGCGAGGATCAGCACGATGCCGGCAACCGCCCAGTGCCACCATTCAGGCTGCATGGACTTCCCCCCTTGTACGTTTCATTCGATGCGCCCATGGTACGTCAATCTCACTCCAGGCTGCTCAGCCTTTCCTGAAGCTCCGAAACCGGAGGCAGGGAAAGGCCCAGCGAACGGGCGACGGCCGTATTGACGCCGACCGTGAAATAACGGGGTGTCTGGATCGTCGGGGGCATCCCTTTTTCGGGATGTTGCTGGATCGCCTCCGCCGTTTGCAGGGCTATCTGTTTCGGCGTCGAAAACAGGGCGACGGCCGCGCCGGCCTGGAGATAGGATTCCGAATAGGTGACGACGGGAATGCCGGCCCGGTAGGTGGTCAGCAACAGGGGCTGCACGGTGTTGCGGTTATGCACCAGCGGATCGGGCAGGGCCAGCAACAGATCCATTCGCGGCACCAGGCGTTCCAGCGCGGCAACGACTTCAGTGGAAGCCGTCATGACATCGGCGGAAACCGTCAGCCCGCGGTCCTGCGCATGGCGTACCAGCGCACGCAAGGGCATCATGCTGGAAGGCCCCGCCAGCACCCCGAGCCTGCGCGCCGCCGGCAGGGCGGCCTGTACCAAGTTCAGCAGGCGCGGTACCGGCTGATCGAGGACGATGGCCCGGATGCGCTCGACGCCCGGCCCGAAATCCTCCAGCGCGGCCAGGGAAACCAGCGTCGCGACAATAGGCCGGCCGGCGGCCACCAGCGACGCCGGCCGCAGCGCTCTCGGCCCGATCGCCACGACGATGGCGTCATCCCCGGCACGCAACCCCCTCATCGCGGCAGACGCGCTCTCCTGCTCGGCGATATCGAATTGCCGGGCCGACCGCCCCACTCCGCCCTGCCGCGCCAGATCGGCCAGCAGGAAGTCGGCGGTCTGGCGGGCGATCGGCCCGTCCTCGCGCAGGATCAGGACGTGCGGGTCCGCGGCATGGGCGGCAATCGCCGTCATGGCCAGACTGACTATCAGGATTGCCCTTGCGAGCATTCCGGGTTTCACCGCTTCCCGCGCCTCCCGGATTGAAATGCCGCTTTTCAGCATGACGCTTCAATACTCATATTGCAAGCGCAGCCAGGAGGTACGGCGATCCAGGTTGGTCGATCTGAACACCGGCACGGCATCGCAGGTGTTCTGCGTCACCCAGGACAACTCCGCCTTGTGGCCGCCCCAGCGGAAGCGCTTCGTGAGCACGACATCCACCCGGTCGAAAGCCGGCAGATTGTCGCCGGCGCCCATCCAGAGCATGGGGCCGACCCGGTAGTAGCCGAGGCTGAAGGCCGTGTCGGCGGGGAGTTCCTGGCGGAGCAACACGCTGACGGCATGCACGGGTGCCGAGCTAACGATATCCTCGTTGCCTGAGACGATGATGGAGCGTGAACCGGCGAACGTCAGGTGGGCACCGCGCCACGGCCGCCAGCGCAGATCGATGCCGACGCCACGCAGATTTGCGTACTCGCTGTTGCGGTAACCGGGAGGCGTGGAGTTATCGACGGCCAGAATGTCCTTGAGTTGATCGTGAAACAGGCGGACATCCAGATTCATCTTAAAGATGGGATATTCGCCGAGGTAGGCAAGCTCGCGGGAAAGAATTTTCTCATCCGTCAATTCGGTCGTTGTTAGTGCTCTCTGGATGGGGGGCAACCCCCACGGTAAGTCGAAGCGTTGATTGGTTTTGTCTTCGAAGAGCGTGGGGGTACGACGCGCCTTGGACACCCGCGCACGCAGCGTATGCTGAGGCGTCGGGTGATATACCAACGACAGGCTGGGCGAAACGGCGCTGCCGGTCATCGTGTTGTGCTCGAACATGGCACCGGCATGGGCCAGCCAGCCGGGCGCCGGGCGCCATTCGACGTTACCGAACAGCCGCAGCAGGCGGCTGGTAATCCAGTCGTTGGTGTAGAAATAAGTCATGGAACGGGCACCGTCTTCGCGGGCCTGCGCGCCCCAGACCCCCCGCAATCCGTCATTCACCCGAAAGGTATGCTGCAATTCGATGTCGGTGCGGCGGTGATCGTAGCTGAAGCTCAGCGGATAATTCCAATAGAATGGCGGGCCAAGCAGTTGCACCAAATCGTAAGGCAGCACCTCACGGTGCCGTCGCTCGGCATGATGAAACTGTATCCAGAATTCATCATCCGAACCCTTCGCCCGGGTCCAGCGCAACTGGAGGCTGTTGCTCCTGAAGAGGCCGGGGCGCGGCCCATTCGAGCCGCTGGTGTATACGCCCTCCTCTCCCATGCCGCCGGCGTAACCGAACTGGAGCCTCATCTCATCCGTCGTATTGATGCGGTAATGGCTGCGCAAGTTGAGAAATTCAGAGCGCCGGTCGTCGGGTAGCGAACCCAGGCCACGGTCCGCCCGCTGGCCGGCGGACAGGCGATAGCGCCAGTCGCCCGATGTGCGGGCATGCCGGACGGTCACGTCGGCAACGCCGTATTTCCCACCGTTGACCGTCGCCCCGAACGGCGGCTCCGTAGCGGGATCGCGGGTGATGATGTTGACGACGCCCAGGAAGGAGTTCGCGCCGTAGGTGGCCGCGTTCGGCCCTCGGACTACTTCGATGCGTTCGACGTCCTCAAGGGCGAAAGGCAGTTCGCCCCACGCCGTGCCGCCCCAAAGAGGGTTGTAGATGGACACGCCGTCCACCAGCACCTGGAACTGCCGGAAGAAGCCGTCGCTGAACCCGTGGAAGCCCAACGCCGGCGTATGTCCGTTCATCCGTCCGACGGTCATGCCCGGCACCAGTCGGAAGATGTCGGCCAGTTCGCGCACACCGGAGGCCCGGATCGTCTCGCGGTCGATCACCGTCACGGCGGCGGGTGCATCTTCGATCGGCTGGATGAGGCGGGAGGCCGAGAGTACGACGGGAAACTCGCCGAAGAATTCGTCCGAGGCAAACCCTGGCAGTGAGAAAAGCATCACCGCCAGGCATGGGGCCGATCTCGTGAAGTCAGGCATGGCGCTTCTCCTTCGCGCGCTTCTGGCGCACTTCCTCGAACAAGCAGACCGCCGCGGCGGCCGCGACATTGAGCGATTCATTGCCGGCGGCCATGGGGATTTCGGCGCGGACTGCCGCGGCGCCGAGCAACAAGGGCGAGAGCCCCGCGCCCTCGTTCCCGAACAGCCAGGCCACGTCGCCGGATAGTTCAAGAGCATATATCGGTGTGCCGCCCCGCGCCACCGTCGCGACGCCGGTTCCGTGCCAGTCGCGAATCAGTGCGGCCAGGTCGGCCTGCTCCCGGATGCGCAGGCTGAAATGGGCGCCCTGCCCCGCGCGCAGCACCCTCGGCGTCCAGGCGCCGGCGCAACCGGGGCCGAGCGCGATGTCGGCGATCCCGGCGGCCGCGGCCGAGCGCAGGATGGAGCCGACATTGCCGGCGTCCTGAACGCCGTCGAGCAGCACGCAGGAGCCTTCGGTCGAGCCCGTCGGCGCTTCCGGAATGGCGATGACGGCCAGGAGGCCCACCGGCGACGCCACGCCGGAAATCTCGCGGAACAGGCTGTCCTTGAGGCTGATCGCCTCGCCATCGTGCGCGGCCAGCAGCCTTTGCACTTCCGGATTGCCGCTACCCGACTCGCTGATTGCAATGAATTCCGGCTTGCCGATCCGATCAAGGTAGGCGCCGACCAGATGCGGGCCGTCCAGCACCGTGCGCCCCTGGCGCCGCTGCTCGCGGGCATCTTCGGCCAGCGCGCGCAGGGCCTTGAAGGTGACGTTGTCCCGCGAGACGATGGACTTCATGGCGTCCGGTCGAGAAGTTCGCGCACCGGCGCGAAACTCCTGCGATGGAAGGGCGCCGGACCATGGAGGCGCAGGGCTTCCAGATGCAGCGCCGTGCCGTAGCCCTTGTGACGGTCGAGGCCGTACTGGGGATGGCGCTCGTGCAAGCGGAGCATCTCGGCGTCCCGCGCCGTCTTGGCGAGAATCGAGGCCGCGGAGATTTCCGCCACGGTCGCGTCGCCGCCGATGATGGCGCGGGCCGGCAGGTCGAGTTCCGGGCAGCGGTCGCCGTCGATCAGCGCCTCGACGGGGCGCAGCGCGAGGCCATCGACGGCGCGGCGCATCGCCAGCAGCGTGGCCTGGAGGATGTTGATGCGGTCGATCTCCTCGACGGACGCCTGCGCGACCGCCCAGGCCAGCGCATATTCGCGGATGGCCGCGGCCAGCCGCTCGCGCGTTTTTGCCGAGAGTTTCTTGGAGTCGGCGAGTCCCCGGATCGGGCGGACCGGGTCGAGGATCACCGCCGCCGCAAAGACGGGACCGGCCAGGGGGCCCCTGCCTGCCTCATCCACTCCACAAATCATGGCGTTGTCTTGAGATAGGGAAGAATGGCGGCGGCCGCACGTTCCGACGTGCCCTGCCGCAACACCCGGTGGATGACGTCGAATGCCTCGACCATTTTCTTCCGTGCCCCGGCGTCGAGCGCCAGGTCGCCCAGGGCCTTGGCGAGGTTATCGGCGGTCGCGTCCTCCTGGAGAAATTCGGGCACGACGAAACGGCTGGCCAGGATGTTGGGCAGGCCGACCCAGGGCTGGTAGCGCATGCGCTTCATGATCCGCCAGGTCCACGGCGACATGCGGTAGGCGACGACCATGGGCGCCTTGAGCAGCGCCGCCTCCAGCGTCGCCGTGCCGCTCGCCACGAGGGCGGCGTCGCAGGCGGCCAGGGCGTCCTGCGCGTGGCCGAACAGCAGCTTGATCGGCAACTTGTCAGGAAAATTCGGCGCCTCCAGCTTCCAGAGCGCCTCCTCGAACCGCATGCGGGTCTCGCGGGAAACGAGCGGCACCAGGAAAACGGCCTGGGGGAATCGTTCGTGAAGCCTCCTGGCCGTCTCGATGAACGGTTCGGCCATGTACTTGAGTTCGGACTGGCGGCTGCCCGGCAGCAGGGCGAACGCGAGCGCGTCGTCCGCCAGGCCAAGGCGCTCGCGCGCGGACTGCCGGCCGGGGTCGAGCGGGATCACGTCGGCCAGCGGGTGGCCGACGTAGCTGACCGGTATGCGGTGCTTTTCATAGATCGGCGCCTCGAAGGGAAAGAGGGCCAGCATGTGGCTGACCGCGCGGCCGATCCCGTGGATGCGTCCGCCCCGCCAGGCCCAGATCGAGGGGCTGACGTAGTGGATCGCCGGAATTCCGCGCCCCTTGAGGCGCTCTTCCAGCCAGAGGTTGAAGTCGGGGGCATCGACGCCGATGAACACGTCGGGCTTCTCCTCCAGCAGCCTGGAAAGCAGCCTGCGCCGGATGCCGGTGATCTCCCGATAGTGGCGCAGCACCTCGGCGTACCCGCGCACGGCGAGCTTTTCGGCCGGCCACCATGCGTCGAGGCCCGCGGCTTCCATCTTCGGGCCGCCGATGCCGAAGAAGCGCGCGTCGGGAAGATGCTTTTTCAGCGCCTCGATCAGGTGGGCGGCGAGCAGGTCTCCCGAGGCCTCTCCTGCCACCATGGCAATGCGAACCATGGATTCACTACCGGATGATGCCGCGACCGGAATCGGCCAGAAACGCCGTCAGAGGAGCCAGTTCCGGCACGCTCAAAGCCTCGCCGGCAATGGCTTCGCGCGCCTCGTCGAGCTTGAGGCCCGACTTGTAGAGCGTCTTGTAGGCGCGGCGGATGGCGGCGATCGCATCGGGGGAAAATCCGCGCCGCTTGAGGCCCTCGCTGTTGATACCGTGGGGTTCGGCGGTGTTGCCGGAGGCCGTCACATAGGGCGGCAGGTCCTTAAGCAGGATCGTGCCCATGGCCGTGATGCTGTGCGCACCGATGCGCACGAACTGGTGAACGACGGTGAAGCCGCCGAGGATGGCGAAGTCGCCGACCTGGACATGGCCCGCGAGCTGCGCGTTGTTGGCGAAGATCGTGTTGTCGCCGACCTGGCAGTCGTGCGCGAGATGCACGTAGGCCATGATCCAGTTGTCGTTGCCCAGCCTCGTCGCGCCGGCGTCCTGGGTCGTGCCGCGGTTGAAGGTGCAGAACTCGCGGATGGTGTTGCGGTCGCCGATTTCCAGCCGGGTGGGCTCGCCCGCGTATTTCTTGTCCTGCGGCGCCTCGCCGATGGAGCTGAACTGGAAGATGCGGTTGTCCCGGCCGATCGTCGTGTGGCCCGTCACGACGACGTGCGGGCCGATCCAGGTGCCGTCGCCGATCTCGACATGCTCGCCGACGATGGAATACGCCCCGATCTCGACGCCCTGGCCCAGCCGGGCGTCCGGATGGACGATGGCGGTCGGGTGAATGCTCATTCGATCGTCCGCACGGTGCACATGAGTTCGGCCTCCGCCGCAACCTGCCCGTCCACTTTCGCCGTGCAGGCAAACTTCCAGATGCCGCGCTTGCACATCTTGACGGCGGATTCCATGATCAACTGGTCGCCTGGACTCACCGGCCGCTTGAAACGGGCGCCGTCGATGCCCGCGAAGTAATACACCGACTTGTCGTCCGGCTTCTTGTCGCCCTGGCTCTTGAAGGAGAGGATGGCGGAGGTCTGGGCCAGGGCCTCGACGATCAGCACGCCGGGCATGACCGGATGGTGCGGATAATGGCCGGGGAAGAATGGCTCGTTCATGCTGACGTTCTTCAGCGCCGTGATGCGCTCGCCCGGAACAATCTCCAGTACGCGATCGACCAGCAGGATGGGATAGCGGTGGGGGAGGTATTCGAGGATCTGGTGGATGTCCATTGCGGTCGAGGCGGTCATGATCTCTTCTCCAGTTCTGCGAGTCTCGTTTCGAGGGCGCGTATTTTATCGGCCATCGCATCGAGATGGCGCAGCCGGGCGAAATTCTTCAGCCACTCCCCGTGTTCGAGGAAGGGCACGGTGCCGGTGTAGGTGCCGGGCGTGGGGATCGACTTGCCCACCAGCGTGCCGGCCGAGACATTGACGTCGTCGGCGAGCGTCAGGTGGCCGAGGATCACCGCGCCGCCGCCGACCGTGCAACGGCGACCGATCTTCGCGCTGCCGGCGACGCCGACGCAGCCGGCCATGGCTGTGTGCGCGCCGATCCGGACGTTGTGCGCCACCTGGATCTGGTTGTCGAGCTTGACGCCGTCCTCGATCACCGTGTCCTCGAGCGCGCCGCGGTCGATGGTGGTGTTGGCGCCGATCTCCACGTCGTCGCCGACGAGGACGCGGCCGATCTGGGGAATCTTCACCCAGGAACCATTCGACTCGCGCGCGAAACCGAAGCCGTCGGAGCCGATCACTGCGCCGGAGTGGATGATGGCGCGCGCGCCGATGCGGCAGCCGGCATAGACCGACACGTTGGCGTGAAGCCATGAATCGTCGCCGATGACCGCGCCCTCGCCGATGCTGCAATGGGCTTCGATCACCACGTTCTTGCCGATCACCGCGCTCCTTGCCACGCTCGCGGAAGGATGGATGGCGACATCGGGGCGCGGCGCGGCATGCAGCCAGCCGGCGACGCGGGCGAAGTAGAGGTAGGGGTTGGCCGTGACGATGGCCGGCACGGGGCAGGCCGGCAGCGCGTCGGGCGCCAGGATCACCGCCGCCGCGCGGGTCGCGGCCAGCTGGCCGCGATATTTCGGATTAGTGAGGAAGCTCAGGTCTTCCGGGCCGGCGCCTTCAAGCGTGGCAATGCCGGAAATCCATACGGCACTGCCGTCGACAGCGCCGGCAAGATCGCCGCCGAAGCGGGCAACGATCTCGTCGAGCCGCCGGACAGGCACGGGGTCTATTTCGAACCGTCGCTCAGCGCCTTGAGCACCCGTTCGGTGATGTCGATGCGCGGGCTGAAATGGACGGCTTCCTGAAGGATCAGATCGAACTTCTCGGCCTCGGCGATCTGCTTGATCACCTTGTTGGCGCGCTCGTAGATGGCGGCCATCTCCTCGTTCTGGCGCAGGTTCAGGTCTTCCCGGAATTCCCGTTGCTTGCGCTGGAATTCGCGGTTCACATCGTTGAACTCGCGCTCCTTGCCGCGGCGATCGGATTCGGACAGCGTCACCGCATTCTTCTCCAGATTCTCCTGCAGGGACTGGAGCTGCTTGGCCATTTTCTGCAAGTCTTCGTTGCGCTTCTCGAACTCCTTCTCGATCTTCTTCTTGGCTTTGGCCGCCTGGGGAGATTCGTTGATGACGCGCTGGCCATTGACGAAGCCGATCTTCATCTCCGCCCGGGCGGGAAGCGCGACCAAGGCGAAGCCCACCGCAAGGAGGCCGGCAAGCATGGGGGCCATGCGAACAATGCGTCGTTTCAAGATAGCTTCTCCTGGTAAAAAACGTCAGAACGTGGAGCCCATCTGGAATTGCAGGCGCTGCACCTTGTCAGTCGAGCTTTTGTTGAGGGGCGTGGCGACGCTGAACTTGAGCGGACCCATCGGAGAGTTCCAGATTGCCGACACGCCGGTAGCATAGCGCAGGTCGCCCAGATCCAGCTTCTCGCCGATGCCCCAGACTTGGCCGGCGTCGAGGAAGAGGCCCACGCGCATCGACTTGTCCAGTCCCATGCCGGGCATCGGCACCAGGAATTCGGCGCTGCCGATAAGCCGCCGGCTGCCGCCGAGCCGTTCGTCAGTCGCCGCATCCACGGGACCGAGCGAATTGCCCTCATAGCCGCGCACGGAGGAAACGCCGCCTGCGTAGAAGTTCTTGAAGAATGGCAGCGGCTTGCCGCCCATGCCATCGGCTATGCCGATTTCGCCATTCAGAGCCAGAGTGTATTTGCGCCCGACGGGAATGAAGCGCTGATGCTGGTAGGTAGCCCGATAGTAACGAAGCTTGCCGCCGGGTAGCGCCAGTTCGCCGCCGATACGATGACTATTCCCCGTGGTCGGATAAATGCGGCTGTCGAGCGTATCACGGGCCCAGCCGGCCGTGGCCAGCAGGGTCGTGTTGCTGGCCCCCTGCTCATTCACGTAATCCTGATAGCGCTGCGGGCTCGTCGTCGTAAGCTTGAGCTTCGTGGCATCGGCGGAGAGGCCGAAATTGACCGAGTCGTCATCGCTGATCGGCAGGCCGTAGCGCACGCCCGCGCCCATTGAAGACGATCCGTAGGTGCCGACCGTCAGGGAATCGGTGTCGGTATCGCGCTTGTAGACGTCGAAGCCGCGCGAGATGCCGTCGATGGTGTGGTACGGGTCAGTATAGGAGAAGGAATAAACCTGGTTGGACTTGCTGGTATTGATGCTGACGCCGACATGCTTGCCGCTGCCGAACAAGTTCTGCTGCTGTACCGAGCCGGAGAGGACGAATTTTTCCGTGCTGGAAAAGCCGGCGCCGATCATCATGCTGCCCGTCGGCCGCTCCTTGACGTTGACGTTGAGGTCCACTTGGTCGGTGGTACCGGCCACGGCAGGCGTTTCGACCGTCACCTCGTCGAAGTAGCCGAGGCGGTCGACGCGCGAACGCGATTTGTTGATCTTCTCGCCGTCATACCAGCTGGCTTCCATCTGGCGCATTTCGCGGCGGATCACCTCGTCGCGGGTCCGCGTGTTGCCGGCCACGCCGATGCGGCGCACATAGACGCGCCGGCCGGGATCGATGTAGATGGTGAAGGCCGCCAGGCGCTTTTCCTTGTCCAGCTCCGGCGCCGCATTGACGTTGGCGAAGGCATAGCCTTCATTCCCCAGCCGTTCGCTGATCGCCTTGGTGGTCTCGGTGAGCTTTTCCCGCGAGAAGGGTTCATTCGGCTTGATCGTTACCAGCTTGGTCAGTTCGGCTTCGGGCAGAAGCAGTTCGCCGGCCAGCTTGACCGAGGAAACGGTGTATTTCTCGCCCTCGTTGATATTGATGGTGATGTAGATGTCCTGCTTGTCGCGGGAGATCGAGACCTGGGTCGATTCGACGTTGAATTCGAGGTAGCCGCGGTCCAGGTACCAGGAGCGCAGTGATTCCAGGTCGCCCGACAGCTTCTGCTTGGAATACTGGTCGTTCTTGGTGTACCAGGTCAGCCAGCCCGGCGTGCGCAGGACGAAAAGGTCGAGCAGGTCCGCTTCCTTGAAGGCCGCCGCGCCGATGATGTTGATCTGCCTGATCTTGGCGATTTCTCCCTCGTCGACGGCGAAGTTGATGCCGACGCGGTTGCGCTCCAGGGGGGTCACCGTCGTCGTGACCTGGACGGCGTAATGGCCCTGGCTGAGGTACTGGCGCTTGAGTTCCTGCTCGGCTTTTTCCACCAGCGCCCGGTCGAAGATGCGGGACTCGGCCAGCCCGACCTCGCGCAGACCCTTCTTCAGTTGATCCTTGTCAAAGGCCTTGATGCCGGTGAAATCGACGGCGGCGATCGCCGGCCGTTCTTCCACAAGAACCACCAGCACGCCGTTCTCGATTTCAAGGCGGACGTCCTTGAAGAAGCCGGTGGCGAACAGGGACTTGATGGCCCGGGCCGCCTTGTCGTCGGTCATGGTGTCGCCCACCTTGACCGGCAGGTAGCCGAACACCGTGCCCGCCTCGGTGCGTTGGATGCCCTCGACGCGGATGTCCTTGACCGTGAAGGGTTCGAAGGCGAGTGCCGGGGCCGCAAACAGCGTTGCAAGCAGGCCCGCGATCAGGGATTTTTTCATGGGTTAGCCGAAAACAAGACGATTGATGTCGTTGTAAAAAGCGAGCGCCATCAGGAATGCCAGCAGGCCGATGCCGATCTGCTGGCCGATCTCCATCACCCGCTCCGAAAGCGGGCCTCCCTTGACGACCTCCGCGAAATAATACAACAAATGCCCCCCATCCAGAATGGGGATGGGCAGCAGATTCAGCACGCCCAGGCTGATGCTGATGATGGCCAGGAACTTGAGGTAGTGCGACAAGCCCAGTCGCGCCGACTGGCCGGCGTAGTCGGCGATGGTGATAGGGCCGGAGATGTTCCTGGCGGACAGGTCGCCGACCAGCATGCGACCGATCATGCGCAGGGTGAACGCGGAGGTGTCCCAGGTCTGGGAGATTGCCCTGCCCAGGGCGTCGGCCGGCCCGTACCGCACCTGGAAAGTCAGTCCAGCGTGGACGGCGGGATCCTCCCGGACGGCGACGCCGATGCGCCCGATGCTCCGGCCGCCCTCCTCCACCGAGGCCGGCGTCACCGCCAGCGCCTCCTGTCGGCCTTCCCGAAGCACGTCCAGCGTCACGGGACGGCCGGGGGAATTCCGGATCGCCTCCACCACTTCGTTCCAGGCGGCGACCGGCCGGCCTTCGATGGCGACGACCTCGTCGCCGGCGCGGATGCCGGCCGTCTCGGCCGGGGAAGCCGCGGCGACGCGGCCGACAACGGGCCTGAGCTTCGGCCTGAAAAGCGCGAGCCCCAGTTCGCGCAGGATATCGCCCTCCAGTTCACTCACGTCGAGCGCGGAAGTGTCGATCCTGCGAAAGGCGATCTCGCCGCGCGGATTGACCGTCTCCAGGGTCACCGGTTGATGGTCGACCGCCAGCCGCAGCACTTCCCAGCGCAGTTCCGGCAGGGATCGGATCGGATTGCCCTCGACCGAGCGCACCGTTTCGCCTTCCTGGATGGCGGCGCGGGCGGCGGCGCTGCCGGCTGGAGGCTGAGCGAGGATGGGGCGCAATTCCTCGACGCCATGGATGAACAGCCCCCAGTAGATCAGGACGGCCAGCAGCAGATTGGCGACCGGCCCGGCGATGACGACGGCCGCGCGACGTCCGACGGGCTGGCGATTGAAGGCGCGATGGACTTCCTCGGGCGCCACCGGGCCCTCCTGCTCGTCGAGCATCTTGACGTATCCACCCAGCGGAAACGCCGCCAGCATCCACTCGGTGCCGTCCCGGCCGAAGCGGCGCGTCACGAGGGGCTTGCCGAAACCGACCGAAAAGCGCAGCACCTTGACGCCGCACAGTCGGGCCACCAGGAAATGGCCGAGTTCGTGCGCGACGATGAGCAGCCCCAGGGCGAGTACGAAGGCGCCCAGGTACCAGAGGATGTTCATGGAATCATCCGTCCGGCCGCGGCCCGTCCCGCCGCGTCGGCCGCGAGGACGGCCGGCAGGTCCGGCACATCGGCCACGGGAACGGCCTCCAGCGCCCCCGCGATGACCTTGGCGATGGAGAGGAAAGGCAGCCGTCCGTCGAGAAAGGCGGCCACCGCCACCTCGTTGGCGGCATTGAGCACCGCCGGCGCGTTGCCGCCCGCCCGAAGGGCGCGATACGCGAGATCGAGGCATGGAAAACGCGCGAAGTCCGGCCGCTCGAAATCGAGCCGGGCCACCTCGAAGAGATCCAGGGAAGCCACGCCCGACTCGATCCGCTCCGGCCAGGCCAGCGCATGGGCGATGGGCGTGCGCATATCCGGGTTGCCCAGTTCCGCCAGCACCGATCCGTCCATGTACTGGACGAGCGAGTGGACGATGCTCTGGGGGTGGATGACCACCTCGATATCCTCCGGCACCGCGTTGAACAGCCAGCGCGCCTCGATGACCTCCAGCCCCTTGTTCATCATCGTCGCCGAATCGACGGAAATCTTGCGCCCCATCGACCAGTTGGGGTGCGCGCAGGCCTCCTCCGGCGTCACGGCCTCCAGTCGTTCCAAGGGGGTCGCCCGGAAGGGGCCGCCCGATGCCGTGAGCAGGATGCGGCGCACGCCAACTCTTGAGAGATCACCTGAGTAATTGAATGGAAGTGATTGAAATACCGCATTATGCTCGCTGTCGATCGGCAGCAGAACCGCTTCCGACCGGCGCACCTCGGCCATGAACACCTGGCCGGCCATGACCAGCGATTCCTTATTGGCCAGCAGCACCTTCTTGCCCGCCCGCACGGCCGCCAGCGTGGGTTGGAGGCCGGCGGCGCCGACGATGGCCGCCATCACCGCATCGACTTCCGGCAGGGCGGCGACGCGTTCCAGGGCCTCGGGGCCGGCCAGCACCTCCGTGCCCTGTCCACGCAGGGCGTCGGCCAGCGAAGCAGCATCGCCCGCCTCCCCCACCACGGCGTAGCGCGGGGAAAAGCGCCGGCACTGCTCGGCCAGCACGTCGATCCGCCGATGGCCGGTGAGCGCGACGACCTCGAAGCGGTCCGGATGGCGCACCACCACGTTCAGCGTGCTGGCGCCGATGGAGCCGGTGGCCCCGAGGATCGTCAGTCTTTGGCGATTCATGTAATGACCAGCAGCGCCGCCAACGGCAGGGCGGCGGTCAGGCTGTCGATGCGGTCGAGGATGCCGCCGTGGCCGGGCAGCAGGCTGCTGCTGTCCTTGACGCCGGCCTCGCGCTTGACCATGGACTCGAACAGGTCGCCGACGATGGAGACACCCGTCAGCAGGATCAGGATGCCGATTCCCACCGCCAAGCCGGTTGCGAAACCGTAGATCAGCACGGCGGCGACTGCCCCGGCTACGCCTTCCCAGGTCTTGCCGGGGCTGATCGCCGGCGCGAGCTTGTGGCGGCCGAACGCCAGTCCGGTGAAATAGGCGGCGATGTCGGCCACCCAGACCAGGGCCACGAATGTCAGCAGCAGCCAGGGACCGCGGGCGTGCAGCCCGGACATCGCCGCCCAGGTCGGCACGATCAGCACCCAGCCCGTGGCGTAGCCGAGCATGTCGTTGGAGGCCAGCGGCCAGCGGCGGTACAGCCAGGCCGGCGCCAGCGCCAGCCAGAAAGCCGCAGAAATCCACCAGAGTTTCGGGAAGGCGAAGTCGGGCTGGTTCCAGGCGGCGAGGCACGAAATCAGGATGAAGCCGGCGTAGAGCCAGCGGGCGGCCCGGTCGACCTTCATGATGCCGGTCCATTCCCAGGCCGCCAGCGCCGCCACCGCCGCGAAAGACGCCGCGGCCACCGCGGGCGGCGCGAGAAACAGGAGGGCGAGGAAGCCGGCGACGAGGAACAGCGCCGTGACGATCCTCGATTTAAGCATCGGCCGGCATCGCAGGAGTCAGTGCCGACGGGACGGCGAGCAGCTGCTCGCTGGTGCGGCCGAAACGGCGCTCCCGTTTCTGGAAGGAGGCGATGGCCCGGTCCAGCGCCGCGGCGTCGAATTCCGGCCAGAACAGGTCGGTGAAATGAAGCTCGCAGTAGGCCAGCTGCCAAAGGAGAAAATTGCTGATGCGCTGCTCGCCCCCGGTTCGGATAAAAAGGTCGGGCTCGGGCGCGTAGGCCATCGACAGGAAGGGCGCAAGGTCGTCCTCCGTCCAGTTCCCGGCCTTTTCGGGATGGGCCGCCGCCATGCGATTGACGGCCTGGAGGATGTCCCAGCGGCCGCCATAGTTGGCGGCGATGGTGAGGGTCAGGCACGTGTTGGCCGCCGTCAGCGCCTCGCCGCGCTCGATGCGCTCGACGAGGCGAGGCTCGAAGCGGGAGCGGTCGCCGATGACCTTGAGACGGATGCCGTTTTCGTGCAGCCGGCCGATCTCTTCATCGAGCGCCGCCATGAAGAGGTTCATCAGGAAGGACACCTCTTCCGGCGGGCGGCGCCAGTTCTCGGAGCTGAAGGCGAAGACGGTCAGGTATTCGATGCCGCGCTCGATACAGTCCTTGACGACGGCGCGCAGAGTCTCGACGCCGCGCTTGTGGCCGGCGACGCGCGGCAGGAACCGCTTCTTCGCCCAGCGGCCGTTGCCGTCCATGATGACGGCCAGATGCCGCGGAACGTCCCGAACCTTGGGTATCTCACGGGTCGCACTGGCGAATGCCATGGCGTCAGACCGCCATCAGGTCTTTTTCCTTCTCAGCGAGCATCCTGTCCACCTCCGCCACGTAGCGGTCGGTAAGCTTCTGGACGTCGTCCTGGGCCCGGCGTTCGTCATCCTCCGGGATCTCGTGCTTCTTGAGCGCGTCCTTGAGATGGGCGATGGCGTCGCGGCGCAGGTTGCGCACGGCCACCTTGGCGTTCTCGCCCTCGTGTTTGACCACCTTGATGAGTTCGCGGCGGCGCTCCTCGGTCAGCATCGGCATCGGCACGCGGATGACGTCGCCCTGGGTGGCGGGATTGAGGCCGAGGTCGCAGTCGCGGATCGCCTTCTCGACCTTGGCGATCATGTTCTTTTCCCAGGGCTGGACGCCGATGGTGCGGGCATCCAGCAGGGTCAGGTTCGCCACCTGGTTGATGGGCATCATCGAGCCGTAGTAATCGACCTGGACATGGTCGAGCAGGCCGGTATGGGCGCGGCCCGTCCTTACCTTGGCGAGATCGTGCTTCAGGGCCTCCAGGCTCTTCTGCATCTTCTGTTCGGTGGTTTTCCTGAGTTCGGCAATCATCGCAGATGCTCCCTTAGCAATGCACCAGGGTGCCCTCGTCCTCCCCGAGGACGACGCGCTTCAGGGCGCCCGGCTTGAAGATGGAAAACACGTTGATCGGCAGCTTCTGGTCGCGGCAGAGCGCGAAGGCCGTGGCGTCCATGACCCCGAGCCCGCGGCCGATGGCCTCGTCGAAGCTGATTTTCGAGTAGCGGGTGGCGGCCGGATCCTTCTTGGGATCTGCGGAATAGACGCCGTCGACCTTGGTGGCCTTGAGCACGATCCCTGCGCCGATCTCCGAGCCGCGCAGGGCGGCCGCGGTGTCGGTGGTGAAGAAGGGATTGCCCGTGCCGCCGCCGAAGACGACGACCTTGCCCTCCTCAAGGTAGCGGATGGCCTTGCCCCGGATATAGGGCTCGACCACCTGCTCGATGTTGAGGGCCGACTGAACGCGGGCCGGCAGGTCGGCCCGGCGCATGGCGTCGGCCAGGGCCATGGCGTTCATGACGGTCGCCAGCATGCCCATGTAGTCGGCCGTGGCCCGATCCATGCCTGTCGATGCGCCGGCCATGCCGCGAAAGATGTTGCCGCCGCCGATGACGATCCCGATCTCGACGCCCAGGCCGGCCACCGCCTTCACCTCGGCGACGATGGCGCCGAGCATGTCGCGGTTGATGCCGTAGGCGTCGTCGCCCATCAGGGCCTCGCCCGAGAGCTTGAGCAGAATGCGCCGATAACGCGGGGATTCGGCGGCGGTCATCGGCACGCCTACTTTTTTGCCGCGGCAGCCTGGGCGGCCACCTCGGCGGCGAAGTCGTTCACCTTCTTCTCGATGCCCTCGCCGACGACGTACAGGGTGAAGCCGTTCACCCTTGCGCCCCGGGCCTTGAGCAACTGCTCGATGGTCTGCTTGCCGTCCTCGGCCTTGACGAAGACCTGGCCCAGCAGGGTGACGTCCTTCAAGTATTTCTGGACGGTTCCCTCGGCGATCTTTTCCAGCATGGCTTCCGGCTTGCCGGCTTCGCGCGCCTTCTCGACGGCGATGCGGCGCTCGGTGTCCAGCAGCTCCGCCGGCACGCCGGAAGAATCCAGCGACTTGGGCTTGGAGGCGGCGATGTGCATGGCGAGATCCTTGGCGAGCTGATCGTCGCCGCCGGTCACGTCGACCAGCACGGCGATCTTGGCGCCGCCGTGCACATAGGAGGTCAGCTTCCCCCGTGCCTCGGTGCGGACAAAGCGGCGGATCGCCATGTTCTCGCCGATCTTGCCGACCAGCGCGGCGCGGGTCGACTCAACCGTGCCCTCGCCCATCGGCAAGGCCGAGAGCGCCGCCACGTCGGCGGGATTCTTCGTGGCGACGAGCTCGGCGCAGCCCCTGGCGAGCGCGATGAACTCGTCGTTCTTGGCGACGAAGTCGGTCTCGGAATTGACCTCGACCAGGCTGCCCAGCTTGCCGTCGGCCGCCAGGTAAAGGCCGACCACGCCCTCGGCGGCGACACGGGCCGCGGCCTTGGTCGCCTTGTTGCCCAGCTTGACGCGCAGGATTTCCTCGGCCTTGGCCATGTCGCCGCCGGCCTCGGTCAGCGCCTTCTTGCATTCCATCATGGGCGCGTCGGTCTTCTCGCGCAGTTCCTTGACCATGCTCGCGGTGATTTCCGCCATTCTTCTGCTCCAGATTCGGGATTCGGTTGCGTTATTCGGCGGTTTCTTCCTCGACCTCGACGAACTCGCCGAGTTCGCCGTCGCCGGCCATCTGCTGCACCACCTCGTTGATCGCCTGGTTCTTGCCTTCCAGGATGGCGTCGGCGACGCCGCGGGCATAGAGCCGGATGGCGCGCGAGGAATCGTCGTTGCCCGGAATGACGTACGCCACGCCCTCGGGGTTGTGGTTGGTGTCGACCACGCCGATCACGGGAATGCCGAGCTTGTTGACCTCGGTAACGGCGATCTTGTGATAGCCGACGTCGATGATGAACACGGCATCCGGCAGTCCGGGCATGTCCTTGATGCCGCCGATGCTCTTCTGAAGCTTCGCCATTTCGCGCGTGGCCATCAGCGCCTCCTTCTTGCTCATGCGCTCGAAGCCGCCGTCCTGGAACATCTGCTCCAGGTCCTTGAGGCGCTTGATGGAAATCTTGACGGTCTTGAAGTTCGTCAGCATCCCGCCGAGCCAGCGCTCGTCGACATAGGGCATGCCGCAGCGCCGGGCCTCCTCGGCGATGATCTCGCGGGCTTGGCGCTTGGTGCTGACGAAAAGAATGGTGCCCTTCTTGGCCGCCGTCTTCTTCACGAAGGCCATCGCCTCGTTGTACTTGGCGAGGGTCTTTTCGAGGTTGATGATATGGATCTTGTTGCGGTGGCCGAAAATGTAGGCGGCCATCTTGGGGTTCCAGAAACGGGTCTGGTGGCCGAAATGAACGCCGGCCTCCAGCATCTGGCGCATGGTGGTACTCATCGTGTCGATCTCCGATATGGGTTGAGCCTCCGCCCGGCCGTGACCTCATCTTGAAGAATCAGGATCACCCATTCGGCGCCGGACGTGCGAATTCTGCCCGGACGATCCGGACAGGGCGCGCATTATAACCACTTGTCCATGACAACCTCAAGCGTATCCTCGCGGTTAGAATGCCGGCTGTCCCCAGCGAACGTACAGCATGAGCATCGCCATCAAGACCCCGGAAGAAATCGAGAAAATGCGCGTTGCCGGCCGCCTGGCGGCCGAGGTGCTGGATCACATCGAACCCTTCGTCAAGCCAGGCGTCACCACCGCCGAACTGGACCGGCTCTGCCATGACTACATGGTCGGCGTGCAGGGCTGCGTCCCGGCCCCGCTCAACTATGCGCCGCCCGGCTATCCGCCCTACCCAAAATCCATCTGCGCCTCGGTCAACCACCAAGTCTGCCACGGCGTGCCCAACGACCGCCCCTTGAAGAAGGGCGACATCGTCAACCTGGACATCACCACCGTCAAGAACGGCTGGCACGGCGACACCAGCCGCATGTTCGTCGTCGGCGAGGCCTCGATCCTAGCCAAACGGCTTTGCGCGGTCACCCATGAATGCCTGTGGCTGGGCATCGCCCAGGTGCGGCCGGGCGGCCGGCTCGGCGACGTCGGCGCCGCCATCCAGCGCCACGCGGAAAAGAACGGCTTCTCGGTGGTGCGCGAGTTCTGCGGCCACGGCATCGGCCGGCACTTCCACGAAGAACCCCAGGTGCTCCACTACGGCAAGCGCGGCGACGGCGTCGAACTGCGGCCGGGGATGGCTTTCACCATCGAGCCCATGATCAACGCCGGCAAGGCCGCCATCTCGGAGCTGCCCGACGGCTGGACCATCGTCACCCGCGACCGCAGCCTTTCGGCGCAATGGGAGCATACGGTGACGGTGACCGAAACCGGCGTCGAGGTCCTGACGCTGTCCGCCGGCATGCCCGCCAGACCCGCCATCGCCGGGTAAGGAATTCCATGCCCGCGGCCGCCATCGCCCGAACCGGTTCCCGCACGCTGATCGCCGAAACCCGGGCCGCGCTGCACGCCGGCCAGACGGAACTGCGCGCGGCCTACGAACAGGGCGGCAACGCCGGCGCCCTGCTGCGCGGCCGCGCCCGGCTCGTGGACCGGGCGCTGCGGGGGCTCTGGCAGAAACAGGACGTTCCCGCCGACATCGCCCTGGTCGCCGTCGGCGGCTATGGCCGGGGCGAGCTGTATCCGGCCTCGGACATCGACCTGCTGCTCCTGGTGCCGGAAGGATGCGATGCCGCCCATCACCCGCGCATCGAGTCCCTGGTCGGGTTGCTATGGGACATCGGGCTGGACATCGGCCACAGCGTCCGAAGCGTCGGGGAATGCCTCGTCGAATCGGATCGGGACATCACGGTGCAGACCACCTTGATCGAGGCGCGCCTGCTCCGCGGCAACCGCGGCCTCTTCGCGGAGTTCGTACGGCGCTTCCAGGAGCACCTCGATCCGGTCGCCTTCTTCAAGGCCAAGCTGCTGGAGCAGGAGGAGCGCCACGCCCGCCACAACGACACGCCCTATAGCCTGGAACCCAACTGCAAAGAGAGCCCCGGCGGGCTGAGAGACCTGCAGATGATCCGCTGGCTCGCCCTGGCGGCCAATCTCGACGCCCCCGGAGCCCATTGGCGCGACCTGGCGGATGCCGTCCTGGTCACCGCCGAAGAGGCGCGGAGCCTCGGCCGGGCCGAGGAGTTCCTGCGCCACATCCGCATCCGGATGCATCACCTGGCCGGGCGCCGCGAGGACAAGCTGCTGTTCGAATACCAGGAAAAACTGGCGCAGAGCTTCTCGATCCAGCCGACGGAACTGCGGCGCGCCTCGGAAATTCTGATGCAGCGGTACTACCGCAACGCCAAGCTGGTGACACAGCTCAACTCCATCGTCCTGCTGAACCTCGGCGATCGCATCGCTCCCGGCCCGGCGGCGGCGCCCGTCGCCATCGACGAGCGGTTCCAGACCGTGTCAGACCGGCTCGACATCCGCGACGACGGGGTGTTCGAGCGCACGCCGCGCGCCATCCTGGAATGCTTCCTGCTGATGGAGCGGCGCTCCGAGCTGAAGGGCATGACCGCGCGCACCCTGCGCGCCCTCTGGCAGGCGCGCGACCGCATCGACGCCGCGTTCCGGCGCGACCCCGACAACCGCGCCCTGTTCCTTTCCCTGTTCCGGCAGGAACGCGGCCTGGTGCACGAGCTGCGGCTGATGAACCGCTACGGCATCCTCGGCCGCTACCTGCCCGCCTTCAGGCGCATCGTCGGCCAGATGCAGCACGACCTCTTTCACGCCTACACGGTGGACCAGCACATCCTCCAGGTGGTGCGCAACCTCCGGCGCTTCTCGATGGCGGAATTCGCCCACGAGTACCCTTTCTGCACGCAGCTGATGGCCGACTTCGAGCGGAGCTGGCTGCTCTATGTCGCCGCCCTCTTCCACGACATCGCCAAGGGCCGCGGCGGCGACCATTCCAGGCTCGGCATGGCCGACGCGCGGCGCTTCTGCCGCGAACACGGCATCGCCGGCGAGGACGGGGAGCTCGTGGTCTTCCTCGTCGAGCACCACCTGACCATGTCCTCGGTGGCCCAGAAGCAGGATCTCGCCGATCCGGACGTCATCGACGCCTTTGCCAAGGTCGTCCGCAACGAGCGGCGCCTGACGGCCCTCTTCCTGATCACCGTCGCCGACATCCGCGGCACCGGCCCCAAGGTCTGGAACGCCTGGAAAGGCAAGCTGCTGGAAGACCTCTACCACCTCACGCTCCAGCAGCTACGCGGCGACGCGCCGCTGCCGATGGTGGGCCTGGCGCAGCGGCAGTGGGACGCGAAGAGCCTGCTGCGCCTGCGCGGCCTCTCGGAGGGCGTCGAGGCGGACCTGTGGAAGCAGCTCGACACCGGCTACTTCATGCGCCACGACGCCGGCGAGATCGCCTGGCACACCCGCATGCTCTACTACCGCGTCGATAGCGCGGAGCCCGTGGTAAAAGCCCGCCTGAACCCGATCGGCGAGGGATTACAGGTCATGGTCTATATCGCCGACCAGCCCGGCCTGTTCGCGCGGCTGTGCGGTTTCTTCGCCCGCCTCGGCTATTCGATCGCCGAGGCCCGCATCCACACCACGCGCCACGGCTACGCCCTGGACAGCTTCGCCCTGCTCGACCCCGGCCACGACATGCCCTACCGGGACATGATCGCGCTGGTCGAGCACGACCTGACCGAGCGCCTGAGGGCGCCGTCCGCCCCGGAAGCGCCGGTATCGGTGCGTCTTTCGCGCCAGGTGCGGCATTTCCCGATCACGCCGACGGTCAACATCCACGTGGACGACCGGGGCAACCAGTACGTCATGTCGATCAGCGCCGCCGACCGGCCCGGGCTGCTTCACGCGGTCGCCCGCGTCCTCAGCCAGCACGGCGTCCAGATCCGGTCCGCCAAGATCGCCACCCTGGGCGAGCGCGTCGAGGACACCTTCCTGATCAGCGGCCACGAACTCTCGCGGATGGCGACGCTGGTGCGGCTGGAGCAGGAACTCCTGGCCGTGCTTCAGATTTAGGTCAATCGCCCTCGCAGAACCGCTCGATGATGTTCCGCACGCGCCCCAGCGACTGCTGCAATACCGCCTCGATGTCGTCGAAGCGGATGGCGTGGGCGTTGCTCGCGCGCCCCGCCGCCCAGTTGGCGACCAGGCAGACGGCGGCGTAGGGGACTTCCGCCTCCCGCGCCAGGGAGGCTTCCGGCATGCCGGTCATGCCGACGACGTCGGCGCCGTCGCGCGCCAGCCGGTCGATTTCGGCGGCCGTTTCCAGGCGCGGCCCCTGGGTCGCGGCGTAGACGGCGCCGTCCAGCACCGCCTCCCCCGCCCGGCCCGCCGCTTCGAGCAGCTGCCGGCGCAGCGCGCCGTCGTAGGGCTCCGTGAAGTCCACATGGACCACCTGCGAATCCCCACCCTCGAAGAAGGTCATGTGGCGGCCCCAGGTGTAATCGACGATCTGGTGGGGCACGACGACGGCGCCGGGTTCCAGGTCGGCGCGGATGCCGCCGACGGAAGCCACCGAAACGATGCGGTCGGCTTTCGCCGCATGGGTCAGCGCCCAGATATTGGCCCGGTAATTGACCAGGTGGGGCGGGATCGTATGCCCATACCCGTGGCGCGCCAGGAATACGACGTCCCGGCAGCCGATGCGCCCGAAGGTCAGCGCGCCGGAAGGCTCGCCGTAAGGCGTGCGTACCACCTCCTGGTGCGAGACGCTCAGGCTGGAAAGCTGTGTCAGGCCGCTGCCGCCGATGATTGCAAGCATGTGAAATTCCTCGGAAATGAAGGCCGGATTCTATTACAATCCGCCCCCCTCTCCCCCGGAAGAATCCCATGTCCCGCCCCCTGCGCAACATCGCCATCATCGCCCACGTGGACCACGGCAAGACCACACTCGTGGACCAGCTCCTGCGCCAGTCCGGCACCTTTGCCGCCCACCAGCAGATGACCGAGCGGGTCATGGACTCCAACGACCTGGAAAAGGAGCGCGGCATCACCATCCTCGCCAAGAACTGCGCGATCGACTGGGAAGGCACCCACATCAACATCGTCGACACCCCCGGCCACGCCGACTTCGGCGGCGAAGTCGAGCGCGTCCTGTCCATGGTCGACGGCGTGCTGCTGCTGGTCGACGCCGTCGAAGGCCCGATGCCGCAGACGCGCTTCGTCACCCGCAAGGCGCTGGCGCTGGGCCTGAAGCCCATCGTCGTCATCAACAAGATCGATCGGCCGGGCGCGCGGCCCGACTGGGTCATCGACCACACCTTCGACCTCTTCGACAAGCTCGGCGCGACCGACGAGCAGCTCGACTTCCCCGTCGTCTACGCCTCGGCGCTCAACGGCTACGCCATGATGGCCTCGCACACGCCCGGCACCGACATGCAGCCGCTCTACAAGGCGATCCTGCGCCATGTCCCGCCGCCCGACGTCGATTCTGAAGCGCCGCTCCAGCTCCAGATCTGCTCGCTTGACTACAACTCCTATGTTGGCCGCATCGGCATCGGCCGCATCAAGAAGGGCCACATCAAGCCGGGCCAGCAGGTCGCCGTCATGGTCGGCGAGGAGTCGCGGGGCCTGGCCAAGGTCGGCCAGGTGCTGACCTTCCAGGGCCTGGAGCGCCAGCAGGCCGAGGACGCCGAGGCCGGCGACATCGTGCTGGTCACCGGCATCGAGGGCGTCAACATCGGCGTCACGCTGTGCGACGTCGCCAATCCCGTCGGCCTGCCGCCCATCACCGTCGACGAGCCGACGCTGACCATGAACTTCCAAGTCAACACCTCGCCGCTCGCCGGCAAGGAAGGCAAGTACGTCACCAGCCGCCAGATCCGCGAGCGCCTCAACAAGGAACTGCTCTCCAACGTCGCCCTGCGCGTTTCGGAAACGGCGGATTCGGACGTCTTCGAGGTCTCCGGACGCGGCGAATTGCACCTCACCATCCTCCTGGAAAACATGCGCCGCGAAGGCTACGAACTGGCCGTCTCCCGGCCGCGCGTGCTGTTCAAGGACATCAACGGCGAAAAGCAGGAGCCCTACGAGATGCTGACCGTGGACGTGGAGGAAACCCACCAGGGCGGCGTCATGGAGGAACTGGGCCGCCGCCGCGGCGAACTCCAGGACATGCAGCCGGACGGCAAGGGGCGCGTGCGTCTCGACTACCGCATTCCCGCCCGCGGACTGATCGGCTTCCAGGGCGAGTTCCTGACCCTCACCCGCGGCACCGGCCTGGCCAGCCATGTCTTCGACGATTACGGCCCGATGGCCGGCACCATGGCCGAACGCCGCAACGGCGTGCTGATCTCCGCCGAGGACGGCGCCGCCGTCGCCTACGCGCTATGGAAGCTGCAGGATCGCGGCCGCATGTTCGTCAGCCCCGGCGATCCGCTCTATGAGGGCATCATCATCGGCATCCACAGCCGCGACAACGATCTCGTCGTCAACCCGATCAAGGGCAAGCAGCTCACCAACGTGCGAGCCTCCGGCACCGACGAGGCCGTGCGCCTGGTGCCGCCCATCCAGATCACCCTGGAATCCGCCGTCGAGTTCATCGCCGACGACGAGCTGGTCGAGATCACGCCCAAGTCCATCCGGCTGAGGAAGCGCCTCCTGAAGGCGCACGACCGCAAGCGCGCCGGGCGCGAGGAAGTCGCCTGACGTCTACCGGCCGGCCTCGAAATACACATCTACGCCGGCCCGTGGCGTGATGGCGGACGCGGGGATGCCCTCACCCCCGCGCCACGCGGACAGGGCGGCGCGCTTGCCCGCGCCGCCGGCCAGAAAGAAGACCCGCCGCGCGCGAGAAAGCCGCCGTGCCGAGAGCGACACCCGCTCGGCCGGCGGCTTGAGCGCGTCGAAGATCGCCAGGGCATCCGGCGCATCCGGCTCGGCGCCCCAGTCATGGCCGGGAAAGAGGCTGGCGGTGTGGCCGTCCTCGCCGAGGCCCAGCAGCACCAGGTCGAAATCCCCCCTGCCCTTGAGCGCTTCGGCATAGGCGGCCACGGCGGCCGCAGCGCCCCGTTCCGCCGGAATGGCGTGTATCTGCCGTTCCGGAATCGGGACATGGTCGAGCCACGCCTCCCCTGCCATGCGGCTGTTGCGTTCCGGATCGCCGGGCGGCAGGCAGCGCTCGTCGCCGAACCAGACATGCCAGCCGGACCAGCCGGCGTCGGCGTTGCGCAACGCCTCGTAGGCCCGCCGCGGGGTGTTCCCGCCCGCCAGCACGATGTGGAACTCGTCCCGCTGACGAAGCGCATCCTCGGCGGCGCGCAGGACTTCCGCGGCGACGGCGCGGGCCATCGCCTCCGCGTCGTCATGGGGATGCCAGCGGCAAAATTGTCGTCCTTGCGTCATACTTTGCAGCATACATCGGACGGGAGGACGGCATCATGCGGCTGGCGATGATCGGGCTGGGGAAGATGGGCGGCAACATGGTTCGGCGCCTGCGGCGCGCCGGCGTCGAGGTGGTCGGCTTCGACCGCGATGCGAAGGTCGTCTCGGGGCTGGCGAACGAATGCGGCATGATCGCCGCCGATTCCGTGGCGGACGCGGTGGCGAAGCTGTCCTCCCTGCGCGTTGTCTGGCTGATGCTGCCCAGCGGCGAGCCGACCGAGCGGCAGCTCCGCGACCTCGCACCCATGCTCTCGCCGGGCGACGTGGTCGTCGACGGCGGCAACTCCAACTACAAGGACAGCCAGCGGCGCGGCGCTTGGCTGGCGGAACGCGGCATCGGCTTCATGGACGCCGGCACCTCGGGCGGCGTCTGGGGGCTGGACAACGGGTATTGCCTGATGGTCGGCGGCACGCCGGAGACCGCGCGGATCATGGAGCCCGTGCTCAGGGCGCTCGCCCCCGCGCCGGATCGCGGCTGGGCGCATGTCGGCCCCGTGGGCGCGGGCCACTACACCAAGATGATCCACAACGGCATCGAGTACGGGATGATGCAGGCGCTCGCCGAGGGGCTGGAACTGATGCGCGGCAAAAAGGAGTTCGACCTCGACCTCGCCAGAATCGCCGAGCTGTGGCGGCACGGCTCGGTGGTCCGGAGCTGGCTGCTCGACCTCACCGCCGAGGCGCTGAAGGGCGACCAGGACCTGGATGCCGTGGCGCCCTTCGTCGCCGACTCCGGCGAGGGCCGCTGGACGGTCGTGGAGGCCGTCGAACAGGGCGTGGCCGCGCCGGTGCTCACCCTCGCCCTCCAGATGCGCTTCGCCAGCCAGGACGGCACGGGCTACGGCTACCGCCTGCTCTCGCTGATGCGCAACGCATTCGGCGGCCATGCCGTGAAGGAAAGCAAATGAAGGCCGTCGATCCTTGCACCCTGGTCATCTTCGGCGTCGGCGGCGATCTGGCGCGCCGCAAGCTCCTGCCCGGCCTGTTCCACCTGGAGACGGCCGGCCGCCTGCCGGAAGGCGCGATGATCCTCGGCTGCGGCCGCAAGGACTGGAGCCGCGAGGAATGGCTGGCCGAAGTCCGCGGCATGATCGCGGCGAAGTGTCCCGACAAGCTGGACTCTCCCGCCTTCGAGCGTTTCGCCGCGCGCCTGCGCTACCACGCCGGTCCGGCGGACGACCCCGGCGCCTACGAGCGCCTGCGGAAAACGCTGGAGGAATCGCCCGACCTGCCGCCCAACATCGCCTTCTACATGTCGGTGCGGCCGGGGGAGTTCCAGGCGATCGTCGACCGGCTGGGCGAGATGGGCCTGCTCAGGGAGACGAACGGCTGGCGGCGCGTGGTGATCGAGAAGCCGTTCGGACACGACCTGCTCTCCGCGCAGACCCTGCAACGCAGCCTGTACCGGCATCTCAACGAGCCGCAGATATTCCGCATCGACCACTACCTCGGCAAGGGCACGGTGCAGAACATCATGGTGTTCCGCTTCGCCAACCTGCTGCTGGAGCCGCTCTGGAACCACCATTACATCGACCACGTGCAGATCACCCACGCCGAGACGCTGGGCATCGGCAGTCGTGCCGGATTTTTCGAGGGCGCGGGCGCGCTGCGCGACATGATGCAAAGCCACCTGCTGCAACTGATGGCGCTGGTGGCGATGGAGCCGCCGGTGACGATGTCGGCGGAGCACCTGCGCGACGAGAAGGTGAAGGTGCTCAAGGCCATCCGCCCGATCACGCAGAACGCCGTGCATGCCCACGCATTCCGCGGCCAGTATGCGAGCGGCGCCATCGACGGCAGCCCCGTACCCGGCTACCTCGACGAGCCGGGCGTGGCGCCCGACAGCGTCACGGAGACCTTCGCCGCCCTCAAGCTGTTCGTCGACAACTGGCGCTGGTCGGGCGTGCCCTTCTACCTGCGCACCGGCAAGCGCATGGCCCAGGCCAGTTCGGCGATCTGCATCCGCTTCAAGAACCCGCCGCAGGACCTGCTGCGCCACGCGCGCCAGGCCCACCATGGCCCGGCGCGGCCCAACTGGATCATGCTCGGCATCCAGCCCAACGACTGCATGAAGATGGAGATGCAGGTGAAGGTGCCGGGGCTCGACCTGCACACGCGCACCATCAGCCTCGACGCCACCTACCGCAAGGGGCACGACGAGGATTACGACGCCTACGAGGGGCTGCTGCTCGACGTGATGCAGGGCGACCCGTCGCTCTTCCTGCGCATCGACGAGGTGGAATGGGCCTGGCGCGTGGTCGACCCCGTGCTCAAGGTCTGGGCGATGGAGCGCGACTTCATCAACGCCTATCCGGCGGGCAGTTGGGGGCCGCGCGGCACCTACCGCCTGTTCGACCGCGACGACCAGTTCTGGCGGCACACGCTCGACGTCAGCGGCGGCGACCTCCAGGCATACTGACTACCGCTCGTCAGGCTCGAAGAACACCCAGCGCGCCTTCGGGAATCGCTCCTGCATGCGCGCCTCGACGGCGTTGATGCGCCGGACCATCTCCGCTCCGCTGATGGCCTCCATGTCCGCCATGCGCGCCTTGACGGCGACCACCTTCTTCGCGCCCCAGGCCAGCGTGATGATGTTGAGCACGCGTTCGACCTCCGGCTGGGCGGCGACGAAGGCCTCGATCTCGGCGCGCCGCTCGGGCGCCACGGACTCGCCGACGATCAGTCCCTTCACCTCGACCATCACCGCCACCGCGACGATCATCAGCACCGCGCCCACCGTCAGCGTGCCGAGCGCGTCCCACAGGGGATCGCCGGTCAGCACGGTCAGCGACACGGCGGCGAAGGCCAGCGCCAGACCCGCCAGCGCGGCGATGTCCTCGCCGGCCACCACCATCAGCTCCGATTCGCGCGTCTCGCGGAACCAGCGCAGGAAGGACTTGCCGCCCGAGGTCTTGCGGATCTCGCGCATCGCCCCGGCCAGCGAAAACGCCTCCAGCACCACAGCGATCCCCAGCACGGCCATCGCGATGCCGCCGTTGGCCATCGGCTGCGGGTGCAGCAGGCGCTCGACGCCCTCATAGACGGAGAACGCGCCGCCCATGAAGAACAGCAGCAGCGCCACGACCATCGACCAGAAATAGGTGACGCGGTGGTGGCCGAGCGGATGGTCCGCGCTCTCGGGGCGCTTCGCCTCCTTCATGCCCAGCAGCAGGAGCAACTGGTTGGCGCAGTCGGCCGTCGAGTGGATCGCCTCGGCCAGCATCGAGCCGGAGCCCGTCCAGGAGGCCGCGGCGAATTTCGACACCGCGATGCCGAAGTTCGCGCCGAGCGCGTAGAAGATGGCTTTCACCGAGCCTTCGGCGCCGTGGGACATTCAGTCATCTCCTCCCGTCATATTCTTCCCGTCCATGACGGTGCTATGCTTTTGCAAATAACGAGCAAGCACAAAGGAAAGGCCCGGCGGTTTAGGCCGGGCCTGGATACAGAATCTTTCGATTCTTTATTGTAGCAACGGCTCTCACCCCGGATAGCCACAACGGGGCCGATTATGCGGGAGGAAAACATGGCTGACAAGACCCTTGGGCCGCTGACCTTCGGCTTCGACATCGGCATCGCATCGGTGGGCTGGTGCGTATTGGGCGAGAACCGCATCGTCGATATTGGGGTACGGTGTTTCGACAAGGCGGAAACCGCGAAGGAACCCGACCTGCCCATCCTTGTCGGCTTGCAGGCGCACCGGCTGGAGTGTTGAGTGGGCGTCGAGACGAGGCGATACATGCGCTTGCTCGTCTTTTTCGACCTGCCGATGGTCACCAAGGCCGAAAAGCGCGCCTACGTGCAGTTCCGAAAGTTCCTGCTCAACGACGGCTACGACATGATCCAGTGGTCGGTCTATGGGCGCATCCTCAACGGCATCGACGCCGAGAAAAAGCACTTGGCGCGGCTGGCCGACAACCTGCCGCCCGAGGGTTCGGTGCGCTCCATGACCGTGACCGAGAAGCAGTATGCCGGGATGCGCCTGCTGGTCGGCATGCCGCTGTTCCAGGAAAGGAAGGTTGCCGCCTCGCAGATGCTGCTGTTCTGAGCGGCCGCATCAGCCGTGCGCAAGCTCCTCGCGGATCACGCGGCGCAACGTGGCCTCGATCTGCTCCCCCGTCATGACCTGCTGCAAGGCCTGATTGATGAGCGTCTGGTAGCCGCGCGCGCCGGCCCTGGCTTTGAAGAATTCGATCACAGCCGCATCGAGCATGATCGACACGCGCTGCTTGCCGAGCCGCGCATTGACGGCGGCGGAAAATTCCTCGCGGGTGGCAGGCTTGCCGCCAACCCGCAGTCTGGCGCGTCTCATGTCGGCATCGGTCAGCTCCGGAATCTCGTCGTATTCCTTCGATGCGATGGCGTGCGCGTCAATCTTTTTCAAGCTGCTTCGCATAACGTTCGATTTCGCGGTCATTGGCTTTCCTCATCGAAAAAATGTGGCGGGCATTGCCGCGCCGCACATATCCCACCGCCACCAGCCGGCAGGCCAGCAGTCCGAAGCAGATCATCCGGCTCTCGCCGTAATCGCGGCGCGTGTCCTCGTACTCCACTGTCGGACCGGCAAAGACAATCACCGCATCCGCAAAATCGATGCCGCGCTCACGCAAGGTGGCTTGCCGCTTCGCTTCGTCCCAAATGAGCTTCATGGCGCGATAATACATATTCGTATATATATTTCAAGCCATGCCGCACGCCAATTCACCCGCGGGGATTTGAGCGGCGTCAGATTGTAGCTATCCGGGGTGAGAGAGGGAGCTACAACGCTTGAGCCAGCGACCGCAAGGGTCACCAGCTCAAGCGTGTCGCTTCGCGACGTCAGCAAGATGGAATGGCTTATCAGCCCTTCCCCTTAAGTTCCCGCATCGTCCGCCGCATGAAGCACAGGTCTTCCCAGGCCAGCGCCTTGTCCGGCAGGTTGCGCAGCAGGTAGGCCGGGTGGTAGGTGACTACCAGCGGAATGCCCCTGAAGTCGAAGAGCCGGCCGCGGGCGGCGCCGATCTTCACCTCGGCCTGCAGGAGCGTCTGCGCCGCCGGACGGCCCAGGGCGACGATGAGCTTCGGGCGGATCAGCTCGATCTGCCGTTCGAGGAAGGGCCAGCAGGCGGCCGTTTCCGCCGGTTCCGGCGTGCGGTTGCCGGGCGGGCGGCACTTCACCGCGTTGGCGATGTAAACGTCCTCGCCGCGTTTCAGGCCGATGGCGGCGAGCATGGCGTCGAGCAGCTTGCCGGCCTGGCCGACGAATGGCTCGCCGCGCTCGTCCTCTTCCGCGCCCGGCCCCTCGCCGACGAAGAGCCAGTCGGCGTCCTCGTCGCCGACGCCCGGCACCGCCTGCTTACGGGACTTGCACAGGCCGCAGGCCGTGCAGCCGGCGATGGCGGCGCGCAGTTCGTCCCAGTTCCCGCCTTCGGGCGCCGGGGGATTCCTCAGGCGCCAGGCGGGCCCCAGGCCCATCTCGCGCAGGATGGAATCGCGCCGGCTCACAGTTCTCTCGCCATCACGATGGCGTCCTCGCGGCCGGCATGCGCGGGGTAGTACTCGCGCCGGCGTCCGATTTCACTGAAAAGAAAGCGCCGGTAGAACGCTTGGCCGGACGCGTTGGACGGGCGCACTTCCAACAACATGCGCGCGGCGCCCTGCCCGTGCGCAATCCGGAAGAGGTGCGCCAGAAGTTCGCCACCCAGGCCGCGCCGTCGGCGTTCCGGCAGGATGCTGATATTGAGCAGGTGCGCCTCGTCGACCGCCATCATCATCACCGCGTAGCCGGCCAGCTCGCCGCCTTCGCGACAGACCCACGCGCTGTAGCCGGCCTTGAGCGAATCGGCGAAATTGCCTTTCGTCCAGGGGAAGGGGTAAATGCGAAGCTCCGCGGCCAGGACGTCCGGCAGGTCGGATTCGCGCATTGGCGCCGCATTCAACGCACCCCTCCCCGCGCCAAGCGTTCGGCCGTCGTCAGGGCCACCTTGTCGCGCACGTAGAGCGGCGCGGCCATGTCGGCTCCCCTTGCGCCTTCGCCCCGTTCGAAGCGCGGGGCGGCCAGCCGGGCGACGGCCGCCGCCGTGGGGAAAACGTCGGGCCGGCAGGCGATCATCGAATCGCCGAGCCTCGCGGCCAGCGCGTCGCCATGAACGGCAAAGCCGTCGCCAGCGCCCGTCCAGCCCCCGCCCGGCGGCGCTGCCACCGATCCCGCCGAGCCCACCGACGGCGGCAGCGCTTCGATTCCATCGACATAGGCGGCCGAATAGACCTCGCTCATGCGGGCGTCCAGGCAGGCGAACACCTTCCCTTCGCCACATTGCTGGGCCAGGGTCTCCAGGGTGCAGACGCCAAGCACGGGCAGGTCGAGGCCATAGGCCAGGCCCTGGACGCAGCCGGCGGCCAGGCGCAGGCCGGTGAAGCCGCCGGGGCCGGCGCCGAAGGCGATGCCGTCGAGATCGGAAAGCCGAAGGCCGGCTTCGGCCAGCAGTTCATTCACCCAGGGCAGGAGCCGCTCGGAACCGCCGTTGGGCATATCCTCCGATCGTTCGGAGAGATCGCCGTCGCGCCAGAGGGCGACGGACAGGCGGCGGGTGGAGGTTTCGAGGGCAAGGAGGTTCACGCCCCGGAGTTTACCAGCCGCGCCCCCGCCGCTCGCGGCGCATGAACTCCCGATTGGCTTCGTGGATGTCGTGCCGCAGTTGCCGCAATTCCTCCGGCGTCATCCGCATGTGCGGCGCCGGCATGTCGGCGGGCGGCGACGCCGTCTGCATCAGATCCTGGCGCAGCGAGCGCGGCGCATGGCCGTGTGCCGGCCGGCCAACACCGGGCTCCGCCGGCATCGGCCGTTCGGCGCCGTCCGCCTGTGCGGCCGCCGTACCGGCGGCCAGCCAGGCCGCCGCGATGGCGATATGCAGCATTGTCTTCATGCGGCCCATTGTATGGGAAGCCGCAAGGCCGCTTTGTAATGCTTTGTAACGCCGAAGGCCCATGCCGCGCGGTTCGGGCTACGATTCGACTCCATGAGCGGAAGCAAACCGAAAATCCTCGTCGTCGACGACGACCTGCGCCTGCGCCAGCTGCTGGAACGCTACCTTGCCGGGCAGGGCTTCGCCGTGAAGGCGGTGGAGAACGCCGCCGCGATGGACAGGGCCCTCGATCGGGAACTCCATGACCTCGTCGTGCTCGACCTGATGATGCCCGGCGAGGACGGCCTGTCCGTCTGCCGGCGGCTGCGCGGCCAAGGCAAGGATGGGAACGACGTGCCCATCATCATGCTTACGGCACGGGGCGACGACGTGGATCGCATCGTCGGCCTCGAACTGGGCGCCGACGACTACCTCCCAAAACCCTTCAATCCCCGTGAGCTGGTCGCCCGTATCCACGCCGTGCTGCGCAGGCGGGGCGCCTTGCCGCCGCCCGGCGCGCCCGCCGCCGTCGACGAGACGGTTTCCTTCGGCGTCGTGACGGTGAACCTCGCCACCCGGGAACTGACCCGCGACGGTGCCACGACGCTGCTGACCACCGGCGAGTTCGCCCTGCTCAAGGTGCTGGTCGACCACGCGCGCCACCCGATGAGCCGCGACAAGCTGATGGAGCTGGCCCGCGGCCGCGAATACGACGTCTTCGACCGCTCCATCGACGTCCAGATTTCCCGTCTGAGGAAGCTCGTCGAGGACGACCCGGCCAAGCCCCGCTACATTCAAACGGTCTGGGGCTTCGGCTATGTGTTCGTCCCCGACGGGAAGAAGCACGCATGAGCCTCGTCCCTCGTACCCTGCTCTGGCGCACCTTCCTGCTGATCGCGGCGCTGATGCTGCTGTCGGTGCTGGCCTGGTTCTCCATCTTCAGAAACTACGAGCGCGAGCCGCGTGCGCGACAGATATCGCAACTGATCGTCAGCGTCGTAAACCTGACCCGCACGGCGCTCGTCACCGCCCGCCCCGAGGCCCGCCGGCAACTGCTCGCCGAGCTGTCGGACCGCGAGGGCATTCGCATCCATCCCGCCGAGCCCGGCGACCGCATCGCTTCCCTGCCCGACCACGCCCTTCTGCAGAGCGTAGCCGCGCTCGTGCGGGAGCGGCTGGGCAAGGAGACGCGCTTCACGCTGGAGCGCGAAGGCGGGCACGCCCTGTACGTCAGCTTCCGCATCGAGGGAGACGAATACTGGATCGCCCTGCCGCGCGAACACATCGAGCGCCGCTTTCCGCTCCAGTGGCTGGGCTGGGGCATCGCCGCCCTGCTGCTCTCGCTGGCGGGCGCGTGGTTGATCGTCTTCCGGGTCACGCACCCGCTCAAGGCGCTGGAGCGGGCCGCCGCCGAAATCGGGCGCGGCGGCCGGCCGGAGCCGCTGGCGGCCGAGGGGCCGGAGGAGATCGCCACCCTGTCCACCGCCTTCAACCGGATGAGCGCGGACCTCGCACGGCTCGACGAGGACCGCGCGCTGATCCTGGCCGGCATCTCCCACGACCTGAGAACGCCGCTCACCCGGCTGCGCATGGAAATCGAGATGACCGGCGCCACGGATGCCGCGCGCGAGGCCATGGCGGCCGACGTCGAGGAGATGGACGAGACCATCGGCCAGTTCCTCGACTTCGCGCGCGCCGACGGCGGCGAGGCGCCGCAGCCGACCGACCTCGCCGCGCTGATCGGCGAGCTTGCCGAGCAGGTCCGACGGCGCGGCGCGGCCGTCGAAACGAAACTCGCCGCCCTGCCGGCGCGGACATTGCCCGCCCAGGCGCTGCGCCGCGCCGTCGCCAACCTCGTCGACAACGCCCTGCGCCACGCGGGGGGCCCCGTGGAAATCGCGCTTTCCGACAATGGCGATGTCGTCATCGAAGTGAGGGATCGCGGCCCCGGCATCCCGTCGGCGGAAGCCGAGCGCCTCAAGCTGCCCTTCACGCGGCTGGAAACCGCCCGCACGGGCGCCACCGGCGCCGGACTGGGGCTCGCCATCGTCGAGCGCATCGCCCGCAGCCTCGGCGGACGCCTCGACCTCCTCCCCCGCGAAGGCGGCGGCCTCACGGCCCGGATCACGATTCCGGGGTGAGCGGCCAGCGGCCGATGATCTCGTAGCCGGCGCCCTCGGCCGAGCGCTTTGATTCCGCGAGCACGAATTCCGGTACTTTCCATTCGACCGTCCGCGCCAGCGGCGGCGCGGACGCGCAATCGGCGTCCCGCAGCAGGGTGACGTGGGCGGCGAAGGGGCGGTCCTCCAGCCGGAAGCCGGCGGCGCGCAGGCGCTCGCCGAGCGCATCGGCGAGCGCAGTCAGCGCCGGCGCATCTCCGCCGGCCCAGAGGATGCGGTTCCTCGGCCAAAAACCGAGGCGATCGATAGTCAATGGGAAGGAGGCGGCGGCGATGCCGTCGGCCGCCCGGCGGGCCGCGTCGATGCGCTGCGCGGGAACGTCGCCGAGAAAGGCCAGCGTCAGGTGCAGGGTCTCGCGCCGCATACGCCGGCCGCCGCAGGCCTGCCGGGCTTCTTGTGCGGCGTCGTGGAACGCCCTTGCCGCCGGCGCGTCCGGCCAGACGGCGAAAAATACCCGGTGGAGTCCCTCAGGCACGGACCAGCAGCGCCACCGCCTGCGCGGCGATGCCTTCGCCGCGCCCGCAGAAGCCGAGCTTTTCGGTGGTCTTGCCCTTGATGTTCACGCAGGCGGCGACCACTTCCAGATCGGCGGCGATGTTCTCCTGCATCTGCGCCGCGTAGGGCGCGATGCGCGGCGCCTGGGCGATGACGGTCGCATCGACGTTGCAGACGCGCCAGCCGGCGGCATGCACCTGCGCCATCGCGCCGCGCAGCAGCAGCCGGCTGTCGACACCCTTCCAGCGTTCGTCCGTGTCGGGAAACATCCGGCCGATGTCGCCAAGGCCCGCCGCGCCGAGGATGGCGTCGGTGATCGCGTGCAGCAGCGCGTCCGCGTCTGAATGACCGTGCAGGCCGCGCTCGAAGGGGATCTCGACGCCGCCGAGGATGAGTTTGCGGCCCTGCACCAGGGGATGCACATCGACCCCCTGGCCGATGCGGAAGTCGATGCTCATGCGCTTGCCTTTCTCTGTTGGAGGATGCCCTCGGCCAACCGCAGATCGGCGGGCCAGGTGATTTTCAGGTTGGCGGCGTCGGACGCCACCAGCTTCGGCGAGAGGCCGAGCGCCTCGACGGCACTCGCCTCGTCGGTGACCGAGGGGGCGAATTCCAGCGCTTCGAGCAGCACGCCGTGACGGAACATCTGCGGCGTCTGGGCCTGCCACAGGCCCTCGCGCGGCACGGTCGCGGCAATGCGTGGAACATGGCCGGATTCGGCGGCCCGCTTCAGCGTGTCGGCCACCGGCACGGCGAGGATGCCGCCCACCGGGTCATCCGCCACCTCGCGGATCAGGGTCTCGACGTGATCCATCGTCAGGCAGGCGCGGGCGGCGTCATGCACCAGCACCCAGTCGTCCGCGGCCACCGTGCCCGCGATGGCGCGCAGGCCGCCCGCGACGCTGTCGGCGCGCGTCGCGCCACCGCAGCGCAGGACGGCGAGCTTGGGGAGATCGCGCCAGTCGTGGCGGTCCCATTCGGCGTCGTCGGGCGAGAGCACCACGAAGACGCGCGCAATGGCCGGCACGGCGGACAGGGTCGCCAAGGCATGGCGGATCATCGGGCGGCCGGCCAGCGGCAGATACTGCTTGGGTGTGGACGCTCCCATGCGGCTGCCGCCGCCGGCGGCGGGTACGAGGGCAAAACAGGCCATGCGCCAATTGTAAGGACTACAATGAAATCGGAACAGGGGAGAGTGGACTAAATGGATTTTCTCGGCCAGACGCCCCCGGAGCATATCGAAACCTTCGCGACCAGCCTGGCGATCGGCCTGCTGATCGGCTTGGAGCGCGAGCGGCAGCCGGATACGAAAGCCGGATTGCGCACTTTCGCTCTCGTCGCCCTGCTCGGTACGCTCTCCGGCCTGATCGCCACCGCGACGGGGGCGGGTTGGATCCTGGCGGCCGGGTTGCTGGCGGTAGGCGCGACGATGATCGCCGCCCTCGCCGTCGATCCCCTGGACAGCGGCGACCCCGGCACCACCTCGGTGATCGCCATGATGGTCTGCTACGGCCTGGGCGCGGTCGTCTGGTTCGGCCACGGCACGCTGGCCGTGATGCTGGCCATCGCCACCACCCTCCTGCTCTATTTCAAGACCGAACTGCACGGCTGGAGCCGGAACCTGACCCGCAAGGATCTGATCTCCATCCTCCAGTTCGCCGTCCTCTCCTTCGTCATTCTGCCCATCCTCCCGAACCGCGACTTCGGCCCCTTCGACGCCCTCAACCCCCACCAGATATGGCTCATGGTCGTGCTGATCTCCGGCGTGTCGCTCGCCGGCTATGCGGCGCTGCGCTTCGTCGGCGTCCGGCACGGCGCGCCGGTCATCGGATTCTTCGGCGGCCTGGTGTCCTCGACGGCGACGACCATGGTATTCGCACGCCATGCCCGCGGGGAGGAGGGCTTCATCCGCACCGCCACCGTCGTCATCCTGCTCGCCAATCTCGTGGTGATGCTGCGCCTGTGTCTTGTGGCGGCCATTGTCGCCCCCGGCCTGCTTCCCACGCTTGCCATGGTGCTCGGCGGCGGGCTCATCCTCGGCCTCGCGGTCACGGCGTGGAGCTGGCGCAGCCTGGGCGCGCACGGCGAGCTGCCGATGCCGGAAGTCCGCAATCCGACCGAGATCCGCACGGCCCTGTCCTTCGGGCTGCTCTACGCAGCCGTTTTGTTCCTCGCCGCCCTGCTCGAGGATGCGGCCGGCAGCAAGGGACTCTATCTTGTCGCGCTCGCATCGGGCCTGACGGACGTCGACGCCATCACGCTCTCCAGCCTGCGGCTCCACAACCTGGAGAAGCTGGCGGCGCAGCAGGCGGTGTTCTCGGTGGCGCTGGCGACGCTGTCCAACCTGGCCTTCAAGAGCGGCCTGGTCATCGCCATCGGCGGCGGCCCACTGGCGCGCCGCGCCCTGCCCGGCTTGCTGGCGATCGCCGCCGGCATCGCCGCCGGCATGTTCTTCGTCGCCTGAAAGGGAATCCCCATCATGGAAGACGTCCATATCCGTCCCCCCGCCGTCGCCGGCGCGTTCTATCCGGGCGATGCCCGCGAGCTGGCCGGCAATGTCGCCGCGATGATCGAAGACGCCGCCGTCGCTCCGGTCACGCCCAAGGCACTGATCGTGCCCCATGCCGGCTACATCTACTCCGGCCCCGTGGCCGCCAGCGCCTATGCGCTGCTGGCACCCCTGCGCGGGCGCATCCGCCGCGTCATCCTGCTCGGCCCGGCCCACCGCGTGCCGGTACGCGGCCTGGCGGCGCCGGTGGCGACCTCGTTCCGGACGCCGCTGGGCCTGGTGCCGCTCGACCGCGCCGCCATCGAATCGGCGCTGCGCCTGCCCCAGGTCGGCGTCGGCGAGGTCGCGCACGCATGGGAGCATTCGCTGGAAGTCCAGCTGCCCTTCCTTCAGGCGGCGCTCGGCGATTTCAACCTCGTGCCCTTCGTCGTCGGCGCGGCTTCCAACGATGAAGTGGCCGAGGTGCTGAACCTGCTGTGGGGCGGCCCGGAAACCCTGATCGTCATCAGCTCGGACCTCTCCCATTACCATCCCTATGCCGAAGCACGGCAGATCGACCGGAGCACCGTCGACGACATCCTGCACCTGCGGACCCTGGCCGATCACGAGCAGGCCTGCGGCGCCACGCCCGTCAATGGCCTCATCGAGATCGCGCGCAAGAAGGGGCTCAGGCCGCACCTGCTCGACCTGCGCAATTCCGGCGACACGGCGGGCGACCGCTCGCGCGTGGTCGGCTACTGCGCCGTCGCCTTCGAGGAATCGTGATGGACGCTCTCGGCGAAGCCCTGCTGGTCCGCGCGCGCAACGCCATCGAAACGGAGCTCCGGCTGCCGCCGCGGCCGGAGCCCGACCATCCGTCGCTCGCCAGGCGCGGCGCCACTTTCGTCACGCTGACGCAGGGCGGACAGTTACGCGGGTGCATCGGTTCGCTGGAAGCCTGGCGACCGCTCGTCGATGACGTGCGCGCCAACGCCTGCGCCGCCGCCTTCCGCGATCCGCGCTTTCCGCCGCTCGCCGCCGCCGAATTGCCGCGCACTCGCGTCGGGGTGTCGCTGTTGGCGCCCGCCGAGCCCATCGAGTTCGCCGACGAGGAGGACGCCGCGCGCCGGTTGCGCCCCGGCATCGACGGCGTGATCCTCGAATGGCGCGGACTGCGCGGCACCTTCCTGCCCCAGGTATGGGAAAGCCTGCCGCAACCGCATCTTTTTCTGGCCCATCTGAAGCAGAAGGCCGGCCTGCCCGACGATTTCTGGGCGCCGGACGTGAAACTGTTCCGCTACGAGGTGCAGAAATGGAAAGAACCGGAGAAGAACTGAGCGGTACGCCCGCGAAGTGGTGGCACGTCCTGCCCGACGGCCGCATCCAGTGCGATGTCTGCCCGCGCGACTGCAAGCTCAAGGACGGCCAGCGCGGCGCCTGCTTCGTGCGCGCCCGCAAGGGCGGCGAGATGATCCTCACGACGTATGGCCGCAGTTCCGGCTTCTGCGTCGACCCCATCGAGAAGAAACCGCTCTACCACTTCTTCCCCGGTTCTTCCGTGCTCTCCTTCGGCACGGCCGGCTGCAACCTGGCCTGCAAGTTCTGCCAGAACTGGGACATCTCGAAGTCGCGCGAGATGGACACGTTGATGGACAACGCCACGCCGGAAGCCATCGCCCGCGCCGCCGCGCAATACGGCTCGAAAAGCGTCGCCTTCACCTACAACGACCCGGTGGTCTTCGCCGAGTACGCCATGGACACGGCCGACGCCTGCCATGCGCTGGGCATCCAGGCGGTCGCGGTGACGGCGGGCTACATGCACTTGCCGGCGGCGAAGGAGTTCTACGCGAAAATGGACGCGGCCAACATCGACCTCAAGGGCTTCACCGACGACTTCTACTTCAAGCTCTGCGTCGGCCACCTGAAACCCGTGCTCGACATCCTGGCCTACGTCCGGCACGAAACGAACTGCTGGCTGGAGATCACGACGCTCCTGATCCCCGGCCACAACGATTCCGACAAGGAGATCAAGGAACTCTCCGACTGGTGCGTGAAGGAACTGGGGCCGGACGTGCCGCTGCATTTCTCCGCCTTCCATCCGGACTACCGGATGGAAAACGTGCCGGCCACGCCTCCGGAGACCCTGCGCCGGGCCAGGAAAATCGCCCTGGACGCCGGCCTGCGCTACGTCTACGTGGGCAACGTCCACGATCCGGAGGGCGACACCACCTTCTGCCCGGCGTGCGGAAAGCCCGTGATCGCGCGCGACTGGTACGAGATCCTGCGCTACGACCTCGATGACACCGGCCACTGCAAGCACTGCCACGCGTCCATCGCCGGCCGTTTCGGAAAGTTCGAGAACCCCTTCGGGGCGCGGCGCATTCCCGTGCGCCTGGCGAGAAATGAGAATTTTTAGGACAGGCCGATATGCGGAATATGTTTGCAGCGGAACAAAATAGTAGAATCCTTAAAAATCGAAAATAAGTTGATTCGCCTCGATGGTGGATCAGGGAGCCGGATGACCACCATGCGCATGCCACCCGCTTCGTTTCTGGCGTTGTCTTTTCTCCTCTCCACAACCGCCGTCCAGGCCCAATCCCCCTTGGCGTCGCCGGCCTTCGCATTCTCGGGAAGCGGCTTCCTCACCCTCGGCGCCGGCCGCATGCTCGGCGGCCACCGCGACGACGTCGGCAACCGCGAGTGCCCCTGCTACCCCGTCGACTATGGCCAGGGCGGCATCTACGACGGACGCGGCGGCCTGCAATGGGGGCCGGATTCCAAGCTGGGGCTCCAGGGCACGGCTTCCCTGACCGGCACGGACCTCTCGGTGACGGCGCAGGCGGTGATGCGCGGCGCCCGCGACGGCAAGACGAACCTGGAATGGCTCTACGCCAGTTACCGCCTGAACGAGAGGATCACGCTGCAGGCGGGCCGCAAGCGCCTGCCGATGTTCTACTACTCCGACATCCAGGACGTCGGCTTCGCCCTGCCCTGGACGCACCTGCCGCCCGCCGTGTATGGCTGGGAAGCCGTCAACTATGACGGCCTGAACCTTCTCTACCAGGATCACTGGGGCGGCTGGAGCTCGACCCTCAACCTGCTCGCCGGCGGCGAGCACCGGAAGGAAAGCGGCTATTACAAGATCACCGACGGCCGGCGCAACCGGACGGACGTCAAGTGGGACAACATCGCCGGCGGCGATCTGACGCTGGCGAAGGACTGGTTCGAGGCCCGCCTCGTCTACATCCAGTCCCACACGCGGAAGAAAAGCGTCACCGGCTACTGGGACCGCGGCCTCGGAGATCTCGATTCCGCCACGATCGACGCGGATTTCGGGCCGGCCGCCCGGCAGAAGATCCACGGCATCGCCCTCAACGCCGACTGGCGCGACTGGCTCGTCCGCGGCGAGTTCATCTACATCAGCCATCCCGGCCTGAACTACCGGGACTACGCCCAGCAGGTCGCCGTCGGCCATCGCCTCGGCAGATGGCAGCCTACGCTGACCTGGACGCGATACAAGCAGGGCGCGGTGCTTGACCAGGGAGCCGACCCCGCCGCCATGGAAGCATGGACGGTCCGCACCTTCACGCTGCGCTACGACCTCACCGGCACCAGCGCCCTGAAAGTGCAGTTCGACGACAAGCGGGAGCAGAGCGGCCCCGATTACGCCTACCGGTTCGGCAACTCGAGGTTGCTGACTTTTACCTATGACAGGGTGTTCTAGCCCATGGGCTTGCGCCGCCTCCTCATCGCCTGCGTCGTCGCCGTCGCGCTGCCCCTCGCGGCGACGGCGGAGGAGGAATTGGTGGTCATCGCGAACCCCTCGTCGGGCGTGGACAAACTGACCCGGGATGAGGTTATCGACATCTTTTTCGGCCGCCGCCGGCAACTGCCCTCCGGCATCGCCGCCATGCCCCTGGACCTGCCCGCCTCATCGCCGGAAAAGGCGCGGTTCTACCGCAGGCTGGTCGGCAAGGAGCTCTCCGAGATCAACGCCTACTGGGCGCGCCTCGTTTTCTCGGGCCGGACCCAGCCGCCGAGCCAGGCGCAGAATACGGAGGAAATGATGTCGCTTGTGAATAACAATCCCGGCGCCCTGGGCTATGTCGGCAAGTCCGATGTCGGCCCGCGCGCAAAAATCGTGTTCGATCTGGGACGATAGGAACCCTATGTCCATCAAATGGCATGACCGGATCCTGGTGCGGACGGCGGCGGGCGTCAGCGGCATCTTCCTGATTGTCGGCGCCGTGTTCATCGCCGTCACGTCGGAGACGACCAGTGAATTCGTCCACAAGCAGTCCGCCACGCGCCTGGGCGAACTGCTCGACACCGTCGAGAACACCATCAGCATCGCCTGCTTCGTCGAGGACCGACAACTGGCCCTGGAAGTGGCGCGCGGCCTGCTGAAGAACAGCGAGGTCGCGGGCGTCACCATTCTCGCTGGCGGCAAGGAGCTGGCCGGCGCGCGGCGATCCGATGCGGAACGGCAATCCGACGCGGATGCGGTGGCCGGGCGTCTGCGGCGCACCGTCATGTCCCCGTTCGACCGCAACCAGGCCGTCGGCGAAATCCTGCTCGATCCCAACCATGCGGAGATCGAGCGGCAGGTGCGCGACGTCAGCCGTTTCGCCGCCCTCCTGCTGGCCCTGCAGCTGGCGGTCATCGCCGCCGTCGTGGTGGCCACCGTCCTGTATTTCGTCGTCAAACCGGTCCAATCCATGTCGGACGAGCTGCACCGGCTGGATGCCGAGGCCGGCGAGCAGCTGCCGCATCCCCTGGGCCACGAGAGGAATGAGATCGGCCGGCTGACCGACGACATCAACGCGCTGGCCGGCAGCCTGGTCGCCGCACTGGACCATGAACACGCGCTGCGCATGCAGCGCGAGATCGACGAGCGGAAATACCGCAACATCTTCGACAATGCCGATTCCGGGATTTTCATCGCCGACCACCAGGGCCGGCTGCTTTCCCACAACCAGGCGTTCCTGCGGCTGACCAGCCTGCCGGCGGCCGACGGCGACGACGCCCTCCCGCAACTCGACGATCTGCCCTGGCATCACCCCGCGCGTCTGCTCGACCTGATCGCCCGCTGCCTCAAGGGCAACATCTCCCATGCCGACGACCTGGAACTGGACATCGGCGCCCAGACTCCCCGCTGGCTGCGTATCTCCCTCTCTCCCATCGGCGAGGAGCAGGTGCAGGGCCTCGTCACCGACGTGACGCAGAGCAAGCTGTCCGAAGCCTCCGCCCGCCAGCTGGCCGTCATCGACCCGCTCACCGGCGTCGGCAACCGGCTCGGCCTGGAGCATCATCTGATCGAGACGCTCCACGGCCACCCGGACGAGCCCCTCGCTCTGATGCTCGTGGATATCGACGACTTCAAGCAGATCAACGAGGGCCTCGGCATGCCGGTGGGCGACCGAGTCCTGCTGATCATCTCGTCGCGCCTGCTCGGCTGCCTCAAGGAGTCGGACTGGGTGGCGCGACCGAGCGGAGACGAATTCTTCATCGTCCTCCACGGCGTCGACAGCCGGGAAACCGCCGCCCGCATCGGCAACCGCGTCGCCGCGGTGATCGGCGATCCGCTCGACCTGCACGAGGACGCGCCGCTATCGCTGGGCGCCAGTATCGGCGTCACGCTCTATCCGGCCGACGGCGCGAACATGGCGACCCTGCTGCGCAATGCGGAATTCGCCCTCAAGCGCGCCCGGGCCGACGGCGGCGGCGGCCTCCAGTTCTTCGACACGAGCATGGTCACGATGGCCGAGCAGCGCCACCGCATGGAAGCCGACCTGCGCAAATCGATCCAGCGCAACGAACTGCGCCTGTTCTACCAGCCCATCATCGACCTTGCCGGGAATCACTTGGCCGGCGCAGAGGCGCTGATCCGCTGGCAGCATCCGGAACGCGGCCTGGTGTCGCCGGACGCCTTCATCCCGCTGGCCGAGGAAACCGGCTTCATCCGGGAGATGGGCCTCTGGATCATGGAGGAAGCCTGCCGGCAGCTCGCCCTGTGGCAGGCGGAGGGCCGGCATATGTATCTCTCCATCAACGTCTCGGTGCGCCAGATTCCGGATGCCCTGCCCGCCGGCGTGCTGCTGGACGCCATTGACCGCCATGGTCTGTCGCCCGAGATGCTGGCGCTCGAAATCACCGAGGGCATTCTGCTCTCGGACGTCAACAAGGGGGCCGCCTGGCTCGAAGGTCTGCGCGAAGCCGGTTTCAGGATATATCTCGACGATTTCGGCACGGGCTACTCATCGCTCTCCTATCTCAAGCGATTCCCCGTGGATACGGTCAAGGTGGACCAATCCTTCGTGCGGGAAATGAGCGAGGACTCGAGCGACCTGGCGCTGGTCGAGGCCATCGTCGTGATGGCGCGCGCGCTCGGCATGAGCGTCGTCGCCGAGGGCGTCGAGCACGCCGGACAGCTCGCGCTGCTGCGCGCCATGGGCTGCCGCTACGGCCAGGGCTACCATTTCTCGAAACCGGTGCCGGCGACGGATTTTTCCCATGCGAGCGAACGCATCGTCAAAATGTTGGACTCGTAGTCTTTTTTGGAGAAGGGAATGTCGGATATTTTCCGCGCATGGATCGCCCTCGCCGCCGCTGCGCTGTCCGCCGCCGCAATCGCGGAAGAAGCGCAAGAGCGGAAAGTGGCCCTGGTGATCGGCAACGCCGCTTACAAGGGCTCGCCGCTGGGCAACCCCGTCAACGACGCCCGGGACATCTCGGCGCGGCTGTCGAAGCTGGGCTTCGAGGTCATCCTCAAGACCGATGTCGGCCAGCGGGAGATGAGCCGGGCGATCACCCAGTTCGGACAAAAGCTCAAGGAAGGCAGCACCGCCCTCGTCTACTACGCGGGCCACGGCATCCAGTCCCGGGGCCGCAACTATCTGGTGCCGCTGGATGCGGAGATCGGCCAGGAAACCTCGATCCGCAGCGAGGCGATCGATGTGGACCAGGTCCTCGAACAGCTCCAGCCGGCCCGCGTCAGCGTCGTCATCCTCGACGCCTGCCGCAACAACCCCTTCGAGCGGCGCTTCCGCGGCGGTCCCGGCGGCGGGCTGGCGCAGATGGACGCCCCCAAGGGCACCCTGATCGCCTACGCCACGGCGCCGGGCAAGGTGGCTCTCGACGGCGAAGGCCGCAACGGCCTGTACACGTCCGAGCTGATCAAGGCGCTGGAGGAGCCCGGCCGCCGCGTCGAGGACGTCTTCAAGCAGGTGCGCAACAACGTCGCCCGGCAGACCGACGACCGGCAGATCCCCTGGGAGTCGTCAAGCCTGACCGGCGACCTCTATTTCGCCCGGCCCGCCGGCGGCGCCACGGCGCCTGCTGCGTCAGTTACCGCACCTGCGCCCGCGCCGGCCGTCGACGCCTCGGCCTTCGAGCTGGAGTTTTGGCGCAGCGTCGAGAGGGATGGCCGCCCGGAGGACTACCGCGCCTACCTGGAGAAGTATCCGGAAGGCCAGTTCGCGGATCTCGCCCGCATCCATCTGCGCCATGCCGGCGAGGCCGCGAAGCGGCCGGACGCCGTCTATGCGGCGGGCTTCGCCAAGGCCGCCGAGTCCCAGTGCAAGCAGGCCGTCGTCCTCCTGCGCCACGCGGCTGAGAAGTGGCCCGACCACGCCAGCGCGCCGGCGGCCTGGCAGACCATCGTGCGCTGCGAGATCGCCGCCGACCGCAAGCCCCACGCCAAGCAGGCGATCGAGACGCTCGTCAAGCGCTACCCCGACGCCAAGGAGGCCCGGACGGTGCGCAAGCTCATCCGGGACAAGGTCCGATGATCGCCTGCTGCGCAACAGATAACTACAGCGTCACCCGCGTTCCCAGCTCCACCACCTGGTTGGGCGGCAGGCGGAAGAAGTCCGCCGCCGTGCGCGCGTTGCGGTAGAGCGTGGCGAAGATGGCCTCGCGCCAGTAGGGCATGGCGCCGCCCTCCTCCGGCACCACCGTCTCGCGGCCGAGGAAGTACGAAGTGGCCATGGGATCGAAGCGCAGGCCGCAAGAGGTGCATCGCTCGAGCGCCGCCGGCACGTCGGGCTGCTCCATGAAGCCGTAGCGGATATTCACCCGGTAGAAGCGCGGGCTGAGGCACTCCGCCGCCAGGCGCTCCCCGTCCGCCACGCGCGGCACCGGCGGCGACGACACCGAGGCGATCACCACCCGCTCGTGCAGCACCTTGTTGTGCTTGAGGTTGTGCAGCAGGGCGTGGGGCACCCGGTCGGCGTAGGGCGTCATGAAGACCGCCGTGCCGGGCACCGTGACGATGTCCGGCGACTCGATGACGCCGACGAACTCGTCGAGCGGAAGGGCATGGACGCCGATGCGCCGGTTCACCAGCTCGCGCCCCGCCTTCCATGTGGTCAGCAGCAGGTAGGCGAAGCCGCCGAAGACCAGGGGGAACCAGCCGCCGTCGACGATCTTGGTGGCGTTGGCGGCCAGGAAGACGAGGTCCAGGGCCAGCAGGGCGCCGAACGCCGGCACTGCCAGCCGGCGCCGCCAGCCCCACTGGTGGCGGGCCACCAGGTAGGCGAAGAGCGTCGTGATGATCATGGTGCCCGTGACGGCGATGCCGTAGGCCGCCGCCAGGTTGGTCGACGACTTGAAGGCCAGTACCAGCCCCACGACGCCGGCCAGCATGAGCCAGTTCACGCCCGGCATGTAGATCTGGCCCATCTGGCTGCTCGACGTGTGCAGCAAGTCCATGCGCGGCGCGTAGCCGAGCTGGATGGTCTGGTGGGTGATGGAATAGACGCCGGTGATCACCGCCTGCGAGGCGATCACCGTCGCCGCCGTCGCCAGCCCCACCAGCGGCAGCAGGAACCAGTCCGGCGCCATCAGGTAGAAGGGGTTCTTGATGGCCTCCGGATCGGCCAGCAGGAGCGCGCCCTGGCCGAAGTAGTTGAGCATCAGCGAGGGCAGCACGAGGCCGAACCAGGCCAGCCGGATCGGCCGGCGGCCGAAGTGGCCCATGTCGGCATAGAGCGCCTCTGCGCCGGTCACGACCAGGAATACGCTGCCCATGGAAAGAAAGCCCAGCTTGGGATCGGCGGCGAGGAAGGCCAGCGCATGGCCCGGCCACAGGGCCGCCAGCACCGCCGGATTCTCGACGATCTTGGCGACACCGAGCGCCGCCAGCGCGATGAACCAGACGCAGGTGATCGGGCCGAAGCTCACGCCCACCCGCGCCGTGCCGTGGCGCTGGATCCAGAACAGGCCGGCCAGGATGCCGATGGTCACGGGGATCACGTAGTGGGCGAAGAGCGGCGTGGCCACCTCCAGGCCCTCCACGGCGGAGAGCACGGAAATGGCCGGCGTGATGAGGCCGTCGCCGTAGAACAGGGCCGCGCCGAAAAGCCCCAGCAGGAGAACGCCCCGGCGGGTGCGCCCCGAGACATTCTCGTCGGCCAGCACCCGCGCCATCAGCGCCATGATGCCGCCCTCGCCCTTGTTGTCCGCGCGCAGGATCAGGAAGACGTACTTGAACGAGACCACCACGATCAGCGACCAGAACACCAGCGACAGTATGCCCAGCACGTTGTCCGGCGTGATGGGCACCGGGTGGTGGGCGTTGCCGAACACCTCCTTGATGGCGTAGAGCGGACTGGTGCCGATGTCGCCGTAGACAACGCCCATGGCGGCAAGGGCGAGGACGGCGGTGCTGTCCTTGGGCTGTTCGTGGTTCACGGCGGCGGATTCTACTCCCCCGCTTATCGCAGTGGCTTGACCGGCGTCGTCGCGTCGATGTGGATCACGGCGTCGAACTGCCGCGAGAGCCGCACGTTGAAGTAGTGGCTGTTGCGCTCGTCATGGGGCAGGTAGGTCACGCCCACCGCCCGCTCTGGCCGGCTGGCCGCATACCGTTCCGCCAGCGCCGCGTCGCCCCGGAATACCAGCATGAAGGCCGGTAGGCCGATCCGGTGCAACTGCCCGGACCAGCTCTCCGGCCACGCCGGCCGCAGGCGCTTGACTCGGTCGGGCGTGGCCCAGCCCGTGGCCGCGCGCACCTTGCCGTGGTGGGTGGTCAGGCCGACCAGCACCGCCGCCTCGCCGTAGCGCTCGCGCATCAACTGGCCGAGGCTCGTCTCGCCCGCGGCCGCCTGGTCGGTCGCGCGGGCGTCGCCCTGGTGGATGTTCTGCGCCCAGACGACGATCTTTCCGGCGAGCCCCATCCGCTCCAGCAGTTGATGCAGCGTCCCGGCCATGTGCGCCTCGCGCAGATTCCACGACGAATCTTCCTCGCGGTACATGGCGCGGTGGTAGTCCTCGCCGTTCCTCACGACCCGCGCGCTCTGCCAGGTCATGAAATCGTCCTCGCCGGCGCCCGCGTTTCCTCCGCTTTCGAGTTCGGCCAGCTGCGCCGCCGCGCCTTCCGCACAGGAGGGCGCCCGCCCGGCCTCGACTTCGCGGCCATAGATCTGCGGCTCGACCAGATAGTCGTCGAAACATGCGTAGCGGCGCCGCGCCAGGGCGGCGGCATCGACGGACCGCCGCGCCACGTGCCGCACGACGGCGTCGGCCGATTCCGGCACGCTGTACAGGTCCATGCCATAGAGCCGGGCATGGGCCGAACGACCGGCATTGATCGCCCGCAGAGATTCGACGAAATCGCGCACATCCGTGTTGCGCCACATCCAGCGCGGGAATCGGTGAAGGCCGCCGAGCGCCGCCGCCGCGTCGGCATCCCGCCCCTCGCCTCGGATCCAGGCGTCCGCGCGACGCACCGGCTCCCAGGGGGCCTCGAAGACGACCGCGCCGAATCCCTTTTCCAGGATCAGCCGCCGCGTGATGCGCGCCCGCTCGCGATGGAACTCCCGGCTGCCATGCGTCGCCTCGCCCAGCATGACGACGCGCGCGTCGCCGACCATGGCCATCAGCGCGTCGTAGTCGCCGCCGGCCCCCGTGACCGGCAACGGCCCGGCAGCCCCGGCCGAAAGCGCCGCCAGCGACAGGAGGATAGGTAGGATCAGCCTCATGCGCACACTCTACTACCGCCGTTGCCCGCGAAGGCGAGCGGAGCCGATGTTCGGCAACCTCCGGCACAACAAGCGGCTGAACCGCTTTACGCTACGTGGGCAGAAGAAGGTCGATGGGCAGTGGAAGCTTTACTGCCTGGTGCATAACATCGAGAAGCTGGCGCATCATGGCCATGGGTAGTAGGCGGGGAGGCCTGACCGAGGCGCAACTGGCCAACTACTTCACCGAACTCCTCGGCACGCATTCCTGGAGTGCCGTCAAGCTCGACCTCTATGGTCTGAAGTTTTACACCCAGCACGTCCTGAAGAAACCTTAGCCGTTGGGCACCCCGACTACAAAGCCGAGATAAATTCTTCGGGCGTTACGTCGGCTTGACGAAGAACCCCCGCCAACGTGCCCACTTTGACTTCGCCGTGCATCGGCACGACGCAGCCCTTAGAACCACGACGCATGATGACGTGGCTTCCGGACTGGCGGAGCTTCTGGAAACCGAGACGCTCCAGCGCCCGCACTACGGCGGCCCCCGATACGTGCGGCAATTTAGGCATGCGCGGGAACGCTGAATGTCGTTACCAGCGGATGGCCCGGCACATGAATGGGGAACTCGGACAGATATAGTGCCGTGGCTTCCTGAAGGCTAGCGATCGCCTCTTCAACCGTCTCGCCTTGCGTGGTGGTTCCGGTCTCGGGATTCAAGGCGACGTAGCCGCCCTCCTCGGCTGGGGTAAGCACTGCGGTCAGTTCCATTGACTTTTCTCCAACTCAAAACTTAATTGTCGCTCATTCCTGGGATTGTGGTGACCAAGGTGGAACGAACCTCCCTGCGCGGCTTATCGCGCAATACCCGGCTGATCGCCGGGTTGGGAGCCAGGCTTCGGCGGTTCGCCGCCATTGTCGCATCGCGCTCCGCAATGCCCGCCCTCCATGGCTATGATGCGACATCATAGCTCCAGGAAATGCATCTATAATCGCATCATCTGATGCCATGATTGGAGCCCGCAGATGCGAACCACCATCACCCTTGATAATGCGCTTTTCGTACAGGCCCAGAACCTGAGCGGCCTGAAGGATCGTGGCGCCCTTCTGAAAGAAGCGCTGCGAGCCCTGATCGAACGAGAAAGCGCGCGCCGCCTCATCCGGCTCGGCGGCACGGAACCGCAACTTGAAGCCATCCCCCGGCGCCGGGAACCTGCCGAGTGATCCTGGTCGATACATCGGTCTGGATCGATCATTTTCGAGCCGGCGATCCCCATCTCGCCGAACTGCTTGGGCGAGATATCGCCGCAACCCACGATTTCGTCATCGGAGAGATTGCCTGCGGAAATATCAGGAATCGCCAGGAGGTCCTTTCACTCATGTCCTGCCTGCCGAAATGCGAACCGGCGACCCATGAGGAAACGTTTTATTTCATCGAACGGCATCGGTTGATGGGGCGCGGTATCGGCTACGTTGATGCCTGTCTGCTCGCAGCCGCGTCGCTGAACGACATGCGACTCTGGACGAGGGACAGACGGCTGTTCGTAATCGCGAAGGAAATGGGCCGCGCCTATTCTCCGATCTGATGCTTGTCTTCCACTGATCCGCCCTTGACCCTCCTGCCGCTGCCCGCAACGCCACCCAAGTCCGGGGCGCGCCTTGAGCTACCCCCCCTTGCCGGCTCGGCCGATTCGCTCGCCATCGCCGAACTCGCGCGGTCGGGGAGGCTGCTGGTCGTCATCGCCGCGAGCCCGCTGGAAGCGCAGCGGCTCCAGGAGGAAATCGGCTGGTTCGCGCCGGCCCTGCGCGCGCATCTGCTGCCCGACTGGGAGACGCTGCCCTACGACAGCTTCTCGCCGCACCAGGATCTGATCTCCGAGCGGCTGGCGACGCTCCACGCCGTCACGCGCGGCGAATGCGACGTGCTGATCGCCCCGGCCGCCACCGCGCTGGCGCGCATGGCGCCGCCCGCCTTCCTGGCCGGCCACACCTTCTTCCTCAAGAAGGGCGACCGGCTGGAACTGGAAAATCTGCGCGGCCAATTGACGCTCGCCGGCTACCAGCATGTCACGCAGGTCGTGGCGGCCGGCGAATACTCGGTGCGCGGCGGGCTCGTCGACCTGTTTCCCATGGGCACGCCGCTGCCTTTCCGCATCGAACTGTTCGACGACGAGGTCGAAACGATCCGCACCTTCGACGTCGATTCGCAGCGCACCCTGTTCCCGGTGCCGGAGATCCGCCTGCTGCCGGCGCGCGAGTTCCCGTTGGGCGAGCCCGGCCGGAACAGGTTCCGCAGCCGCTTCCGCGAGGCCTTCGAGGGCGACGCATCGCGCATCGCGCTCTACCGCGACGTTTCCGCCGGCACGCTGCCCGCGGGCATCGAGTACTACCTGCCGCTGTTCTTCGACCAGGATAACGGTTTGGCGACGCTGTTCGACTACCTGCCGAAGGACGCGGCGCTGCTGCTGCACCACGACGTGCCGGCAGCCTTCCTCCAGTTCTGGCGAGATACGGCGGGCCGCTTCGACCTGCTCAAGGGCGACCGCTCGCGCCCGGTGCTGCCGCCGACGGAGCTATTCCTCACCGACGAGCAGTTCTTCGTCGCGGCCGGGGCGTTCCCGCAGTTCGCACTCAGAGTCAGTCCCGGCGGGACGGCGACGGCACTGCCCGGCGTCGCCGTCGACCGCAGGGCCGACGAGCCGCTGGCGGCGCTGAAGAACTTCCTCGCGACCCAGGCCAACGAGGGCGGCCGCGTGCTACTGCTCGCCGAATCGCCGGGCCGCCGTGCCACCCTCGCCGACTTTCTGCTGGAACACGGGCTGCCGCCGGAGCCCTGCGACAGCTTCGCCGGCTTCGTCGATGGCGATGCGCGCTTCGCATTGGGCGTCGCGCCGATCTCCGGCGGTTTCGCGCTGGCCGATGTCGGCCTCGCCGTCGTCACCGAGAATGAGCTCTACGCCGCCACCGCCCGACCGCGCCACAAGCGGGCCGACGCCCGTCGCGCGAACCTCGAAGGCTGGCTGCGCGACCTCTCCGAGCTGCGCATCGGCGACCCGGTGGTGCACGAGTCGCACGGCATCGGCCGCTACCGGGGCCTCGTGTCTCTGGACTACGGGGCCGGGCAGGATGGCGAACTGAGCGAATTCCTCCACCTCGAATACGCCGAAGGCGCGACGCTCTACGTGCCGGTGGCGCAGCTGCATGTGATCTCGCGCTACAGCGGCGCCGACCCCGAGGCCGTCGAGCTGCACCGGCTCGGATCGGGCCAGTGGGAGAAGGCGAAGAAGAAGGCCGCGGAGCAGGTGCGCGACACCGCCGCCGAGCTGCTGCACCTCTATGCCCAACGGGCCGCGCGCCAGGGGCACCGGTTCGGTTTCAGGGAACACGACCTCGAAGCCTTCGCCGCCGGCTTCGGGTTCGAGGAGACCCCCGACCAGCAGGCCGCCATCGAGGCCGTCATCGCCGACATGAAGTCCGGCCGGCCGATGGACCGGCTGGTGTGCGGCGACGTCGGCTTTGGCAAGACCGAGGTCGCGTTGAGGGCGGCCTTCGTCGCCGTGGCCGACGGAAGACAGGTTGCCGTGCTCTGCCCCACTACACTGCTGGCCGAGCAGCACTGGCAGACCTTCTCCGACCGCTTCGCGGACTGGCCGGTGAAGGTCGCCGAACTCTCGCGCTTCAGGAGCGCCAAGGAGCAGGCCGACGCGATCCGGCTGCTTTCAGAGGGGAAGATCGACATCCTCATCGGCACTCACCGCCTGTTGCAGAAGGACGTGGGCTTCTCGCGTCTGGGGCTGGTCATCGTCGACGAGGAACACCGCTTCGGCGTGCGGCAGAAGGAGGCGCTGAAGGCGCTGCGCGCCGAGGTCGACGTGCTGACTTTGACCGCGACGCCGATCCCGAGGACATTGGGCCTCTCGCTCGAAGGGCTGCGCGACTTCTCGGTCATCGCCACCGCGCCGCAGAAGCGGCTCGCCATCAAGACCTTCGTCCATCGCTGGTCGGACGGCCTCATCCGCGAGGCCGTCTCGCGCGAGTTCAAGCGCGGCGGCCAAGTCTATTTCCTGCACAACGAGGTCGAAACCATCGACCCCATGCGCGAGCGGCTGGAAAAACTCCTGCCCGATGCGCGCATCGTCGTCGGCCACGGGCAGCTGCCGGAACGCGAGCTGGAGCGCGTGATGCGCGAATTCACGCAGCAGAAGCACAACCTGCTGCTGTGCTCCACGATCATCGAAACCGGCATCGACAACCCGCACGCCAACACCATCGTCATCAACCGCGCCGACAAGTTCGGCCTCGCGCAGCTGCACCAGCTGCGCGGTCGCGTCGGCCGCTCGCACCACCAGGCCTACGCCTACCTGCTCACGCACGAGGAGGCGAAGCCCACGGCCCAGGCGCAGCGACGGCTGGACGCCATCCAGGCGATGGAGGAACTCGGATCGGGCTTCTTCCTCGCCATGCACGATCTCGAAATCCGCGGCGCGGGCGAGGTGCTGGGCGAGGGCCAGAGCGGCGAGATGCAGGAGATCGGCTTCGCGCTCTACGCCCGGATGCTGAACGCCGCGGTGCACGCGCTCAAGGCCGGCGAGAAGATCCCCGACCTCACGCAGCCGCTCTCGGTCACCTCGGAGATCAATTTGCGCACGCCGGCCCTGCTGCCCGACGCATACTGCCCCGATGTGCACGAGCGGCTGACGCTCTACAAGCGGCTGGCCAACTGCGACGCCGAGGACGACCTCCAGGCGCTCCAGGAGGAACTGATCGACCGCTTCGGCGACCTGCCCGCGCAGGCGCAGGCGCTGCTGGAAACCCACCGGCTGCGGATCGCCGGCAAATCCATCGGCATCGCCAGGCTCGACGCGGGGCCGTCGTCGATCCAGTTGCAACTCATCCCCAACCCGCCCGTCGATCCGGCCGACGTCATCCTGCTCGTCCAGTCCGATCGGAACTTCAAACTGGCCGGGCCGGACAAGCTCGTCTGGAAAAAGGAAACCGCCAGCCTCAAGGACCGCGTTGTGGCGGTGAAGGAACTGTTTCGCCGGCTGAAGCGCGAGCCGAAACGCTGACGGGCACTCGTTTCTCCCGCACCGCCCCCTCAGCTACGGCGAATACGGCGCCGGATCGATCGCCGGCGCGCGGCCGCCGACGAGGTCGGCCAGCAGCCTTCCCGATCCGCAGGCCAGGGTCCAGCCCAGCGTGCCGTGGCCGGTGTTGATCCAGAGGTTGGAGAGTGTCGCGCGCCCGACGATGGGCACGTTGCCCGGCGTCGAGGGACGCAGGCCGGCCCAGAATTCGGTCGTCGGCCGCAGCGAAGCCAGTCCCGGAAACAGTGCGAAGGTCCGGCGCGCCAGCGCCTCGCAGCGCACGGCGTCCAGCGAGGTGTCGTAGCCGGCGAACTCGGCCGTGCCCGCCACCCGCAGGCGGTCGCCCAAGCGCGAGAAGACGAGCTTCGCGCCGTCGTCGGTGAGGCTCACGGTCGGCGCGACGCCTTCCGAAGCCAGCGACGCCAGGGGAAGGGTTGCCGAGTAGCCCTTGGCCGGGAACACGGGAATGCCGATGCCCATCGGACGCGCCAGCAACGGCGACCAGCTGCCCAGCGCGATGACGAAGGCGTCCGCCGCAAGCCGCTCGCCGCCGGCCAGCCGCGCGCCGGTCACGGCGTTTCCCTTGCGGATCAGTCCCTCGACGGCGGCGCCGTGGCGGAATTTCACGCCGCGCGCCGCGCAGGCCGCCGCCAGCGCCAGGGTGAACTTGCGGGCGTCGCCCGACTCATCCCCGGCCGTGAAGGTGCCGCCGACGATGGGCAGCGTCGAGCGCCCGAGGGCGGGTTCGATGTCCAGGCATTCGGCGGCCGTCTTCACCTCGCGGTCGCAGCCGGATTCGCGCATCAGCGCCGCCTGGGAAATGGCGTGATCGAACTCGGCCTCGTCCGTATAGAAATGCAGGATGCCCCTTGAGAGACTGTCGTATTCGAGGCCCAGGGCCGGCCGCAGCGCCTTGAGCAGGGCGCGGCTCTCCAGGGCCAGGCGCAGGATGGCGACGGTGTTCGCCCGCGCACGGCCGGGCAGGCATTCGGCGAGGAAGCGCAGGCCCCAGGCCCACTGGGCCGGGTCGGCGCGCAGGCGCCACAGCAGCGGCGCATCGGCCCGGCCGAGCCACCGGAGGACCTTCATGGGCGCGCCGGGGTTGGCCCAGGGTTCGGCATGGCTGGTGGAAATCTGGCCGCCGTTGGCGAAGCTGGTTTCATTGGCCGGCCCGGGCTGGCGGTCCGCCACCGTCACATCGTGGCCGTCCTCCGCCAAGTACCACGCGGAAGCGACGCCGATCAGCCCGGCGCCGAGGACGACGACCCTCACCTACTACCCCTCATTTACCCCCCATTTCCTTCGGGGGCGCGGGAAATTGCAGGCCGGGCGACACCGGCGCACGGATCGAATCCAGGAAGCCGGACAGCTTCTCGTAGGTTGGCATCAGGAGATTCGCGGATTGCAGCATCAGGACCCGGTTGCCGCGCTTCGTCGCCTCGTCCATGTAACCCATCAGCATGCCCATCATGCGAACCTCGCGCCAGACTTCCGCCTGCCGGTCGGCGGGGATGCCGTATTGGTCGAGGTCCAGGGCCTGGGCGGTGACCTGCTGCCAGGCCGCGCCGGCTTCCTTGTAGGCCTTGGTCATCTCGGCCATGTCGGAGGCCTCCCCTTTGGCGGCCTCCTTGACGATGGCCGCGACGGGGGCGCGCAGGGCTCGAAGCCCCTGCCGGGCGGGCAGTTCGTCGGCCTGGACGGTGAAGGGAAGCCCGGTCAGGGCGAGGATGAGAAGAAGCATGCGCATAAGGAAAGTCTCCGCGATTTCGTAGGTGTCCGATTATACGGCGCCCGACGCGCCCTCCCCGCCAGAGGCTGCATCGTCCGGGTTATGATCTTACCGATGGACACGGTTAGATCCTTCCTCTTCGAGAATCTGGACATCCGCGGCGCCCTGGTCCTGCTGGGGCCGGTCTGGCGCGAGATGCAGGCGGGGCGCGGCTACGCGCCGGCGGTGCGCAATCTGCTGGGCGAGATGGCGGCCGTAACGGCGCTGGTCGCCAGCAACCTCAAGTCGCCCGGCCGCCTGACCTTCCACTTGCAGGGCCACGGGCCGGTACGCCTGCTGGTGATGGATTGCGACGAGCAGCTGCGCATGCGGGGATCGGCCCGGGCGCCGGAAGATGCCGCGCCCGCCAGCGCCGCGGCCCTGCTGGGCGACGGCAAGATGACGCTCACCCTCCAGGTCGGCGCGGCGCCCCAGCCTTACCAGAGCCTCGTGCCGCTGGAGGGCGGGAGCGTCGCCGACTTTTTCGGGCACTACCTGACGCAGTCGGAGCAATCGCCGTCGCGCCTGTGGCTGCATGCCGACGGCGCGCACGCCTGCGGCCTGCTCCTCCAGAAGCTGCCGGAGGCCGACAGCCGCGATCCGGACGGCTGGAACCGCGTGCAGCATCTGGCGTCGACCCTGCGGCCGGGAGAACTGGCACTTCCGGCGGAAACGCTGCTGGCGCAACTGTTCCCGGATGAAACCCTCCGCCTGTTCGACCCCCGGCATGTCGCGTACCACTGCCCGCGCGACGAAGGCAAGGTGCTCGGCATGCTCGCCGCGCTGGGCCGCGAGGAAGTGGAGCGCATGCTGTCCGAGCACGGCGGCATCGCCATCCACGACGACATCTGCAACCACGACTACCGCTTCGGCCGCGAAGTGCTGGAGCAGCTGTTCACCCCGCCCTCGAAGACCCTGCATTGAGCTTCGGAATCGACATCCGCGAGGAGGCGGGTGTGCGCACCCTCCACTTCGGATCGGACTGGATCCAGGGCGCCATGCGGATCGCCCGCCCCTTCGCCCTGGAGCTGGACTACACGCGGGAGATGATGGCCGGCCTGCTGCTTCGTCCGGAGCCGGACTGGCCGAAGCAGGTGCTGCTGATCGGCCTGGGCGCCGGCTCGCTGACCAAGTTCCTGCGCCGCCACCGGCCCGGCGCGCGCCTGACGGTGGTGGAGATCGAGCCCCGCGTCGTGGCGGTGGCGCGCCAGTTCTTCAGGCTGCCGGACGAGGACGAGCGGCTGCGCATCGTCATCGGCGAGGGCGCGGATTTCGTCGCGGGCAGCCGCGGAACCTTCGACCTCATCCTGGTGGACGGCTTCGACGAGAACGCCCGCACGGGCGAGCTGGAATCGCCGCGCTTCTATCTGAACTGCAAGGCCCGCCTGGGCGACGAGGGGCTGCTGGCGGCCAACCTGCTGTCGAAGCGGCGCGATTTCCGCGATTCGGTGGCGCGCATCGCCGAGGCCTTCGACGGCCGCGCGCTGGCCTTCCCATCGTGCGACAGCGGCAACGCCATCGCCTTCGCCGCCACCGGCGCGGCCGTCGACCACACCCTGCCCGACCTGAGGGCCGCCGCGCGGACGCTGAAACGGGACACCGGCCTCAACCTGCTGCCGACGCTGGCCCGCCTGGAAGGCTCGCGCCATTGCGCCGGCGGCCGGCTGGTGGTCTAGGCCGGGGGGAGCGCACTTTCCGCCAGCCGCACCCAGTAGCGGATGCCGACGGGAATGATGGCGTCGTTGAAGTCGTAGCGCGGGCTGTGCAGCATGCGGCCGCCCTCGACCGGGCCATTGCCGAGCCAGGCGTAGCAGCCCGGCACGACGCGGGACAGGAAGGAGAAATCCTCGGCACCCATGCTCGGCTTCAGACGGTCGAACACCTGCCCGCCGCCGGCTCCCTTGCCAGCCACCTCGTCGACCACCCGGCGCGCAACCTCGCGGCAGAGCGCGGCCGGCTCCGCGGCGTTGATGGTGGGCGGGTAGCCGCGCATGAAGTCCAGCCGCACCTCGACGCGGTGCGCCGCCCCGATGCCGCGGCAGATGCGGCGCATGCCGTCCTCCAGCGCATCCTGCAATTCGGGCCGGAAGCAGCGCACGGTGCCGCCGAGCACCGCCGTTTCCGGCAGGACGTTGTCGGCATGGCCGGCATGGAAGCGGGTAACGCTGACGACGGCGGGCTCCACCGGGTCGGTGTCGCGGCTGACGACGGCCTGCAGCGCCTGGACCAGCGCCGCGCCGGCCAGTACGGTGTCGGTGCCCTGATGCGGCATGGCGGCGTGCGCGCCATGGCCGGTCAGCGTGATCTCGAAGCGGTCGGCGCCGGCCATCACCGGTCCCTCGATGACGCCGAAGCCGCCGGCCGGCAGGCCGGGCCAGTTGTGCAGGCCGAACACCATGTCCATCGGAAAGCGGTTGAACAGGCCTTCCTCCACCATCACGCGGCCGCCGCCCTCGTGCTCCTCGGCCGGCTGAAAGACGAAGTAGATGGTGCCGTCGAAACGGTCGCGCCGGGCGGCCAGGGCCTCGGCTGCGCCCAGCAGCATGGCCGTGTGGCCGTCGTGGCCGCAGGCGTGCATGCGGCCTTCGCACGTCGAGCGGTGCGCGAAGGCGTTCTGCTCGGCCAGCGGCAGGGCGTCCATGTCGGCGCGCAGGCCGATGGCGCGGCTTCCCGCGCCGGACGAAAGCCTGCCGACGACGCCGGTGCCGGCCAGCCCGCGATGCGTCTCGATGCCGAGCTCCTCAAGATGTGCGGCGACGATGTCCGACGTGCGCCGCTCCCCGAAGGCCAGCTCCGGATGAGCGTGCAGGTCGCGCCGCAGCGCGGCGATGCGCGGATGAATCTCGGCAATCGTCCTGGAAATATCCTCGCTGTCCATCGCTCACGATCTCCCGTCCGGGATGATGCAGGATTCCAGCGCCGCTGTCAGTTCCGGCACGGCCTGGAACAGATCGGCCACCAGGCCGATGTCGGCCACCTGGAAGATGGGCGCCTCCGGATCCTTGTTGATGGCGACGATCACCCGGCTGTCCTTCATGCCGGCCAGGTGCTGGATCGCGCCGGAAATGCCGACGGCGACGTAGAGCCGCGGCGCGACGACCTTGCCGGTCTGCCCCACCTGGAAGTCATTGGGCGCGAAGCCGGCGTCCACCGCCGCGCGCGTGGCGCCGAGCGCGGCGCCCAGCCTGTCGGCGAGCGGCTCCAGCAGGTTCCGGTAGTTTTCGGCCGAGGCCAGCCCGCGCCCGCCCGCGACGACGGCCTTCGCGCCGGCGAGTTCGGGCCGGGCCGACCGGGTCAGCTCGCGGCCAACGAGCTTCGACAGGCCGAGGTCTGGGCCGGGCGGGAGGTTTTCGATGGCGGCGATGGCGCCGTCCGAGGCGGGCGCCTCGAAGGCCGTGGCGCGCACCGTGACCACCTTGACGGCATCGGCCGATCGCACCGTTACCAGCACGTTGCCGGCATGGATGGGCCGCACGAAGGTGTCGACCGACTCGACGGCGACGATGTCGGAGACCTGCGCCACGTCGAGCAGCGCGGCGATGCGCGGGCCGAGGTTCTTGCCGAAGGTGGTGGCGGGCAGGAGGATGTGGCCGCAGTTGCCAACCTGGTTGCCGACATGGGCAACGATTAGCGCCGCGAGGTTCTCCGCGCCCTGGTCGGCGTAGTGCGCCGCGTCGGCGAGACTGACTTTCGCCACGCCCGCGATCCGCGCCGCCGCATGGGCGACACCGCCGCAACCGTGGCCGGCGACCAGCACATGGAGTTCGCCGCCGATCTTCGCGGCGGCCGCGACGACGCCGGGCATCGCGGGCGAGAGCCGCGCGTTGTCGTGTTCCGCGATGATGAGAACCATCGTCATGCGATCACCTTCGCATCCCGCAGCTTCGCCACCAGCTCGGCCACGTCGTCGACCCTGATGCCGGCCGGCCGCTTCGGCGGCTCGGCGACGCGGAGCGTCTTCAGCCGAGGCGCCGCATCCACGCCGAGATCGGCGGGCTTCACGATCTCCATCGGCTTCTTCTTCGCCTTCATGAGGTTGGGCAGAGTCGCATAGCGCGGCTCGTTGAGGCGCAGGTCGGCGGTGACGACGGCCGGCAGCGGCACCGACAGGGTTTCCGTGCCCTCGTCCACTTCCCGCGTGACGAGCGCTACTCCTTGCACGATCTCGATCTTCGAGGCGAACGTCGCCTGCGGCCGGCCCATCAGCGCGGCCAGCATCTGGCCCACCTGGTTCGCGTCGTCATCGGTGGCCTGCTTGCCAAGGATGGCGAGCCGCGGCGCCTCGCGGTCGGCCACCGCCTTGAGCAGCTTGGCGACGGCCAGCGGCTGCAATTCGGCCTCGGTTTCCACGAGGATCGCGCGGTCGGCGCCCATCGCCAGAGCCGTGCGCAGGGTCTCCTGGCAGGCAATCGCGCCGCAGCTCACGGCGACCACTTCCGAGGCAATGCCGGCCTCCTTCAGCCGCACCGCCGCCTCGACGGCGATCTCGTCGAAAGGGTTCATGGACATCCTGGCATTGGCAAGCTCGACGCCGCTGCCGTCGGACTTGACGCGCACCCGGACGTTGGCGTCGACGACGCGCTTGACGGCGACGAGGATATTCATGGCGCCCGCTCAGAGCAGCGCTCCGGCGATGACGCGCCCTTGCCGAAGATCAAGGCCTGCGGCCTGTCTTCCAGTATCTTCATGAAGCACGAGAAGCGGCGGGAAGTCGTGGCCATCTCCTCCATCAGCGCATGGGCGCGCGGCAGGGTCGAGTCGTTCAGCTTCCCGTTCGTCCTTTCCACCTCGTCCGCCAGGCGTTCGAACCGGCGCGACAGCGCCGTCATCGACTTCACCATCTCGCGGGCCTCGGCGGTCAGGGGCGCCGTCTCGCCGGCGGTTTTCTCGACATGGGCGAGGATGGCGGACAGGCGCCCGCGGTTCTCCTCGGAAAACGCCTCGCGAAGGTCCGCCATCAGCTTCCGCGTATCCCGCATGCCCTCGGAGGCGACGGCGAGATTGTCAATCGTCCGGGAAAGGTTGCGGAGGTTCCGGTCGTCGAGCAGCCTGGAGAGCCGCGCCGAAACGTCGCCCGCCTGGCCGGCGATGCCGGCGGCCCGGTCGCCGAGGATGTCGAAGAGGGACGGGGTCAGGGCGATGCGCGGCGGCGCGGCGTCCGTGCCCGCCAGCGGCTCGGCGCTGCTGCCGTCGTCCTCCAGCTGCACGTAGGCCAGACCGGTGATGCCCTGGTAGCCCAGCTGCGCCGTAGTGGCCTTCGTCAGCCGGTACCGGCTGTCCAGGCTGATCCGGACGAGTATGACGCGCGGATCGTTCGCGTCCGTGCCGATGTCTTCCACCTTGCCGGCGCGGATGCCGCGCCAGCGCACCTGGGCCTGGGGATTGAGGCCGGTGACGTTGCCGCGCGTCTCCAGCACATAGGTGCTGGAATGATCTCGGCCCTGGCCCAGCCACCAGAGGGCGGCGGCGGCGGCCAGCCCCATGAGAAGGACGAAGATGCCGGCGGCAAGGGCGTTGGCTCGATTTTCCATGGTCAGTGAGGGGTGTCCCGCAGCGCCCGCGCGCTCCGCCCCGAAAGGAAGAAATTCCGGATGAACGGATGGTCGACGCGGACGACCTCCCCGATGGTGCCATAAGCGAGGATGCGATGCTCGGCCAGCACGGCGACGCGGGTCGAGAGGGCCGCCACGGTGTCGATGTCGTGGGTCGCCAGCACGACGGTGAGGTTCAGCTCCGCGCCCAGCGAGCGGATCAGGCGCACGAAGCTGTCGGAGCGGTCCGGGTCGAGGCCGGAAGTGGGCTCGTCGAGCAGCAGCAGCTCCGGCTCCAGGGCCAGGGCGCGGGCCAGGGCGACACGCTTGACCATGCCGCCGGAAAGCTCCGCCGGCATGAGGCGGGCGTGGCGGGGCAGCAGCTCGACCATGGCCAGCTTGAGCATCACCAAGTCGCGGATCAAAGCCTCGTCGAGCCGCTTCAGCTCGCGCAGCGGGAAGGCGATGTTGTCGAAGACGCTGAGGGCCGAGAACAGCGCGCCTTGCTGGAACAGAACGCCGAAGCGGCGGCGCAGCGCCCGCTCCCGCCCGACGCCGGCGCCGAACAGGGGCTCGCCGAGAATCCTGATCTCGCCCCGCGCGGGCTCGATCAGGCCCGCCATCTGCCGCAACAGCGTCGTCTTGCCGCTGCCGGAGCCGCCGACCAGCGACACCCGCTCGCCGCGCGCCACGTCGAGATCGAGGTCGCGGTGGACCCACGTCTCGCCGAAGCGGGTGGACAGGTTGCGAATGGAGATGACGGAGGCGTTCATATCGGCATGCCGACATTGCGGGTGAGGATGGCGAAGACGGCGTCGATCAGGATGACGACGGTGATGGACGTCACCACCGAGGCCGTCGTGTTGGCCGACAGGCTTTCGGTGTTGGGGCGCACGCGCAGGCCGAAGTGGCAGGAGATCAGCGCGATGAAGAGGCCGAAGACGAAGCCCTTGGCCAGGCCGATCCAGAGGTTGGCCACCGGCACCACCTTGGGCAGGGTGTCGAGAAAGAAGGCGTAGTCGATGTCGAGCTGCATCTGCGCCGAGAGCATGCCGCCGACCAGCGCGACGGCGGTCGTCCACAGCACCAGGAGCGGCATGGCAAGCGCCAGGGCCGCCACCTTGGGGAAGACCAGCCGCAGGCTCGTCGGCACGCCCATGGCCGCCAGCGCGTCGATCTCATCGGTGACGCGCATGACGCCGAGCTGGGCGGTCATGGCCGAGCCCGAGCGGCCGGCCACGAGCACGGCGACCAGCACCGGCCCCATCTCGCGGACGATGCCCATGCCGAGGATGTTGACGATGAAGATGTCGGCGCCGACCCGGGAGAGTTGCAGCGACGACAGGTAGGACAGCACGATGCCGATCAGGAAGCCGACCAGGGCCGTGACCGGCATGGCGCGCACGCCGCTCTTGTAGAGGTTGGCCGAAATTTCCAGCTTCGGCAGGTCCGCCGGGTGGCGCACCAGGTGCGCGGCATCGAGCGCCAGCCGGCCGACGAGGACGGCGAAATCCGCCAAGTGGCGCCGGAAGCCGAAAACCGCCGATCCGAGGGCGATCAGCCCCTCGAAAGGCGAGTCCGGCACCCGTGCGGTCGGCACCAGGCGGTCGGCGGCCGCGATGCGCTCGAAGACGCGGAGATGTTCCGGACGCGCCAGCAGCGTTTCCGGCAGCCGGCGGCCCCAGGCGCGCCACAGCAGCATGGCGCCGGCGCTGTCCAGGGCCTCGATGGCGAGACAGTCCCATGCCAACGCCGGATCGGCGCCGTATTCCGAAAGCCGACTTTCCAGGGCATGCGCCCGCGACACGATCGCCGTCAGCGTCCACGGCCCGGAAAGCGAAACCATGCGCCCGCCCTCCGCGCGGCCAGATACCTCAATGCGCAGCCCGGCCATTTATTTCCGGTGGCCGCGCACGCGAAGCTCCGTGCCGATGCCAGCCCATTGCCGGACTTCCTCGTCCAGCGCCGCCGCCGTCAGTGGAGAAGCGGACAGCCAGCCGGCTTCGACCTGCAACAGGAAACCCCGTGGCGTCGCGGCCGCGGTGAGCGGCATGGATTCGGCGGGAGCGGCATCGTCGCGAGCGCGGTGCAGCAGCGCGGCGATGCGGATGGCGAAGATCGGCAGCCAGTCGCGCGGCTCCCGGACGTTCGGCTGCACCCGCGCCAGCCGGCCGCGATGGGCGAGCACGATGCCGGAAAGCCGCGCTTGGTCGCGCCGCGAAAAGCCCGGCATGTCCGCGTTGGCGAGGATATAGGCGCTGTGCTTATGGTAGCCGGAGTGGGCGACCGAAATGCCGATCTCGTGCAGCCGGGCCGCCCATTCCAGGTGGCGGACGTCCGGGTGGTCGGCCGTGGCCTCCGGCATCATCTGGCGCAGCAGGGCGAGCGCGGTTCCCGCCACCCGCGCCGCCTGGCGGTGGTCAACCCCGTAGCGCCGCATGAACTGGGCGACGGTCGCCTCGCGCTGGTCCTCGTGGTGGGTGCGGCCCAGCAGGTCGTAGAGCACGCCCAGGCGCAGCGCCCCCTCCGAAAAGGCCATGCGTTCGAGGTCGAACTCCTTGAACACCGCCGACATGATCGCAATGCCGCCCGGCAGCACCGGCATCCGGTCGGCGGGCATTCCGGCGAATGGCAGGCGCGCGCAGTCGCCCGCCTGGACCAGCGCCGAGCGCAGGCGGTCGAGGCCCTCGCGCGTGATGCCGGCGTCGGAAAGCCCGTTCTGCTCCAGCAGATCGGCGATGGCCTTGGCCGTGCCTGACGAGCCCACGGCCTCCTGCCACCCTGTCTCGCGGTAGGCGTGGACGATGGTCTGGAGCTCGTTGCGGGCGGCCAACTCGGCCTCCTTCATTCCCTTCCTGTCCACCCGGCCGCCCGGAAAGTGGCGCAGGCTGAAGCCGACGCAGCCCATGTAGAGGGATTCCAGCCGCAACGGCCTGAAATGGCGGCCGATGATGAACTCCGTGGACCCGCCGCCGATGTCGACGACCAGCTGCTGGGCATGCGGATCGGGCAGCGTGTGGGCCACGCCGAGGTAGATCAGGCGCGCCTCCTCGCGGCCGGCGATCACCTCGATGGGAAAGCCCAGCGCCGCTTCGGCCTGGGGCAGGAACTGGGGGGCATTCTTGGCCATGCGCAGGGCGTTGGTGGCCACCACCCGCACGGCGCCCGGCTCGAAGCCGCGCAGGCGCTCGCCGAAGCGCGAGAGGGCCTCGATGGCGCGCAGCTGTGAAGGGCCGTCCAGCACCCGTTCCGGCGTCAGGCCGGCCGCCAGCCGCACCGACTCTTTGAGCCCGTCAAGCGGATATATCTGGTTGCCGACGACGCGGCCCACCTGCAGGCGGAAGCTGTTGGAGCCAAGGTCGACGGCGGCGATCAGATCGTATCCCACGGTGGCGTTCATGCTTCGGAAGACCCGCGGATTCTAGCATCGCGGATATGACCGGCCTCCCGCAAAACGCCGCGCACGCAAAAAATGTCATACCATTCGCGTCGTCGAAACCGCGTTTTCGCAGACATGAACCGGATTCCCGCCGCCCGCCGCTTTCCGCCCGAACACTTCATCAATCGCGAACTCTCGCTGCTGGCCTTCAACCGGCGCGTGCTGGCCCAGGCCGCGGACAAGCGGGTGCCGCTGCTGGAGCGGCTGCGCTTCCTGTGTATCGTCTCATCGAATCTCGACGAATTCTTCGAGATCCGCGTCGCCGGCCTCAAGGAACAGATCAAGCTCGGCGGCCATGCCACCGGAGTCGAAGGCCTCTCGCCGCACGAGGTGTTCCGCCGCGTCACCCAGGAAGCCCATGAGCTGATCGCCGAGCAGTACGCCCTGCTCAACCAAGTGATGCTGCCGTCCCTGGCCGCCGAAGGCATCTGCTTCTACAAGCGCTCCGCCTGGACGCCCGAGCAGACCGAATGGATCCGCGGTTTCTTCTTCCGCGAAGTCATGCCGGTGCTCACGCCCATCGGCCTCGACCCGGCCCATCCCTTCCCGCGCGTGCTCAACAAGAGCCTCAACTTCGCCATCGAGCTCGACGGCGCCGACGCCTTCGGCCGCGCCAGCGGCGCCGCCATCGTCCAGGCGCCGCGCGCCCTGCCCCGGGTGATCCAGCTGCCGAAGGAGCTGACCGGCGTCGACAACGGCTTCGTCTTCCTCTCTTCCATCCTCCACCGGCACGTGGGCGAGCTGTTCGCCGGCATGAACGTGCTCGGCTGCTACCAGTTCCGCGTCACCCGCAACTCGGACCTGTGGGTGGACGACGAGGAAGTGAAAAACCTGCGCACCGCCCTCCAGGGCGAACTTCCGCAGCGCCATTTCGGCGACGCCGTTCGGCTGGAGATCGCCGACAACTGCTCCGAGACCATGGCCGGATTCCTCCTGCAGCAGTTCGGCCTCGATTGCGACGATCTCTATCGCGTGCCGGGCATCGTGAACCTGGTGCGCCTGATGTCGGTGCCGGACCGGGTCGACCGCCCCGACCTCACCTATCCGCCCTTCCAGCCCGGCCTGCCCAAGGCACTGACCAAGCGGCCCCACATCTTCGACGTGCTGCGCCGCCAGGACGTACTGCTGCACCATCCCTTCCAGTCCTTCGCCCCGGTCATCCAGCTGCTCGAACAGGCGGCCGACGACCCCCTCGTGGTGGCCATCAAGATGACGGTGTACCGCACCGGCACCGATTCGGTGCTGCTGGAGCACCTGGTGCGCGCCGCCCAGAAGGGCAAGGAAGTCACGGTGGTCGTGGAGCTGATGGCCCGCTTCGACGAGGAGGCCAACCTCAACATCGCCGCCCGCCTGGAAGAAGTCGGCGCGCACGTGGTCTACGGCGTCTTCGGCTACAAGACCCACGCCAAGATGCTGATGGTCGTGCGCCGCGAGGAACAGGGAAAAATGGGCGGCTTCCGCCGCTACGTCCATCTGGGCACCGGCAACTACCATCCGCGCACCACCCGCTTCTACACCGATTTCGGCCTGCTCACCTGCAACGAGGAAATCACCGCCGACGTCAATGAGGTCTTCAAGCAGCTCACCGGCCTGGGCAAGGCCGGCGAGCTCAAGCATCTCTGGCAGGCGCCCTTCACCCTTCACGACAACATGATCGCCGCCGTGCGCGCGGAAACCGCGGCCGCCAAGGCCGGCCGCAAGGCGCAGATCATCGCCAAGATGAACTCGCTGCTGGAGCCGGAGATCATCGAGGCCCTCTACGAGGCCAGCCAGGCCGGCGTCGCCGTGGACTTGATCGTGCGCGGCGTCTGCGCCCTGCGGCCGGGCGTCAAGGGCCTTTCGGAGAACATCCGCGTGCGCTCGGTGATCGGCCGCTTCCTGGAGCATCACCGCATCTTTTATTTCCACGCCGACGGCGAGGAGAAAATCTATCTCGGCAGCGCCGACTGGATGGAGCGCAACTTCTTCCGCCGCATCGAAGTAGTGTTCCCGGTGCTCGACCCGAAACTCAAGCGTCGCGTCATCAAGGAAGGCCTGCGCATCTTCCTCAGCGACAACTGCCAAGCTTGGGAAATGGACAGCGACGGCACGTTCCACATCCGCCCGTCCCGCCGCGTCCGCGCCTGCGCCCAGCAGCTGCTGCTGGACGAGCTGGCGGAGGGGGATTGATCAGCCGCGCCTGACGCTCGTCACGCCCGCGACTTCGCCCACGAGCGCCATGATGCGCTGGAGCGTCCCGGCGCTCGAAAGTTCGACGGTAAAGCCCATCCGGGCCATGCCGCCCTTCGACTGGGTCTTCACCGCCGTGACATTGATCTTTTCCTTCGAGAGCACGTCGGAGATGTCGCGCAGCAGGCCCTGGCGATCATGGGCCTCGATGAAGAGGTCGGTCGCGTAGATGCCCTCCTTCGCGCCCCACTGCGCGTCGATGACCCGCTCCGGATTCCGCGCCGCCATGTTGCGGAAGTTGGCGCAGTCCGTGCGATGCACGGAAACGCCCCGCCCGCGCGTGACGAAGCCGGCGATGGCGTCCGGAGGCACCGGTTTGCAGCAGCGGCCCAGTTGGGTCAGCAGCTTGTCGACGCCGACCACCAGGACTTTCGATTCGCCGGCGCGCGGCCGGCGCGTCACGATCTCCGGCTCAGGCAGGGCTTCCGCGGCGGGCGCCGCCGCGGGCGCCGCCGCCGGCTCATGCTCGGCCTGTGCCGCGAACCAGGCCTTGACCTTCTGGCGCGCGCGGGGCGAAACGAGGTGCCCCGGCTGAAGCCAGTCGCGCGACGGACCGCCGGTCTTGGCGACGACGATCTCGACGCGCTGGCCATTGGCAAGCGATGTGGAAAGCGGCACCAGGTGGCCATCCACCTTCGCGCCCCGGCAGCGGTGGCCGAGATCGGTATGCACGCGATAGGCGAAGTCGATCGGCGTCGCGCCGCGCGGCAGGTCGATGACGCGGCCCTGCGGCGTCATCACGTAGATCGTGTCGTCCAGCGCGGCGCGCTTGAACTGCTCGACCCAGGCGGCGGAATCGGTGATCTCGTCGCGCCACGACAGGAGCTGCCGCAGCCAGGCGATCTTGTCGTCGTAGGATGAATCGGCCTTCGCCGAGGTGCCGGATTCCTTGTAGCGCCAGTGGGCCGCCACGCCCAGTTCGGCATGGCTGTGCATCTCCCGCGTGCGGATCTGCACCTCGAAGGGCCGACCGTCCTCGGCCATCACGGCGGTGTGCAGCGAGCGGTAGTCGTTGCCCTTGGGATGCGAGATGTAGTCGTCGAACTCGCCGTGCACCGGCTGCCAGAGGGCATGGACGATGCCCAGCGCCGTGTAGCAGTCCCTGACGTCCGGCACGATGACGCGCAGCGCCCGTACGTCGTAGACCTCGCTGAAGTCGAGGTTCTTGGCCCGCATCTTGTTGCGGATGCTGTAGATGTGCTTGGGCCGGCCGTAGACCTCGGCGTTGACGCCGGCCTTCGCCATCTCGTCCTTCAGGCGGGCGATGGCGGACTCGATGAAGGCCTCGCGCTCGGCGCGCTTCTCGTCGAGCATCTTCGCGATGCGCTTGTAGGTTTCCGGCTCGATGAAACGGAAGGAGAGGTCCTCGATCTCCCATTTCATCTGCCAGACGCCGAGCCGGTTGGCGAGCGGCGCGTAGATTTCCAGGCTTTCGCGCGCCATGTCGCGCCGCAACGGAATGTCGTGGCCGGTCAGCCATCGCAGCGTCTGGGTGCGCGAGGCGAGACGCAGCAGCACGACCCGAATGTCGTCGGCCATCGCCAGCAGCATCTTGCGCAAAATCTCCGCCTGCGCCTCCGCCGCACCGCCGCCGCGGGCGGCAGCCGCTTCGGTCAGCGGGCGCAGGCCCTTGAGACGGTGCAGGTTCGCCACCAGCGCCGCGACGGGCGCGCCGAATTCCGCAGCCAGTTTTTCGCCGGCATCGGGCATGTGGTCATGGGCCGCGAACAGCAGCGCCGCCACGCGCGCATCGCTATCCAGGCCGAGTTCGGCGAGCCGCGCGACCATGCCCTCCGCGTGTTCGAGGATGTCCTCCCCGGTGCCAAGCCGTCGGCCGAGGTAAAGCTCTCGGGCCAGCGCCCTGGCCTGGTCAACGGCGTCCATGAACGCCTACCCCGCCCACTTCCGCGCGTTGCGGAACATCGCCATCCATGGGCTGTCCTCTCCCCAGCCCCGCGGATGCCAGGACATCTGCACCGCGCGGAAGATGCGCTCGGGGTGGGGCATCATGATCGTGAACCGGCCGTCGGGCGTTGTCACGCCGGCCAGTCCCTCCGGCGAGCCGTTGGGGTTGAACGGATAGGTCGTGGCGACGTTGCCGCGGTTGTCGACGTAGCGCAGCGCGGCCATCGCCCGGTTTTCACCGGCGAAGACCGCGCGGCCCTCTCCATGCGAGACGACGATGGGCAGCCTCGATCCGGCCATGCCGGCGAGGAAGACCGAGGGCGACTCCGGAATCTCGACCATCACGAAGCGCGCCTCGAACTGCTCGCTGCGGTTGCGATGAAACGTCGGCCAGTCCCGCGCGCCGGGGATGAGGGGCGCGAGGTGCGCCATCATCTGGCAGCCGTTGCACACGCCCAGCGCGAAGGTGCCGGGCCGCGCGAAGAACGCGGCGAAGTCGTCGCGCAGGCGGTCGTTGAACAGGATGGACTTCGCCCAGCCCTGCCCCGCGCCCAACACGTCGCCGTAGGAAAAGCCGCCGCAGGCGACGAAGCCCTGATAGTCAGCCATGGCGACACGGCGGTTCTGGAGGTCGGACATGTGCACGTCGACGGCATCGAAGCCGGCGCGATCGAAGGCGGCGGCCATCTCGACCTGGCCGTTCACGCCCTGCTCCCTCAATATCGCAATCCTCGGCCTCGCGCCCGAGGCAATGAACGGGGCGGCGGGATCGAATGTCAGCGTCGCCGACAGGCCCGGATCATCGGCATCGAGCAGCGCGTCGAATTCCTCGTCGGCGCAGGCCGCGTCGTCGCGCAGGCGGGCGATGGCGTGGCTCGTCTCGCTCCAGGCGCGCTGGAGCTCGACGCGCGATTCGGCGAACGCGGTCGCGCCGCCCGATGCGATGCGGATCTCGCCGGCGTCGTTCAATGTTCCGATCACCTGCGCATGCAGTCCTGCAAGCGCCGCCATCACCGCGTCGCGGTCGGCCCGGCGGACCTGGACCACCGCGCCGAGTTCCTCCGAGAACAGCGCCGGCAGCAGGTCGCCTTCCAGCGCGAGCGACACGCCGGCATGCGCGGCGAAGGCCATCTCGCAGACGGTGGCGAACAGGCCGCCGTCCGAGCGGTCGTGGTAGGCGAGGATCATCGGCCGCAGCCGCTGGATCGTGTCGAAGAAGGACTTGAGCAGCGCCGCGTCGGCATCCGGCGGCATGTCGCCCGACACGCCGTAAACCTGCGCCAGCGCCGAGCCGCCGAGACGGTTCCGGCCGGCACCCAGGTCGATCAGGATCAGATCCGTTTCGCCGGCATCGCGGCGAAGCTCGGGCGTCAGCGTGTTTCGCACGTCGGCGCAGGGCGCGAAGGCGGTGACGATCAGCGACAGCGGCGCGGTGACCTGCTTCGGCTTGCCGTCCTCTTCCCAGCGCGTCCTCATCGACAGCGAATCCTTGCCGACCGGGATCGACACGCCGAGGCTCGGGCAGAACTCCAGGCCAACGGCCCTGACGGTATCGAACAGCGCCGCGTCCTCGTTGCCGTGGCCGGCCGCGGCCATCCAGTTGGCCGACAGCTTCACCTTGCCAAGATCGCCGATGTCGGCGGCGGCGATGTTGGTGATCGCCTCGCCCACCGCCATGCGGCCCGAGGCCGGCGCGTTCAACAGCGCCAGCGGCGTGCGCTCGCCCATGGCGAAACACTCGCCCAGCGTCGTGTCGTAGCCCATGGTCGTCACGGCCACGTCGGCCACCGGCACCTGCCACGGCCCGACGAACTGGTCGCGCGCCGTCATGCCGCCGACGGTGCGGTCGCCGATGGTGATGAGAAAGCCCTTGCCCGCCACCGAGGGCAGGCGCAGCACGCGCAACGCCGCCTCCTTCAGGTCGATGGTGGAGAGATCGAGCGCGGGCATGGCGACGCGCTTGCGCGCGGCGTCGCGGTGCATGCGGGGCGGCTTGCCGAGCAGCACGTCCATGGGCATGTCGACGGCCTCGTTGCCGAAGTGCGAATCGCTGACCACGAGCCGCCGTTCCGCGGTCGCCTCGCCCAGCACCGCGAAGGGGCAGCGCTCGCGCTCGCAGAGCGCCCGGAATTCGTCGAGGCGTTCCGGCGCGATGGCGAGCACGTAGCGCTCCTGCGCCTCGTTCGACCATATCTCGCGCGGCGACATGCCCGGCTCTTCGCTCGGCACGCTGCGAAGCTCGAAGCGCGCGCCGCGCCCGGCGTCGTTGGCGAGTTCCGGCATGGCGTTGGAGATGCCGCCCGCGCCGACGTCGTGGATCGCGAGGATGGGGTTTTCTTTGCCCATCTGACAGCTCATTTGCCAACATCTGTCGATGACCTCCTGCGCACGCCGCTGCATCTCCGGGTTACCGCGCTGCACCGAGGCGAAGTCGAGGTCGGCGGTGTTGGCGCCAGTCGCCATCGACGAGGCGGCGCCGCCGCCCAGGCCGATCAGCATGCCCGGCCCGCCGAGCTGGATCAGCAGCGTGCCGGCGGGGAACGGGTTCTTGAAGCAATGGCGCTCGGCGATGTTGCCGACGCCGCCCGCGATCATGATGGGCTTGTGGTAGCCGCGCATCTCGCCGTCGAATGCCTGCTCGAAGGTGCGGAAGTAGCCGGCGAGGTTCGGCCGGCCGAATTCGTTGTTGAAGGCCGCCGCGCCGATCGGCCCCTCGATCATGATGTCGAGCGCCGAGGCGATGCGGTCCGGCTTGCCGTAGCCCGATTCCCAGGGCTGCGCGTGGCCTGGGATGTCGAGGTCGGAGACGGAGAATCCACACAGGCCGGCCTTGGGCTTGGAGCCGCGCCCGGTCGCGCCCTCGTCGCGGATCTCGCCGCCCGATCCGGTGGCCGCGCCGGGAAAGGGCGAGATGGCCGTCGGATGGTTGTGCGTCTCGACCTTGGCGAGGATGTGCGTCGTCTCCTCGACGTAACCATACTTGCCGCCCGCGCCGGGCACGAAGCGATTGATCGTCGCGCCCTCGATCACCGAGGCATTGTCGGAATAGGCGACGACCGTGCCTTCCGGATGCGCCTTGTGCGTCTCGCGGATCATGCCGAACAGGGAGAGGGGCTGGTCCTCGCCATCCACCGTCCACGAGGCGTTGAAAATCTTGTGGCGGCAGTGCTCGGAATTCGCCTGGGCGAACATCATCAGCTCGACGTCGGTGGGATTGCGGCCCACCTTGGTGAAGTTCTCGACGAGGTAGTCGATCTCGTCATCGGAAAGCGCGAGGCCAAGTTCGGCATTGGCGGCGACCAGCGCGGCCCGCCCGCCCGAAAGGACATCGACCGTGGTCAGCGGCTGGGGCGCATAGTGGTGGAACAATTCGTCGGCGGCATCGATGGAATCGAGCACCGATTCGGTCATGCGGTCGTGCAGGCGGGCGGGATCGACCCTGCCGGCGGCGCGGTAGGCGATGCCGCGCTCGATGCGTTTCACCTGCGCGAAGCCGCAGTTGCGGGCGATGTCGGTCGCCTTCGAGGACCACGGCGAGATCGTGCCAAGCCGCGGCACGACCAGGATCAGATCGCCCGCCGGCTCGGGCGGCAGGGTCTCGGGAATACCCAGCAGGTCCCTGAGCCGCGTCAGCTCGTCCGGATTCAGTTCGCCGTCGCATTCGACGAACACCTGGTGCTCGGCGGCGAGAGCCGCATCGGCGGTTTCCTGGAGGCGGGCGAGGCGGGAAGCGGAAAAGGCGGCGGCGCCGCGCAGCTTGAGTATCCGGGACATGGCGAATCTGGGGCGGGAGGCGGATCGGAGGTGCGAATTATACGGCCTTGCCGACACATGCTCCGGTTGATCCAGCCGGCATTTCGTGGCAAGTTACAGGCCCATTGACCTGACGGGAGACTGAAATGAACGCGTTGCTATCCCTTTCTCTGGCCCTTCCCCTGACTCTCGGCCTCGGCTCGCCGGCCTGGGCCGCCGGTGGCCCCGATGAACTCTGGGAGATCACCTCCAGCATGACGGACAAAGTCTCCGGCTTCGCCATGCCCGCCAACACCATGCGCCAGTGCCTGAAGAAGGGCGCCGGCACCAAGGAAGTGGTGCCCGTCGAGAAGGACTGCCGCCTCATGGACATAAAGACGAGCGGCAGCAAGACCAGCTTCCGCTTCGAATGCGCGGGCAAGAATCGCATAAGCGGCAGCGGCGAGATCGATCGTCCCAACACGTCCAGCTACGGCGGCCACATGCGGATGAAGGGCGCCACCGAAGCCCAGAAGGTGGACATGACCATGAACTACTCGGGCAAGCGCGTGGGCGGATGCACCTTCGGCGAGCCCATGGCCGCCATGCCTGGCGGCCTCGGCGGAAAGGGCCAGATGCCGGCCATGCAGGGCATGACGCCGGAGCAGATGAAGCAGCTCAAACAGCTCGGGAGCAATCCGGAAGCCATGCGCAAGATGTTCGGGGGCGGCCAATGAAATTCCTGTTCGACATCTTTCCGGTCATCCTCTTCTTCGCCACTTACAAGTTCGCCGGCATCTACGCCGCCACGGCCGTCGCCATCGCCGCCACGCTCATTCAAGTCGGCTGGGTCAAGTTCCGGCACGGCAAGGTGGACACCATGCTCTGGGTCAGCCTCGGCCTCATCGTCTTCTTCGGCGGGGCCACCCTGCTCCTGCGCGACCCCACCTTCATCAAGTGGAAGCCGACGGTGCTCTACTGGCTGTTCGCCGCCGTGCTGCTCGTATCGGCCACCCTCCTGCGCAAGAACCTCATCCGCAAGATGATGGAGGTACAGGCGATGGTGGCGTTGCCCGATCCGCTGTGGGGCAAGCTCAACCTGGCCTGGGTCGTCTTCTTCGTCCTCATGGGCGTGGCCAACCTCTACGTGGCCTTTTCCTTCAGCGAAGAGACCTGGGTGAACTTCAAGCTCTTCGGCGGCATGGGCCTGATGCTGGCCTTCATCGTCGCCCAGGGCATGTTCCTCGCCAGGTATGTCGAGGAGAAGAAGGAGGGCGATTGATGCTCTACATGATTCTCGGCGAGGATATGCCGGACTCGCTGGAACGCCGGCTGGCCGCCCGCCCCGCCCATTTGGCGCGGCTGGCGGCGCTCCAGGACGAAGGCCGCCTGGTGCTGGCCGGCCCCTGCCCGGCCATCGACTCGCCCGATCCGGGGCCGGCCGGCTTCTCCGGCAGCCTGATCGTCGCCGAATTCGAGTCCCTGGAAACGGCGCACGCCTGGGCCGACGCCGATCCCTATGTCGCCGCCGGCGTTTATGCCCGCGTCACCGTCAAGCCTTTCAGGCGCGTATTTCCACAATGATGCTGATGTATGATTCCGCCCATTGACGATCCCTCCGACCACAAGGAAACTTGACAATGAACCGCTCCCTTCCCGTCGTTGCCTCCCTGATCGCCCTCTTTGCGGCGCTTTCCGCCCCCGCGCTGGCCAAGGACGACAACAAACCAAGCGCCAACAAGCCCTTTGCCGTCGTGAACGGCAGGGCTATTCCCCAGGCCCGGGCCGACGCCCTGCTCGCCGGCCAGATGGCCCAGGGGCAGCCGGACACCCCGAAACTGCACGATGCCGTGCGCGAGGAACTTGTGCGCCGCGAAGTTCTCGTTCAGGAAGCCGAAAAGAAGGGCATGGACAAGAAGATCGAAATCCAGGCCCAGATGATGATGGCCCGCCAGGGCGTGCTGATCGGCGCCTACCTCCAGGACTACGTCAAGGCCCATCCGGTCAGCGACGAGGCGATCAAGAAGGAATACGAAGGCATCCGCGCCGCCTTGGGCGACAAGGAGTACAAGGCCCGCCACATCCTGGTCGAGAAGGAGGACGAGGCCAAGGCCATCATCGAGAAACTCGCCAAGGGCGAGAAGTTCGAGGAACTGGCCAAGCAGTCGAAAGATCCGGGCTCCAAGGAGCGCGGCGGCGATCTCGGCTGGGCCAATCAGGCGGCCTATGTGAAGCCGTTCTCCGACGCCATGATCAAGCTGGCCAAGGGCAAGCACACCGAAGCGCCGGTGAAGAGCGACTTCGGCTGGCATGTGATCCTGCTCGAGGACACCCGCGAACTGAAGGCGCCTCCCCTGGACGGCGTGAAGCCGCAGATCGCCCAGCGCATCCAGCAGCAAATGGTCGAGAAGCACATCATCGAACTGCGCGGCAAAGCGAAGGTCGAATAATAAGACCCCCCCCCGAAAACCTCGCTCCGCTCGGTTCTCCCCCCAGGGGGCCAAGAAACACTTGGGACGGCCCGGCGTGTTTCTCGGGTTCTTCCGCGAATGGCGCCGCGGGCGCGCCATTAACCGGATCACCGTCACGGATGACCAGTGGCGCTCGGCCGAGCGCCATTTGCATTTTCTCGACCGACTCGCGGACGCCGACCGGCTCCGCCTGCGCCAAATGGCGCGCGAATTCCTCGCGACGAAGGAATGGACGGGCGCCCGCGGCCTCGACCTCGACGCCGGCATGCAAATATCCATCGCGCTCCAGGCCTGCCTGCCGGTGCTCAACCTGGGGTTGGACTGGTATCGCGGCTGGGTCGGCATCGTCGTCTATCCCGGCGACTTCGTCATCCCGCGCCAGGTCATGGACGAGGACGGCGTGATGCACGAGTACGACGACCCGGTGCTCGGCGAAGCCTGGGAAGGCGGGCCGGTGCTGGTGTCGTGGTTCGAGTCGCCGGAAGAAGCCGGTGGCGTCAATGTCGTCATCCACGAGTTCGCCCACAAGCTCGACATGCGCAGCGGCGCCGTGGACGGCCTTCCGCCGCTGCACGCGGACATGTCGCGCCGCGCCTGGATCGCCGCCTTCGAGCCGGCCTTCGAAGACTTTCGCCGCCGCGTGGACGAAGCCGAGGCGCGCAATGAGGACACCCTGCTCGATCCCTACGCGGCGGAGCATCCGTCGGAATTCTTCGCCGTCATGAGCGAGGCCTTCTTCGAGACGCCGGAACTGCTGCGCGGGGAGTACCCGGCGGTGTACGAGCAACTGCGGCGGTTCTACCGCCAGGACCCGGCGGCTATTCCTGTGGCGGTTGCGGCGGCAACTCCGCCAGCCGCCCCGACGCGGTGAAGAACACCGCCATCCGCGCCGGCATCCCCTCCTCCGCGAACAGGGCCGCGTAGCGTTCCAGCTGCGGGCGGTATTGTTCGGCATGGCCCGCGAGATCGCCTTCCGCCGGCCCCGTCTTGTAGTCGACGATCCAACGCGCGCCGTCCTCGACGAAGGTGCGGTCGACGACATGGACCGCCGTGCCGTCCACGCTGACTTTGGCGAGCGCGAGTTCCGCGGCGGCGCCGGGACGCGGCTTCAGCACCCAGCGGCCCGCCTCGCTCGCGAGCGTCGCGTCGAGCGCCGCCCGCGCGAACGCCGCGCCGCGCCGCGCATCCTCCGCGCCGCGGCCCTTGCGCGCGAACCAGGCTTCCATGGCCGGCGCAAGGCCGCCGATGCGCGAGGGCGGCCAGGCCTCCAGTCCATCGCGGGCGATCATTTCCAGATAGGCGTGAACCAGCGTGCCGACGGCGGCCTCCAGCGTTTCGCCGGGGGACGAAGCCGTCGTTCCCCGCGCGGCGGCGGGAGGAGGAGGTGGAGAAGTGGCCGGCATGCCCGTCGCCACGGGTTCGGCCAGCCGGATGAGTTTCGGGATGAGGGGGACGCCTTCTTCCCTCCGCGCGCCGGCCTCCGCCGCGTTTTCGAATTCCGCGCCGATCGCCGGCCAGAGCAGTTCGAGGAAGGTTCCGGCCGACGGCCTTGCCTCGCCCTTCGCGTTGCGCTCCGCCACGCCGACGAGGTGCAGGCGGCGGACGGCCCGCGTCGCACCGACGTAGAGCACGCGCGCCGCCTCGTTGTCCGACCGCGCCCGCTCCAGTCCCGCCAGATAGTCGTAAGAGGTCGCGGCGCCCTTCCGTCCTCGCTTCTTCAGCGGCGCGGCGATGAGGCGCTCGTCAAGCCCGTCGAGGATCACCTCCTCCCAGAGCATCAGGGGCGAATCGTTTCTCCCTGTCGTCCGGTGCAGCCCAGGCAGGATCACGGTGTCGAACTCCAGGCCCTTGGACTTGTGAAGGGTCATGAACTGGAGGCTGCCGTCGGCGGCGGCGGGTGCGCCGTATAGCTTCTCCATCTCCGCCTCCAGCCGCTCCGGCGTGAATCGGCCGGCGGCGCCGAGCCGCGCGACGAGGTCGAGGAAGGCCTCGCAGTCCGCCGCGTCGGCGGCATCGGAAAGGCACGCCGGCCCGGAAAGCCGCATCCACGTCCCCGCGATCCAGCGCGCGACCGGCTGCCGGCCCCGGTGCGCGAGCGCTTCGGAGAGCGCGGCGCGCGCATGGGCCAGACGCGCCCGTCCGTCCGCCGAGAGCCGCGCGCAGCGGGACGCGTCGTTCATCAGCGACCCGACCGTGGCCCCGTGGTCGTCGCCGGCCAGGGCGTGCAGGTCGGCAAGCGTCAGGCCGCACCAGGGCGCGCGCAGCACGGCGAGCCAGCTCACGCGGTCGGCGGGGTGAAAGAGCGCCTTCGTCAGCGAGAGCAGGTCCTGCACCGGCTGGCGGCGGTCGAGACGGTCGATCTCCACGGCCGTGAAGGCGAGGTCGGGCCGCTGGCGGCGGATCAGCGCCACCAGCGCGTCCAGGTGGCCGCGCGCGCGCACGAGCACTGCGATTCCCCGCGCCGGATCGGCCCGGCGCTCGGCGTCGATGATCGCGACAATGGTTTCCGCCTCCATCGCCCCGCCATCCTCTTCCTTGCCCGCCACCAGCGGATGCACCGCCACGCCGGCCTCCGGCGCCGCCTCGCGCGTGGCGGCGAAGGGGCGGTAGCGAATCGCGCCCGACGCCGCGTCGTCGCCGGCCGGAAAGACGCCGGCGAAAACGGCGTTGATCCAGCCCACCACGGCGCCGCGGGAGCGGTTGTTGCGATAGAGGCTCAGGCGTTGCAGCGGCACGGTGCCGATGCCCTCCCGCGCCGCCGCGAGGAACAGCCCCACATCGGCCTTGCGGAAGCGGTAGATGGACTGCATCGGGTCGCCGACGAGGAAGAGGCTGCGGCCGTCGTCCGGCGTCCAGCCGGCGGTGAGCCTTTGCAGCAGAGCGACCTGCGCCGGGCTCGTGTCCTGGAACTCGTCGACGAGCAGATGGCGGATGCGCCAGTCGAGCGCCAGCGCGAGATCGGTCGGCGCCTCCGGTTCGCCCAGCGCCTGGAGCGCACGGCTTGCGACCTCGATGAAGTCCGCCTCGCCGGCTTCGCGGAAGACGGTCCACAACTCCGCAGCCGCGAGCCTGAGCAGCTCCGCCAGCGCCGCGACCGTCGCCCATTCCTCCTCCGTGTAACCGGCGTCGGGCAGCCGGCGCACCCCCGCCAGCGCGGCGGCGTCCGTTTCCGACAGCGCGCCCACGATCTCCAGCAGCGCCTGCTTCTGCGCGTCCGACACCTTGGGCGGAAAGCCCATGTTCTTGTTCAGCGACTTGCGCGGCGTGCCCTCGTCCGTCAGCAGCAGCGCGGCCACCGCGCGCCACAGCGGCAGTTCATCGGCTTCCGCCCGCAGCGGCCGCGTCCAGTCGCGCAGGGGGGCAAGCGCGTGATCGTCGGCCACGTTGGCCGCGGCGAAACGGGCGACGGGCATCAGCGATTCCTGCACGCGGCCGGGGAGGACTTCCGCCGCCCGCGCCAGGTCGCGCGCCACCAGCGCCGTCAGCGCCGCCTCCGCCTCCTCCTGTACGGAGGTCTGCAAGGCGTGGCGCAGCCACTGGTCGCGCCGCGCCAGCATCGCGGCCAGCAGCCCCGCGAGGCGGGGCGCGTCGTTGTCCAGATGCGCCAGCGCCCGGCCCACGGCCTCGGCCAGCGGCTCCCCACCTTCCACATCTTCCAGCCAGGCGAGCGCCCGTCGCGCCGCATCGTCGTAGTGGCGGCCGGCATTCTCGGCCAGGCGCGGCTGACCGCCGAAGCGCGAGAGCACCGGCATCTGCCGCGCAAGCCCCGCGCAGAATGCGTCGATGGTCGTCACGCGCAGCCGGCCCGGATGATCGAGCAGCCCCCAGCCGTGCGCTTCGGAGGCCGCCAGCGCGGCCCGCGCCAGATCGAAAGTGACGCGCTTGTGCGGCTCGGCCGGAAGATCGTCGTCCGCCGCCCGCGACAAGGCATCGAGGATGCGGCTTCGCATCTCCGCGGCGGCCTTGTTGGTGAAGGTGATCGCGACGATCTCCTCCGGCGCCTCCACATGCGCGAGCAGCATCAGCACGCGCTGGGTCAGAAGCTCCGTCTTGCCCGCCCCGGCGGGAGCCTCGACGATGAACGAGCCTTCCTCCAGCGCGCGCAGGCGGCTTTCGGCGTCAAGGACGAGAAGGTCCGTCACGACGATTCCCCCTGCGACTTCGCTTCCGGCAGCCGCAGGAGCGGCAGAACCTCGCAGTACTTCAGGTCTTTTTCATCGGCGAAGCTCACCGGCGCGTGGCCTTCGCGGATCTCACGGGCGATGGCGGCGATGGCGGCGCGCCACTGGTCGAGCGTGGCCGTCCAGTCCTCCGCCGCCTTTACGCCCGGCAGCAGCCCCGCCTCGGCGCCCAGGCCCACGAATGCGCAGTCTTCCGCCCGCACCTGGGCGAATGCCACCGCCGTCGGCGCTTCGCCGGCATAGGCCGCATAGACGGGCAGCTGCGGCTCGGCGATGCGGTCGCCTTCCCACAGTTTCGGTTTCAGGTCACCGCCGGTCTTGTAGTCGAGGATGAGGCGGCGGCCGTCTTCCAGCGCGTCGACGCGGTCGACCTTGAGGCTGATGGCGATGCCCTCGATCTCCACCTCCGCCGGCGCCTCGCAGGCGACCACCGCGAAGGGCGCGGGGCGCGCCAGCTCCAATTCCAGCCATTGCGCAAGCAGGCTTTCCAGACGCGCCTGTTCCAGCGCCATGAAGCGCGGGGGCAGCGGCTCCTCCCTTTCGGCGCCGAAGGAAGCCAGCGCCGACGACACGGCGGCGCGCGCGGCTTCGCATCGTTCCGGCTCGCTCATCGCCAGCAGTTCCGCCTGACTCCGGCCGGAAAAGAACTTCTCCATCACCCGGTGCAGCAGCGTGCCCCGATCCATCGCGTCGAGGCCCTCGACGGGCTCGTCGAGCGGCTTCGCGCCGAGCCGGTAGCGCCAGAACGCCCAGGCCGGGCACAGGGCCTGCGCACGGAGCAGGCCCGTGCCGCCCCGCACAAGTTCGCCCTCGGCCACGGGCGGCGCGCGGTGGTCGTCGATCCGCTCCAGCGCGCCGCATCCCACCTGGGTTTCGATGCGGGACGCCACGGGCGGAGGCGGATGCGCCAGCGTCGGCAGGCCCGCGATCAGCGGACTCATGCGCAACTGCCGGTCGCCCTCGCCCACGGCCCAGGAGAACACGACCTCCGGCGCGGCCGCGAGCAACCGCGCGTGGACGCTGCGCGCAAATTCGAGCTGCACCTCCGCCGAGGCGTTCGAGGACTTCACCCGGCGCTGGAGATCGGCGGGCAAGAGCGGGTTGGGCCGGGGGGGCGGCGGCCAGGCGTCGTCGTTCATGCCCAGCACCCAGAGGGCGTCGAACTCCAGCCCCGCCGCCTCCAGCGGCCCCATCACCTCGATGGCTGCGGCGCCCTCCGTCTCCGGCTGGAACACGCGCTCGCGGCACAGGCGCGCCAGTTGGCGGCAGGCCTCGGCGATCCCCACCTTGCCGAGCATCGCGTCGAGCCCGCCCATCGACGCCAGCGTTTCAAGAAAGGCCGCCCGCGCCTGCCATTCGTGGCTGGACAGGCCGCGCTCGCCGGGCCAGCCGGCCTGCGCCAGCAGCTCCGCCAGCGCCGCGCTCCAGTCCGATGGAAAGCGTCGCCGGCCATTGATCGCGGCCAGCGCGTCGAGATGGCGCAGCGTTCGGCCAAAGGGGGGCAACCCGCGCGCCTCGAAGCGCCTCGCGAAAGTCAGCAAACGCGACACGGCGGCCACGGGCGGCAGATGCCGCCGCATCGCCGCATCGAGCCGGGCGCGGCCCTCCGCCTCGCTTTCGAACGCCGACCAGTACGGCCCCAGCAGCAGCGCGGAGAAGTCGGACTGCTCGCAGCGCCGTGGATTGGCGGCTACCCGCAGCAGTCGCAGCGCGACGGCGACGACGCCCGCGCGCGCCAGCGGCGTGCCCAGCGAGAAGTTGTAGCGGCGCGGCATTTCCGCACTCCCCGGCGAGAGCGCCTCGGGATGCAGGACGTCGTCCAGCGCGGAGGCCAGCATCTCGCGCACGCCTTCGAGTCCCGGCGCGACGATGCCCAGCCGCGCGCCCGGATCGCGCGCAAGCCGCTCCGCCGCCCACGCCGCCGCCATGCGGCACCCGGCTCGGCGGTCGGCGCAATCGACGACGAAGGCCTCGCCCGGCGCCCCGCGCCCCAGTGCCAGCTCGACCACCTCCACGCCCCGAGCTTCCAGCACCCGCGCCAGTTCGATCTCCTGCGGGGTGTAGCGGTCGAAGCCGGCGAAGGCCAGTTTCGCGGGCAGCCGCCCCGCGCCTTCCGCAATGCGGCGGATCTGCCAGGCGCGAAGCCGGGCGCCCTCCAGCCAGCCATGGGCCTGGCACTCGCGGCGCACGTGCCGGCGCCAGTCGAGGAACCGCTTCGTCTCCTCCCCGGCATCCGCATCGGGCCGGAGATTCCAGGTCTCGCACAAGTCATTGGCCTCCACGGCCGATTGGGCGAGCCCCTCCACGTCGAACAGGGCGTCCTCGCCCTCGCCCGCCGACGCGCCGATCGCGGCTTCCCAGAGCAGCCGTTCCTGCGCCCCGGAGAGCGCCAGCCACGGCGCCTCTGCCGCCGGGATCGCGCCGGAGAGCAGCGCCTCGTCCGTCACGGCGTCGAGCCACGCGTCCGGCGTCAGCGCGACCAGCGGCGTCCACGTCGCCGATCCCGCCGCCGCCCGCGCCCGGTCATGCGCGGCGCGCAAGTGCCGCGCCAGCCGATGATTGGCGCAGAGGATCACGGCATCGCCGCCGGCGGCGAGCAGGCTTCCACGGTGGTATCCGAAAACAACGATTCGAGGAATTCCATGGCCGCGATTCTATCCGCCTTGCCGCATTTCATTAATTCCAGGGCATATGATTCATTCATCCGAAAGCGTAAAACCTTGTTGGTGATCTTCGACCGGATATGAAAACATCTGAGGGGAAACCGGCTTGCGCGAGCCGGTCGAGATCGGCCGGGCGGTCGACGTCCCACAGCGTCGCCGGCTCTTCCCAGCGCCAGCCCAGCGCGGCGAGGCGCGCGCGGGTTTGCGCCATGACGCGATCCGTGCCCCAGTCGATGTCCGCGAACGGTTCCGGGGCCGGCGTCCGCATGCCGATCAACACGTAGCCGCCGTCCTCGGCGGGCAGCAGCACCGCATCGTGATCGGACAGCGAGTGCGCGGCCTGGTGCAGATGCGCGGCGGTCAAGGCGGGACAGTCGGTGCCGATGACGAGCGTTCCGGGCCGGGCGGCGATTGCGGCCAGCATGCGCGCGCCCAGGTCGCCCGTAGGCTGGGGCCGCACCGTCACGTCCGCGGACAGGCACGACGCCTCCATCCCGCCGTCCAGCCACAGCGTCACCGGCCCGATTGCCGCCGCCCGCGCGGTCGTCAGCGCATGCCGGATCAGCCGGCGTTGCAGTTCCGCCGCCCCCTCCGCGCCCAACGCGGGAATCAGCCGCGTCTTGGCCTTTCCCGGCACCGGCGCGCGTGCGAGGACGGCAATGCCTGTCTCATGAATCATGCGGGGCATGGCCGTATTCGATGGCAAGCCGTTTCGGATCGGCGCCGAAAAAATAGGCGAGCCGCAGCCGCCACATGAGCAGGATCGTGCGCCAGACGCCCTGCCGCTCCCAGCGCCGGCCAGAAGTCGTCGCCCGCTGCGCGATGCAGGCCGGGCGCGACCGTAGCCGCCGCGACAGGGCGATGTCCTCCATCAGCGGGATGTCGGGGAAGCCGCCCGCCGCCGCGAACACATCGCGCGAGACGAACATCGCCTGGTCGCCGGTGGCGATGCCGGTGAGCCGCGAGCGCAGGTTCATCATCGCCGCCACCATCGGCAGCCAGGCCGAGCGGCCGGAGATGGCCACATCGAAGCGGCCCCATGCGCTGCCGGCGGCGAGTGCACGTTCGATGAGCGCCGCCGCGTCCTCCGGCAGGCGCGTGTCGGCATGCAGGAACAACAGCACGTCGCCCCGCGCCACCGCCGCGCCGGCATTCATCTGGCTCGCGCGACCGCGCGGCGCCGTCAGCACGCGATCCGCGACCGGCGTCGCCCGCGCCACGGTCGCATCATCGCTGCCGCCGTCGACGACAATCACCTCCGCACCGGCCGCCCGCAGCGGCGCCAGCGCGGCCAGGGCGTCCGCGATGCCCGCCGCTTCGTCCAGCACGGGCATGACGATGGAAAGGCTCACCCGCGCCTCCAGGCATGGAAACGTTCCACCCAGCGCAGCAGCCTTTCCGGCGCGTGCGCCTTCTTCCACACGCCGGCCGCGTATTTGTTGGCCTCGGCGAGCGTCGGGTAGATGTGGATGGTGCCGAGAATCTTGTTGAGCCCGATGCCGTGCTTCATGGCCAGCACCCACTCGGCCAGCAAGTCGCCGGCGTGCTCGCCGACGAGGGTCACGCCGAGGATGCGGTCCCTGCCCGGCACGGTCAGCACCTTGACGAAGCCGTGCGCCTCGCCGTCGGCGATGGCGCGGTCGAGGTCGTCGATGCCGTAGCGGCTCACCTCGAACGCGATGCCCCGCTCCCGCGCCTCCTGCTCGTTCAGGCCGACGCGCGCCACTTCCGGTTCGATGAAGGTCGACCACGGAATCACGCGGTAGTCGGCCTTGAACTTCCGGAACGGATCGAACAGCGCATTCACCGCCGCATACCAGGCCTGATGGGCGGCGGCGTGCGTGAACTGGTACGGCCCGGCCACATCGCCCGCCGCGTAGATGTTCGGGTAGTTGGTTTGCAGGAACTCGTTGACCTCCACCGTGCGCGACGTGACGACGCCGACCTCCTCCAGTCCGTAGCCCTTGAGATTTGCGACGCGGCCCACGGCCACCAGCACGGCGTCGAAGGGAATGCGCACATCCTGACCATCATGTTCGGCGATCAGGATCTTCTCGCCGCCCTCGACGACGAAGCGCTTCGCCTTGTGGTTCACAAGCACCTCAATGCCCTCGGCGCGGAAGCGTTCCGCCACGAGCGCCGAAACCTCCGCGTCCTCGCGCGGCAGGAGGCGCGGCGCCCGTTGCACCTGCGTCACCCGGCTGCCCAGGCGAGCGAAGGCCTGGGCCAGTTCGCAGCCGATCGGCCCGCCGCCCAGCACGACCAGCCGGCGCGGCAGCTCGCGCAGGTTCCAGACCGTGTCCGACGTCAGGTAGCCGACCTCATCGATGCCGGGAATCGGCGGCACGGCGGGCCGCGCGCCGGCGGCGACGACGATGCCGCGCGCGGTCAGGCGCTCCACCGCGCCATCGTTGTGCGTCACCTCGACCTCCCAGGGCGAGACGATCCTCGCCATGCCCTCGATCACCTCCACCCCCAGCCTGGCGTAGCGCTCGGCCGAATCATGCGGCGCCACTTCGCGCACCACCCGCCGAACGCGCTCCATCACGTCGGCGAACGCAAAGTCAGCGGTTGCGGCACGGCAGCCGAACTCCCGCGCCCGCGCGACGTGCGAGAGGAACTTCGCCGAGCGGATCAGCGCCTTGGAAGGCACGCAGCCGGTGTTGAGGCAGTCGCCGCCCATCCGGCGCTTCTCGACCAGCGTCACCTTTGCCTTCACCGCCGCCGCGATGTAGGCCGTCACCAGCCCCGCGCTGCCGCCGCCGATGACGACGAGGTTGCGGGAAAAGCGGCGCGGCTTCGTCCAGCGCGCATAGACCCTGTTCGCGCGCGCCGCGTCGACGACCTTCCGGGCGATCAGCGGGAACGCGCCCAGCAGGGCGAAGGACAGCAGCAGCCCCGGCGACACGATGCCCGACAGCGAATCGACGCGCGCCAGCCGCGTGCCGGCATTCACATAGGCCACCGTGCCGGCCAGCATGCCGATCTGGCTCACCCAGTAGAAGGTACGCGCCTTCATGGCCGTCAGCCCGAACAGCAGGTTGATGAGGAAGAACGGAAAGGCCGGCACCAGTCGCAGCGCGAAGAGATAGAAGGCGCCCTCGCGCCGGATGCCCGCGTCGATGGCCGCAAGCCGTTCGCCGAAGCGCGCCGCCACCCAGTCGCGCAACAGGAAGCGCGAGGCCAGGAAAGCCAGCGTCGCACCCCCCGACGAGGCGAAGGAAACGATCAGCGCGCCCCACCACAACCCGAACATCGCCCCGCCGGCCAGCGTCATCAGCGCCGCGCCCGGCAGCGACAGCGCCGTGACGGCCACGTACAGCGCGAAGTAGATCGCAACCGCCAGCCACGGCTGCCGCGCGCGGAATGCCTCGATGGCCGCCTGCTGCGCCTTCAGCGCGTCGAGGCTGAAATGGCGGCCGAGATCGAGCGCAAAGAACAGCGCAACGGCGGCGACGACGACGGCGGCGAACAGGATTTTTCGAAATGGCAAGGCGGCACCTCGCTATCGACGACGGGGAGAGCTTACATCGGCCGGGGACCGCCATGCCATCCGGCAACCGATGAACTCCCGAAACCGGTAAGCTTCTCCCGAAACCCCTTCGGAGGAAACCCATTGGACAAGTTTTCAGGCATTCCGTATCGCGACCCGGCGCCGGGGCCGATGAAGAAGCTGGCGGCCTTCGTCGCTGGCGCCGCCCTGCTGGTGCTGGGCCTGATGTTCTCGGTCGTGCTGCTGGGTATCGCCATCGCCGTCGGCCTGGCCGTCTGGGGCTACCTCTGGTGGAAAACGCGGGAACTGCGGCGCATCATGCGCGAGCATGCAGCAGCCGCGCCGACGGGCGGGAACGGCAACGTGATCGACGGCGAGGCAATAGTGGTCATCGAACCGACCCCGGAAGAGGATGCCGGACCGGATACCCGGTCGATGGGGAACTAAGGCATGTATGGACGCTATTCACTGTTTTTAGCGGCTGGCGCACGGATCGGATGGGCTGCCGGGAGTGCGATCAGCGGATCGGCGCAGGCCACCCCCAGCGGCTGGAAGTGTTTGAGGTTGCACGTCAGCAATAGCAAGCCCGCGTGTTGGGCCAGGGCCGCAATCGCGACATCGGCAAAACCGGGGTGGCAGCCCTGCGCGATGGCCGCATCGGAAATTTGCCCGGCCAACCGGGCCACCTGCGCGTCCAGCGGCAGGATGCGGTCTGCGTAGCTTGCCAACAAGCCGTCCAGCCAGCGGTCAAGGCGGTCGGCGCGTTCCGCGCCACCGGCGCGGCGCAATTTGCCAATGCCTTGCGCCATCTCGGCAATGGCAATGGCGGGCAGAAAAAGGTCTTTGTGATGCGCTTGCAGCCATTCGCTCAGGGGGGTGGCCACGAAGGCCTCGCGCCCAGGGGCCAGCAAGGACACCATACTGGTGTCCAGCAGATAGCCCTTAGGCAAAATCAATGCCCCGCAGCGGGGTGGTGTCGCGTTCGGTTTCCAGCGGCTCTGGCAGTGCCAACAGATAGCTGGCGAGGTTGGGCATTTCCAACGGATAGAGGCGCGCGCCATCGGCCACCGACACGATCATCGCGCACGGTTGTCCGTGCCGGCTGACCAAGGTAGGCCGACCTTTTTCCGCGGCAGCCACCAACGCGGAAAAGCTGGCTTTGGCTTCACGAATTTGCAGGATTTCCATGGCGAACCCCATGTGACTACATGAGGTCATTTTAGATGTGCTTGCCCTTGCAGTGCAAGCGAAAACTGCGAATGACTCACCAGCTCGCGGAAGAAGGTGCCGGACCGGATACCCGGTCGCAGTAAACCCGCGACATCAAGGCCCGGGGGTTGAACTTCTCGTCGGCGAGGCCATCTATCCGGCAGGAGGCTCATCATGGACCGTCGCAATGCACTGCTCAACCTGTTCGGCCTGTCGCTGCTCTCGATGGGCGGGCGCACGGGTTTCGCGAGGGAGGCGGAAAAACCATCGAAGCCCTCGCTGGTCAAGTCGAAGGCCGAGTGGGCGCGCCTGCTGCCGGCGCCCGCCTACGATGTGCTTTTCGAGGATGGCACGGAGCGGGCCGGCACCAGCCCGCTGAACGACGAGAAGCGCGACGGCACCTTCATCTGCGCCGCCTGCTTCCAGCCGCTGTTCGACAGCAAGGCCAAATATGAAAGCGGCACCGGCTGGCCGAGCTTCTGGCAGCCCCTGCCCGGCGCGGTCGGCACGCGCACCGACTTCAAGCTCATCCTGCCGCGCACCGAATACCATTGCGGCCGCTGCGGCGGGCATCAGGGCCACATCTTCAACGACGGCCCCAAGCCCACCGGCAAGCGCTACTGCAACAACGGCGTCGCCCTGCTGTTCGTGCCGCGCGAAGCCCGTCTGCCGGAGCTGCGGACATGATGACGACGGCCGCCATCGCCACCGCGATATTCGCCGGCGGCTGCTTCTGGTGCATGGAGTCCGACTTCGAGAAACTGCCGGGCGTGATCGGCGTCGAGTCCGGCTACACCGGCGGCAGGACGGTCGCCCCGAGCTACGAGCAGGTGAGCGCGGGCGGCACCGGGCACACCGAGGCCGTGCGCGTGACCTACGATCCGTCCCGCATCAGTTACCGCCAGTTGCTGGACCACTTCTGGCGCAACATCGACCCGACCGTCAAAGACCGGCAGTTCTGCGACATCGGCAGCCAGTACCGCAGCGGCATCTACTGGCGGAACGAGGCCGAGCGCCAGGCGGCCGAGCAGAGCCGCGACGCCCTGCTCAAGAGCGGCAGAGTCGCGCGGATCCACACCGAGATCGTGCAGGCGACGGCCTTTTACCCGGCCGAGGAATACCACCAGGGCTACTACAAGAAGAACCCGATCCGCTACAACTTCTATCGCCGCGGCTGCGGCCGCGACGCCCGGCTGCAGGAGCTTTGGGGCGGCAAGTAGGTTCTCCTTTCAGGCGAGCGCGCCGCCGCAACTGCTGCCCTGCCCGGCGGTGCAGCCATAGCAGTGATCGGCCACGCGGATCGGCCGGCCGTCGAACGGATGTTCCAGGAGTTCCGATAGGTGCACCGGCTCGGCGGCGCCGCCGAGCGGCAGGCCGAGCATCTGGTTGAAATCGCAGTCATGTGCGAAGCCCCGCCAGTCCACCGAGACCAGCGTGCGGCACATCACCGAGACCAGGTTGCCGTCGCGGTGCGCCCCCTTGAGCAGGCGCAGGTAGTCGTGGAATTCGTTGCGTGAGAGCAGCGTGCTGCCGAAGCGATTGATCGGCATGTTGGCCAGCGCAAGCAGGCGGTTGAAGACGATGCCGTGACGGGCGGCCAGTTGCTCCCGGTACGCCGCCTCGAGTTGCGCCTGATCCGGCGGCAGACTCGCGCCGCCGGGGTTGTAGACCAGGTTCAGCTCGCGATCCTTTCCGTAACCGAGGGCGTTGAACCGGCGCAGCGCGGCGAGGCTGGATTCGAACACGCCCTCGCCGCGCTGGCGGTCGACGTTCTCTTCCAGGTAGCAAGGCAGCGAGGCGACGATCGCGACCTCGTGGGCCGCCAGGAATCCGGCCAGGTCTTCCTGGCCCGGCGCGTTGAGGATGGTGAGATTGCAGCGGTCGATGACCTTCAGCCCCTGCGCGCGGGCGGCCGCCACCAGGCGGCGGAAATGCGGATTCAGTTCCGGCGCCCCGCCCGTCAGGTCGAGCGTGGCGACGCCCTGGCGCTCGGCGAAACGCAGCAGCAGTTCCATCGTCGGCCAGGACATCTCCTCGGTTCGCTTCGGGCTTGCGGCGACATGGCAATGGAGGCAGGACTGGTTGCAGCGGTAGCCGAGATTGGCTTGCAAGACACCCAGCCGGTCGCGCCGGACGGCCGGGAAATCGGAGGAAACCAGCAGGGGAAGAGTGTCGTGCATGGAGAAGCATTCAGCATCAGGCAACCAAAAAATGCAAGAAGGTCGGCCACCAAACTCAATACGCCTGCGTTATCCGCTATCAACGCCTACCACAGTGGGCGTTGATGCCTGATCGCATCGGCGACGAACCCTCGTCGCTCTTCAATGACAGGCAGCACTTTCTCTCTCAGAAAATCTCGCTCGACCGGCAACAGCCGTTCGTCTCCGATGATTTTGGAGATGGCGTCCGGCAAGTCCGCGCTCATCCGCGACAAGACACCGCGAACCAGCCTTGGCGCCACGCCGGCTTCATAGGCCATCGCATCCCAGTGCGGCCCCTCCACCCAGCCGGGCTTGTTCTCACCGGCGATGGCCATGGACATGGTCTGCCTTGGCAGGTACGCCTCCACGCAGAGCATGTCGTAAAACGGCGCCACCGCCGCCTTTTGCCCCCGCATCAGAAAAGCGATGTTCTTGGCGTGCGCGTCCAGATTTCCGATCAGATAGTTGAAAGCGACCCACTGGACAACGGCATTGGCAGCCACGATTGGGCGATCGATGAACGTGCCTCGAAGAACCCCGAACAAGTGATGCAACCCCAGTCCGCCCTCGCTCTCGTATTTCTTTGAAGGCGCCACACCCAACGCCTGGCACAGATCTATCTGATGGAGCCGCCCAAATGCCCTGCCCGCCATCTTCTCCGCGCTCTTATCCAAAGGCACCCGGTCAAATCGCTCGATGACATAAAGTGGCTCGGGGAGATGCAGCAAATCAACCGCGGGTAGCCGAACTTCCACCGCCCATTTTCGATTTCAATGGCTCCGACCGGGATCCCGTTGGCCGAGACAATCAAAGCGCTCATACCGTTTCACCCGGCAATCTCAACCTGACGTCAATACCGAACCGGCCGCAGACGGACAGAACTTTTCCGATCTGGGCTGTCGGCTTCCCCCGCTCCAGACCGTTAAGAAATGGCAAACTGACGTTGCATAGCGCAGCGGCATCGCGTTGAGTCAGTCCGGATTCCTTGCGGACAGCCCGAAGAATCTCCCCAAGCTCGACGACAGAGGAGATACCAACTTCCCTGTTTGCCATAGCCCCTCCAATAAAGATAAACGATCGTTGAATTTTGCATTGTATTAGGCCCTTAATGCAAGAGAAACTCAACGATCGTTGATTATTTCTGCCGGGCATTGCCTTCATGGCCCGAGGGGCGCGGAAAACAAGCCGCGTGTGCCGTCAGGCTGCGAAAGACCCGAACGGACTATTGCCGCTTTCCCATATTTTGTCCATGGTGATTCCCGCCCCGAAAATCCTGCCCCGGCCCCGATCGTGAGTTCTTCATGGAGCGAAATATCATGGAAATGACTTATGAGACGAATAACCCAGGAACCAAGGAACCCGATGGCGCATTTCCTTACACACCACCAAGCGAGGAAACGCAGGCCAAATTCAGTCATGTGTTCTCGCTGCGGGCACCGTTGAAAGATCGATTTGTCAAAACCGCGTTCGACAAGGCATTCTCGGCCACGGCATTGCTGGCTGCCGCACCCATCGTCGCGCTTCTTTACCTGGGAAGCCGCATCGAAGGCATATTTCGCCCCGCCAGCCGCGGCGATTTCTTCATCAGCTACAACGCCGTCAGTTCCGGTCAGGTGTTTCCCAAGTACAAGATCCGTGTCATCAAGTCGACCTCCGCGACCCCCGCCGCAAAAGGTGATTGGCGCGGATATGCGGCCGAGTGGTCGCCAGAGGATCGAACCTTCGTTGGAAACATCATCAAGCATCTGTATCTCGATGAGTTGCCGCAACTATTCAATGTCCTCGTCGGCCACATGAGCATGGTGGGTCCGAGACCTTTGGCAGTTCATCACTATGAGCGGGATCTGGCCCAAGGCAACGTCAGCCGCCGCGTGATTAAGGCAGGACTATTGGGCCCAACCCAGGCATTGAAGGGAACATCACGGTTTGGAAATTCTGAAGTCGAGTATGAGTACATCGACAACTACATGCGGCTTTCTCCCCTTGGCCTCTTGTGGTATGACCTGACGATCATTGCTCGCTGCCTGGGAGTGGTAGTAGAGGCCAAGGGGCTCTGACAACAAGGCATTCTGATGAACATCCTGACGTTTGACATCGAGGACTGGTTCCATTTGCTGGATAACGAATCCACCAAGACCGAGGCGGCATGGGGCGACTTCAGTTCGCGCCTGGAGTGCAATACGGATCGGATATTGGACCTATTGTCCGAAACCGGGGCACGCGCAACATTCTTCTGTCTCGGCTGGGTCGCCCAAAAATATCCCCACGTCATTCAAAAGATACATGCCGCGGGTTACGAAATCGGCTCGCATTCCTATGCCCATCAACTCGCCTACGAACAAACGGAAGCGGAGTTCCGCACGGACCTCGAACGGGTCAAGAAGACTTTGGAGGATCTGACAGGGAACCAGGTACGAGCGCATCGCGCACCAGGATTCTCATTCACCCGCGAAAACACCTGTGTCTTCAGCGTGATGGCGGAACTGGGGATAGAACACGACAGCTCAATTTTCCCCGCTCGTCGCGCACACGGGGGTTTTGACGGCTTTGGAGAGGGAAGGCCGACTGTAATCGAACACGATGGGCACGAAATTCGGGAACTTCCCATCAACGTTTCTCCGCTGCTCGGCCAGCGTATCGTGTTTTCGGGTGGCGGGTATTTTCGTTTGCTGCCGTACTCCGCCATCCGCTATTTCACAAAGCGATCATCCTACGTAATGACCTACTTCCATCCGCGGGATTTCGATCCGGATCAGCCAAGAGTGCCCGGACTCAGCCCGGCAAGAGTGTTCCGCTCCTACTATGGCTTGGCCGGGTCTCTGGCTAAACTGCGGCGGTTCATCGGGGAATTTCCAGTAGTGGATATCGCCATGGCAAATCAGCAGATCGACTGGGCAACGTGTCCTCGTGTGCGAGTCTGACGCTACAACACAATCTGACGGTCACCCTCTGGGAGGATATTTCAGGCTCTTCCGGCAAATCCTACGGTAAATGAGATGACCGACATCCCTGAGATGGTGTATCCACGCGGGTTTTCCAGGACTCGGGTAGGTACAACATTATGGGAGCGGTCATCCCGGCGAAGATTTTGGGGCTTGAGGGGCAAGTGATCAAGAGCGTTGTATTCGATGAAGAGGGCGGTCGGGTGCGGGTCATCTGCAACCGTGACCGGCGCCGGCGGCCGGTGGATAGCCGCACGGGGCGGCGTGGGCAGGTCAATCGTCTGCTGCGGCGGACGGTGCGAGACGTACCCATCGGCGGCTGGCCCTGCGAAGTCGAGATCGAGTACGCCGAGACCTTTCTGTCGCCCGGCCACGTGCGCGTGGAGCAACTGCCGTTTGTCTGCCCCAAGGCGCGGGTGACGAAACGCTTGGCGCGGCTGATCGCCGGCTTGGCCCGGCACATGCCGATCTCGGCGGTGGCGCGCCATTTCGGCCTGTCCTGGGATTCGGTGAAAGCCATCGAATGCGCACACCTGGCGGAGACGATTCCAATTCCGCAGCCGCAAACCCTTGCCGGTATTCGTTACCTCGGCGTCGATGAAGTCGCCCGCGCCAAGGGACAGAGCTACTTCACCCTGGTCTATGACCTGTCGCCCGGCACCCATTACGGGCGCATCCTGTGGGTCAAGGAAGGGCGCGAGTCCGCCGTGCTGATCGAGTTCCTCGACGCCCTGTCGCAGGAGTGCGCTGCCGGCATCAAGGCCGTCGCGCTCGACATGGGGCCGGCCTACATCGCCGCCGTGCGCGAATCGCTGCCGCAGGCATCCATCGTCTTCGACCGCTTCCACGTCATGCAGATGTTCAACAAGGTGATCCGCGATTGCCGCCGCGCCGAGTTCAAGGCGGCCAAGACGCTGGGCGACCTCACCGGCCAGCAGGCGATCAAGGGCAGCCTGTGGCTGCTGCTCTCCAATCGCAGCACCCTCAAGGACACTGACCAGGGCCGGCTTGACCTGTTGCTGGCACAGAACCAACCGCTGGCTTCCCTCTACACGCTCAAGGAGCAGTTGCAGCGCCTGTGGCACCAGCCGGCCACACCGACGGACATGGCCGAGCGCCTTGACGACTGGTGCGGCATGGCCAAGGCCGCCAAGATCACGGGCCTTGCCAAGTTCGTGAAGACCTTGCAGTCCCATCGTTCCGGCATCTGCGCCTACGCCGCTCATCCGATCACCACTGCGCGACTGGAGGCCGGCAACGTCTCCATCGCCCTGCTGCGCCGCCGTGCCCGAGGCTTCCGCGATATGGCGTATCTCAAGCTCAAGATCTTCCAGTTGAACACAGAGGACACGCCTTCGTTCCTCTATAACTGCATGCCGCCCGCATTACCGTCGGCACGCTTGTTTACCGTAGGAAATCCGTGAACAGCCATATTTCACATGCCCATCCGCCTAATCGAGTCCATCTCCATTGATGGTATCCATGCCACTGTCGATGGTGCCACGCTGTCTCTTCCCCCCCCCCTTGAAGTCGACTTGGTCAATAAAGGGCGGGCGGCATGGGTCGTGCTGCCTTCAGTGGATTATGGCTACAGGGTTTCTGTCGGCGATGGGGGGCGTTTTACGAATTTATACTCGGCTCGTGATTGGCTCGCGTCCCAATCTCTGAATGCGGATGTCTGGGGCGAGATCGTCATGCTGCCAGGGGTTTACACGCTTGATTCATCGGAGCTGGCATTGCCGGATTACTGCACGTTGAGCGGCATGAATAAGCGATCCTGTATTGTCAACGCCAGCGGCAACTTCAACATTCGTATCGGCGCACATACGCGTCTGGAAAGATTCCGGCTCAACTATACTGGCACAGGAAACCGGTCTGGCGGAATTCGCCCGCAGGATTCTGTGCAAGATACATCTGATGAATTCCTGGACATTAGCGAATTGGACATCAATGTATATGGAACAAATAGATCAGCTATATGGATACAAAATCTCATAAATACATGGGTGCATAATTCCAGAATTGTGACGTCTGGGATTGGAATCGAGGCATTTGATGGTCACGTATTTATTTCTGGCACCCATTGCCGCATGGTGGCGCATTCGCCCGGCAATACCAATCCTCACTACGCCATACTGCGACGCGGCTCACGCGTATGGGTGGACGGTGGAACATGGGCTACGGGTTATGGAGAGCCTAATATCGTCGGTGAGCCCGATGCGGATATCGTGGCATTTCGAGATCAAGCGAGCGTAAGCGGGCGCCTTGAACTAAACAATGTCTGGTCGATATGCAGGAACGAGAGCGGAGCAAATCCTGGAGTAAAAATTGCCTGTGTTGACGTCGCTGCATCTGCAGGCTGGGTGAGATGTCGTGGCGGCTATTTCCAAGCTGAGGACGGCGGCGCTAATGTCGGCAACAATTATGATTTAATGAATTCAGGCGGAGGTCGGCTGGAGATTCAGGGGGCACGGTACAAGTCTTTATCCGGAAATTCGTATAGCGCGAACGGTGGTGGAGTGCGCGTAATCGCCGGCGTCGCGACATACACTCCTCAATATAACGATGACGGGTTAAAAATAGTGGACGCGACTGGCCAGCCGGGAGGCGTAACAGTTTATCTATCCGGCTCTGGAAAAAATCAAGTTGTTGGGGCGCGTCAAACAATAATTCGCCGTGATAGCACTGGCTTCCCAATCACCATTCATGGGAATACCAGAAAAATCAACGGCGCAGCAAGCCGATCTCTCGGTGCAGCTCAATGGTCGCGGCTTGAACTCAGATACGCTGGTGATGATGGTTGGGTCGTTACGTCGGAGTAGCGCGCCACCTCTCTCTACAACCTCCAGACGCGAACCCCCGCCGCCTCCAGCGCTGCCCGGTCAAAACATGCCTTTACATCGATAAAGCAACCGCCCTTGATCAGCTTGCGCTGAATATCCTCCACCGAAAGAGATGCCAGTTGACGGTGCGATACCGCCGCGATAATCGCATCCGCGCGCGGCAATTCCTCCCAGGCGAACAGGCGTACGCCATATTCATGCATGGCCTCTTCCGGGTCGGCCCACGGGTCGTGCGCGAACACCTCCACCCCGTAGCTCTTGAGTTCGTTGATCACGTCCGCCACCTTGCTGTTGCGCAGGTCGGCGCAGTTCTCCTTGAAAGTCAGGCCCAGCACATTCACCCGCGCCCCTTTCACGTAGCTGCCGGCGGCGATCATGTTCTTCACCGTCTGCTCTGCGATGAACTTGCCCATGCCGTCGTTGATGCGCCGTCCGGCCAGAATTACCTGCGGGTGATAGCCCAGCATGTCCGCCTTGTGGGTCAGGTAATACGGATCGACCCCGATGCAATGTCCGCCCACCAGGCCAGGCTTGAACCTGAGAAAGTTCCATTTGGTCCCTGCCGCCTCCAGCACTTCGGTGGTATCGATGCCGATCTTGTCGAAAATGATCGCCAGTTCGTTCATCAGCGCGATGTTCAAGTCGCGCTGGGTATTTTCAATCACCTTGCACGCCTCGGCCGCCTTGATCGAGGATGCGCGATGCACGCCCGGCTCGACAACGCTCTCGTAAATGGCAGCCACTTTTTCCAGCGTGGCCGGCGTATCGCCGGACACGACCTTGATGATCTTTGTCAGCGTGCGCTCCCGGTCGCCCGGATTGATGCGCTCGGGCGAGTAGCCGACGAAGAAGTCCTGCTTCCACTTCATGCCCGATTCTCGCTCCAGCACCGGAATGCAGACTTCTTCGGTTGCACCGGGGTACACCGTGGATTCATAAACCACGATGGCGCCTTTCTTCATGTTCTGCCCCGCTGCCCGGCTGGCGCCGATCAGGGGACCGAAATCCGGGATGTGCGCCTCATCCACCGGGGTCGGCACTGCCACGATAATGATGTCCGCCTCAGCCAGCACCTTTGGATCGTCTGAATATTCGGCAAACCTCGCGGCCCGCATCTCTGAATCTGGAAGTTCGCGCGAAGGATCGACGCCCCGCTTGCACGATTCCACCTTCATGGCGGCGATATCGAAGCCGATGGTTCGAGACTGCTTGCCGAACTCGATGACGAGCGGCAGGCCCACGTAACCGAGGCCGATAACTGCGACGATGGACATATGACTCCCCTAAGCGATTTATTTCGAATTCAATTCGGCGAACAGTATCTCGACGATCCGCTCCGCCGCCCTGCCATCCCAGAGTTTTGGCCTGCGCCCCTGCTTGCCTTCGCCGCGCAACACCTTGCGCGCCTCGGCGACGATGCGCGCCGGATCGGTGCCGACGAGAACGTTGGTGCCCTCTTCGACGGTAATCGGCCGCTCGGTGTTTTCGCGGATAGTGATGCACGGCACGCCGAGCGCTGTCGTTTCCTCCTGCAAGCCGCCGCTGTCCGTCAGCACCACGGCGGCGTCTTTCCACAAATTCAGGAAGGGCATATAGCCCTGCGGCCCCACCAATATGATATTCGGGCCCAGATCGATGCCAAACCTCTCCAGGTTGCCGCGCGTACGCGGATGCACCGGAAAGATCAGGGGCAACTCGGCAGCAATCTCCTTCAATGCACCGGCAAGGCGCGCCATCATCTCGGCGCTATCCACATTGCTCGGCCGGTGCAGTGTGACTACGCCATAGCGTTTCTCACCGCCGGTATTCTCCGCCTTGAATGCGCTGGTTTCAAAACCTGATGTATCGGCGCTGGCCAGTTTCTCGGCCTGATAGAGCGCGTTATCAACCATTACATGCCCGACATAGAAGATCGCAGAATCAGCTTTGCCCTCGCGACGCAGGTGGGTGATACCACTTGGCTCGGTGACGAAGAACCAATCCGAGATACTGTCGGTCACCAGCCGGTTGATCTCCTCCGGCATGGTCATGTCGCCGCTGCGCAATCCGGCTTCGACGTGGGCGACGGGAATGTGCAGCTTCTTGGCGACGATCGAGCAGGCGAGTGTCGAATTCACGTCGCCGACGACCAGAACGGCCGCCGGACGCTCGCTCTGGCAAAGCTCCTCGAAGGCCACCATGATCTTCGCCGTCTGCTGAGAATGACTACCGCCGCCGGCGGCCATGAATACATCAGGTTCGGGAATGCCCAGTTCCTCGAAGAACACGTCATTCATTTCTCGGTCGTAATGCTGGCCGGTATGAATAATCTTGAACGCCAGCCCGGCGTGCGCCTGCAAGGCGCGCACGATGGGTGCGATTTTCATGAAATTTGGCCGCGCCCCGGCCACCAGATAAATCGTTTTCATAAGGCCGATGCCGGCGCCGCCGGCCAGCAACGATCCACCAGTTCCTTTGTATTCCGGATATTCCCCCGGCTCGACGCCCCGAACACGATCGACTCGATGTTCGGCTGCCGACACACCCACTCAATCGCCTCACGCGGCGGAATCGCACCGGAGGCAAATACCGACATGGCGATGGCGCGAAACCTCTTTTCCTTCAGCGCACGTTCGTAAGCCTCGAAGCCGCCGCACATGCGGAATCCGATCTTGTTGATATTGGAGCAGACGATGGGATTTTCGATACCCAGTTCCTCCAGCGCATCCAGCAAGCGCGGCATGTTCATGGTGATGAAACCCGGCTCGGCGTCGTAGCGCGCCTTGACGTGATTGGCGAAGATGCGGAACGCCTCCTTGAAATTGAGCCCGAGCAGCATATCCACCACCACATTCTGCAGAAAGATCACCGGGGTCTTCAGCCCCTGGAACATCTTCATTTCCGCATCGATCAGCAAGGTGGTGACGCCCTCGATATCCTTCTTCGCCAACGACATGCCGCCGCGCATCGCCGCATCGAGGAAGCCCTCGTCCGGCAGGAAGCGCTTGATCGCCCCCAGCATGCCATAGTCGGTCATGGCGTTGGCGTATTTGTGGGCGTAGGGCATGCACGGAAAGAACTCGTAATCCTTGTAGCGCGCCGGGTTCGCCCGCCAGTGGTCGCATATCTGCGCGATGCGGTCATGCGTGGTGCACATGAAAGTCTTGATGCCTTCGTCGTAGGCGGTATCGAGCACGTCGATAACGGCCCGGATGTCCTGAAAGCGCATGGACTGCGCCCGCGCCTTCTCTTCCGACATGTGGTTCACGCCGAAAAACTGGTTGTCACCGAACAACAAACGATCCATTCCCTGCTCCAATCCGAATTTGATAAGCGAGCGCGCCGCGGCTCAACGACCGCCGAAAAGAAAGTTCCATCTTTTCTTCGGCGCGTGAGGCAAGGCATCATCGGACTTGAGCGAGGGGCCCTTGGCCGCATCGGCGATCATCATCGCCATCACCTTGTCGGTCGCCACCGCGCTCTCGAAGGAATTCACGTTCTCGATCCGTTTCTCCTCGATGCAGCGCACGAAATGATCGAGCTGGGCGGAGTACTCCTCGCCTCGCATATAGAACCAGACCGGCTCGGTCAGGTCCGTGGTGTAACGCACGTTCCAGCCCTGCTGGTAGCCCGGCGGAACCGTCGCGGTATCGCGCAGGTACACCTGGCATTCCTGCCGGTCCGCATAGATGCGGCCAGCGGTGCCCCAGATCGTGATCTTGGTGCTCATCTTGCGATAGGACTCGTCGCTCCAGTTCACCGAAATCTGCGCGCTCTTGCCGTCGGCGTAATAGAGCGTGCCGAACACCTCGTCGTCGGTTTCCTTCGAAAAGATCTTGTTGAGGATCGTGCCGCCCACGCCCTGCGGCGCGCCGAAATACCAGTTCACCAGGTTGATCGGATGCGCGGCGTAGTCGTAGAGGCAACCGCCGCCCTCGGCGCTTTGCGTGCGCCAAGTCGAACCCTTGGGCTTGAGCACCACGGGGCCGTAGGCCTCGGCCAGCACGTGCGTCACCTCGCCGATCGCCTTGGCGTCGAGCAGCCGCTTCACTTCCTGAAAGGCGCCGACAAAGCGGTTGTGATAGCCCACCTGATTCACCAGGCCCCCCTCCCGCGCAAGGCGCGTGACTTCCTCGCCATCCTTGGTATCGAGGCAGAACGGCTTTTCGCAGAAGACGTGCAGCCCCTTCTCCAGCGCGGACTTGACCATCTTCGCGTGCATGCTCGAAGGCGTGGCTATGATCACCGCGTCCAGTTCCACCTCGCGCAGCATGGCGTCGAAATCCGTATAGGGCTTGACCCCCGTGTATTTGTTCAAGACATCCAGCACGTATCCGGTGGCATCGCAAACCGCCGCCACCGCCACGTTGGGATGCGCAGTAATCATGGCGAGATGGGACAAGCCCATTTTGCCGAGACCTACGACTGCCAAACGAACCATGATAGTTACCAACCCTTGTTGTTACCCAAACTCAACCGTTCAAAATTGCATTCTTGACCATGTCGTATGCCGCCCGCCCCTTCTCCAGCAACGCGCGATTCGGCGGTCTGTGAGAAGACGAATTCAAGTGTTCCAGCGCTTCCGTTGCCGTCAGTTCCGGCCGGTGCAGAAACGCGCCCACATCCAACAAATAGCGATCCACATCCAGCAACTCGTCCTGGTACACCGAGATGGTCGGAATGCCGAGAACCGCCATTTCGCGCGTCATCGTGCCGCCGGCACCGATGAATAGATCGCAGTCCGGCGCAATATCGGCAATATCCAGCGCGGTGGTTACGACCCGGATGCCCTCGAATTTATTATCCTGATAATGTTTTCCCTGCTCTTTCCCACGCGGAAGCAACACGATATCGACGGAATCCTTCATCCCGATTATCAGATCATCGAGAAAATCGCGGCTCCCCTTATAGTATTGCGCGGTCCATGGTTCAGGGCGGATATAAACCGCCGGGCGCGCCTTCGTCCTTGGAGCGGGCGCGGCCAATCGCAGACGCGCGTCGAGTTCCCAGAGATAGATGCCCTCCTTCACTCCAGGATAATGAATCACCTTCTTGGGATTGGCACACTGCTTCCTGAGCTTTTCCATGCCAAGGAATTCCGGCACCATGATCGTGTCCGCACAGATAAATGCCGGGATATTCCCCATCGCGTGCTCATTGTCGTTCATATAGATGCAACGAACGCCCAGCAGACGCGACACCACCGGCGAGTGAAAGGAACTCTGGGAAATGGCGACATCGACTTTCCTTCCCGCCAGGAACTTCCTGAGCTGCATCACCCGGATCGGGAAGCCGAACAATTTTGCCGACAGCTTGCCGCCGTAATGAATCCCCACTATCTCGTACTTAAAACCATGGAGATCAAGCAAATCGACGGTGTTTGCCAGCGGGCGACAGGTAATGACGACTTCATGCTCGCGTTCCAGATCGCGAATCATGGCGGCGAACATGTTGATGTGCGGCGAATTGGATAGATCGAACCAGATTTTCATGAGTCATGTCTTTCGGTAGCGCAAGCCGCAATGGGCGTTAAGACGAATCGCGTGGCGATGACTTCGGCCGGCGCCAGTGTCGCCTTGAATACCAAAGTGCTGGTGGGCTTGTATTCGTAGAAACGGCCTGAATACCAGCCAAGAGGGGGCGCGCTCCTGCCTGTCACAACCTCGGCGACGGATAGGTTCCGGGCCGGGTGCACATGGAGCGAACCGGTTTCACGCTGCGCCAACCAGCCCTCGCCGGTTTTCTCGACCCGGCATTCCGGAGAGAAATGCCAATGGAGGCAGCATTCATGCGGCTTGGCGCAATCGAGCCAATCCTCGACCAGGACTTCCAGAAGACTCCGGTCGACAGTAAGCCTCCTGAAATGGCGGACCGGATCGGCAAGACGAAGATAACCGTCATGACTGGCTTCCATCACGAATCGGTTTCCATCGTCGCTGATCCGATGAACGGTTGTCGCCACATCGCGCAGCCAAAGAAAGCTGCCGCCGTAGATCGACTGGTCAAGATTGTCGATGGTTGCCGTATTGTGGGCTGTCGTGCCACGGAAGTAATGCCGCAGCTCGGGCGCGGAGTTGTAGCAATAGGTGCCAGGGTCGACGAGAAAATCCTGCCCGCCGTAACCCAGTACGACCGACAGCGCATCGGCATGTCCATGCCCGGCAACACGGTTATATCCAAGCGGCCCCACATCCATGACCACGCGCAACTCGTTCATGCTGTGCAGATGGCTACCCGTTACGACATAGCCGCCCTGCGTAAAGCTGCGCGGCAATGTTTCCCGCCAATCCTGGCCGGAAGCTTCGCGCCAGCGTTCGCGCGCCCCTGGTATCAGCCAGTTCGTCTGATTGTCGGCAACCTCGGCCTTGCCAAAATAATCGGAGCGATCGAACAGCAACGCACCGGATGCAACTATTGACCGATATGGATTGAAGCCGGGTCGCTGGTCCAGACAAAACACTTTTCCGTCATCGGCGTCGCCGATACCGGGAACCTGCCACTGGCAGTTGGCGATTGCGGCAATGAACCCTACCGCCATCTCCATGCGCCGCCAATAAGCTGCGGAAAAATCGTCTCCGCATGCACGGCCGCACAGCCCTGCCGCCAGCAGAAACTCCAGAGAAAACTTGTGATAGCAGGTTGCCTGCTCGCGATTGACGCCATCTTCGCTGAACTGCTTCGATATCTCTGTTTCGAGCAGATGCCTCGCCTCCTGCGCCCAGGGGGCGGCCATCGGCCAGAGATTCCAGGTCTTCGCCCCGACATAGACACCAGCGGCCTCGCCAATAAGATGATTATCGGCCGAGGAAAAAAAGGAATAGTTGTCTCTTGCAAAATGAATATGTTGGTAGATGCTCTTCAACCATTTACCCAGCAGTTGTTCCCCGCGATCGCCTGCGAACAGCCGCGATTGCCTGCCGCCGATCAGATGCCAGACAATGCTCCAGTTGATGAGCCTGATGCCGTGCTCAACCGGCGAACTCCAGTTGGCTCCCAGCGGATAGGGACACTCATCCAGCCATGAATGCAACAAGCGGTCGAGTTTGTGAAGATATTTTTCCTCCGAAGTCAGGACAAAGGCCTGCGCAAGCGGTACCAGCCAGAGATGGCGATTCAGTTCCCATAGGAACTTGATATCGACACCCTGCGCCAGATGGCGAAAGTCAATGAACGGTCCAAATGTCATCGGCAATTCGATGCCGCTGGCGGGATCGACGTTCCAGCGCGGGCAGCCGTCGACGAAGGCAACCGGCCGGCCGAACACGTCGAGCTTGTCCAGGAGGATGTCGTCGGCCACGCCAAGAACATCCGCTGCATGGGTTTCTTGAGGCACGGCTACCCAGGGGCTCTCCGTGTAGCTATCCCAATTCATCCGCGGAACCTTGTCGGCTCCGCCCAGCCCCAAGCGCCTAAGAACCGCCGTCGCCGCTCCGGCGACACGGTATGGAATCTCGGCCGGGTAGACACGGCTGAGGCGACGCGCCAACCAGTTGATCTGCTTCAGCTTCATGACTCAGCCCGCCGCCAGCCGATACAACCGCCGCAATTTGGGCAAATTGGCGCGGTGAGAGAAATGTTCGTCGAACACCTGTCGACCCCGCCGACCCATTCGCGCACGCAATTCGCCATCGCCAAGCAAACGGATGAGCGTCTCGGCAAGAGCATGGACATCTCCAGGCTCGACGAGATATCCCGTTTCACCTTCCACGACGACCTGCGGAATGCCGCCCACCGGACAACTGACCACCGGAAGTGAAAACGCCATCGCCTCGAGAATCACCACGGGCAGGCCCTCCCGATATGAGGGCAACGCCAATACCGCTGCCTGACGAAGCAATGTCTCCTTCTTTTCCGCCCCGACCCAGCCGGCATAGACCACGGATGCGTCCACGCCCAGAGCGCGCGCCTTTTCCATGAGACCGGCGGAATCGCCATCTCCACCGCATATCAGTCTGGCGTCTGCAATTTGTTTTTTCACTGTTGCAAACGCGGCCAGCAGGTCGAAGGTGCCCTTGCCCGGGCCGATGCGCCCCAGAAACAAGATGTCATTGCCGACGCGCACGGCATCCATCAAATCGAGCCCGAAGCGTTCATCGAGAGAATTGGGAATAATCTCCGGCTTCGATGCCGGTTCGACTTCGAGCACCCACTTCCGCCATGCCTCCGTGAGTACGATCACGCGAAACGCCCGACGAAACATGTAGCGAATCGCCGTCTTGCGCAAGGATGATCCGGAATTGAAATACTCCTTGAACGTGCCGGCATGGATGTGGCATAAGACCGGGACACCTCTCCAATAAGCGGGAAGCAGCAGAAACCACTTGCGCCAGAAACTCGGGCCAAAAGAAACATGGGCATGCACGACGCCTACCCGCCCCGTCAGAACAGACATCCAGAACACGGGAATGGCTGTCAGCATGGCAAGCAACTTGCCGAACGGCCCGGTATCACGATGCGTGGTGAGATAGCGCACCTTCTCCTCATCCAGCAAATCCTGCGCTCGATAACCGCGCACCACGGTCGCGATGCCGCCCTTGCCCTCGGGGGATGTGCCAAGCATCCATATCCGGCTTTTCATGGCCCCGCTTCGCATACTGATTCGATTCATGTCCGCCGCACAATTCCTACGATGGATTTTTTCGTGCCGTCAAGACACGTCCATCAAACCCGATATCGAATCCCTCGACGCGCACGCGAACACCGCGTCCGTCGAATACAGACGACTTGATCTCTCTTTCAGCACAGCCGATGCGAAGCACGGTCGCCGACATATATCGCCTCGAAGGAGCATCCGTTCTGAACTGCCCATGCCACTGGTCTGGGCGAGGTTTGTCGGCGCTCCGTTGCGGCGCGGCCGGAAAGCCCGCATGTTGGCCGAAAGCGACGGTCTGGTCGGCGATCTGGTCGACGCATACGCTCGCGCCGCCGTTAACGACACGTAGCCTTTGATTCCCAAGCACCTCGAACTGCCGGGCTGCGTGCAGATTCCATTCCCACCGCCTCGGCAGAGCCGACTCCACCCAATCGACAATGACAAAAACGTCTGGTCTTATATACGCGACACCGCGTGTTGCCTTGGTCAATTGGCCGCGATAAGCAGTGGAAGCATCGCCAACCAGAAGGTCCACCTCGGCGGAAGTCGAAAACTGGGTGATCTCCCCCTTGGCCCGCTCGTCACCGCGCGGCAACGCCGGGTTGTCCTGGCCCATCCCGCCATCGAACGTTATCGCGTTGTGCGCGATCGTGCGCTTTGTCCAGCCAAGGTGATGCGGCGAGCCGAAGAAATCATAATAGCCACTGTCGAGCAGCAACGGCCCCCCTCCCGCATTGAGAACAAAGCTGTTCTGATCGGCATGACCATGGCTGGCGGAGCCGAACGGACTGCTGCGGAAATACAGCGAAGCGCGCCCGCGGTCGCGCAGATCGCTGTGCAGCGCCGCCACGCCCACCGAAGTGAATGCGGCGGCATGCGGCGTTCCCTCTGGAAACGTCGCCTGGCTGAAATCCGCCACGGGCGACAGCAGGAAATGCAGCGACGACATTCCTTCTTCAATCCACTGGCGCGCATACCAATCGTAAAGTGGCTGCCTCACCCGGGCGACATAGTAAACCTTGGCATGCCGCGCCCAGGCTTGCGACATTTCCGCCTCCGCACCATCGCCGAAGCTTCCGGCAGGCGTACCCGGCGGCGTCATGTAAACCATGTAACGGCCAAAGTTGGCCGCCCACGGCTTGTGGCGCAAATCGATTCCCGTCGCTCGACGTAACGTATCCCAATGCCGGACTGAAAATTCGCCAATATCCACCATCGCGTAGTTGGAGCCATTGGCATAGCCGCCGTCGTCTCCGGCAAACGCCAGGGTCGTCTGAACATATAGGGGAACAAACTCGTCGAACCAGCGCTCGGCAGCGGGTGTTTCCCCCAGCAGCAGCACGGCGGTTTCGGCCAGGGCCCCAAGCACCTCGTTGGCATGTGAATCCAGTAAATCCCTGCGTAGCGCGCGGGGACCATGAACAAGCTTGGCGGCAAAATCATCCATGCGCGCACTGATCGCCCGCAGAATCAAGGCCTTCTCATCGGCCGACCAGGCGAACGGCAGCCAATCAAGGCCCAGCGCAAGCGTCCAGACGATATGACGAGCGGAAAGGTCTTCCTGGAAAGCTCCAGTCGCACCGCGAGGATTCAAACGCGCCAGGGCAAGCATCTTGGCTTTTGCGTCGGCCAGCCATGGACCGGCTGGATCTATCAGCGCAGCAAACGCCACTTCCTGCGCAGCTACAGTTGCAGGTTTAATGCTCTGCTTGAGCTCCACGGAATGTAATGCCCTCCGGATGCCGGATGGCATGCTCGAATCGATGACGGCTCTTTCAGCTTCGACAACCTTCCCGATCCTCTTATCGACGCGCGCCAATAACAAGCCGAAGGCCGGCGATCTAGTGTCCCGCAGGAGAGAACGCTTGATACTATCCCACTCTGGAGTGCCAAGGAAAGTTCGAGGGCGCTCTGCGCTGTTAATGCGTTGCCGGACAGCACCCCAATCGATTTTCCGAACTGCGTCTGTATCCAAGACTTCCTGCGGTTTATCTTTGGCATGTGTGGCATTCATGACCAAACATGAAAGAACAAGGCATATCGCCAAGCCAAAGCTTGTGAAAGCTCTCCAGCCTGCCGACATCCATGCTCGAACAATGCGCGATTTCATCGTATCACTTACGATTCGAGCGCCACTGCTTCATGGCGGTCTTTACATGGCGGATATATCTAGGCAAGACACGGATTCCGTATTTCACGAATACGCCCTGCGAATAGACAAATCCATCCTTGGCGAGCCAATATTTCCTGCGCAAGGAACCAGGTTTGTCATCTCCGCGAACAGCAACCTGATAACCACATTCCGAAAGCAGTTTGCCGGCAATTTGCTCCATCTTTCCAATTTGAGTCGCATTGAAATACCGCTGCCACTTTCCTGAATTTGCAACCATCCTGCCGACATGCTTGCCGTCCGATCCAAGCGCCGAAAAATGGGGCATCCCGGATTCTATGACTTTCTCATCGAAGGGCAGGCCAAGAAAGTCGCATACCTTCCTCATCTCGCTTTCAGGGCTACTGGTCAAATTCTCATAAAAGACTTCGATATATCTTCCTGCGGCAAGTGCTCTTCCGTGCTGACGGCCAGATTCGACAGCATCTTTCCAGCGCGCAATCGTGTGGAGCGGATCGTATTTCCAACGGCGATGAAAAGAGCATGCGGCATCCCGGCCATCTCGAATAATGTGGACAAATTGCGCAACGGGAAAGGCTTCGGCCAGTTTTGCAATGTGAAAAGTATTATTCGGAGACTTATCGCCCCATCGCGTCTTCCCTTCTTTCGCTGCCAAATATTTATAAATAGCGCTAATAACGCCCGGCACGCCAGGCTCATCCATATATTCATCAGGCACAAGCAAAGGCTGCATTCCGTTGGTTCGCCAGAATCCTTTCGTCTCACCTATTTCACGTATTAGATTTCTTCTGGCATCAATGTTATCCAATAGAATTGCTGGCCCATTGTTATTGAGATAATAAGGCAATACCTTGGACTCCTCCCAAAGCATGAAAAGCTCTGGATGCCGGCCAAGACTATCCGCCAGCATGGTAGTTCCGGAACCATTCATCCCAACAACGAATACAGGGGCTTCACGTCTCATCGTTAAACATAACCATAAATTTTCAAATACTCGCGCTGAATCGACATTACCAAGTCAAGTTGATCAGCGGTCCAGTCTCTCCATGATTCGCGACGATTGGCAAGCCGTCGCGCGGCTATGGCGGCATCGTGTTCGGCACACGGCTTAACTCCAATGAACTGCAAAATCACATGGAGGCATTCAAGCGGTCGATCAAGCAATTCCTCATAACGAACCATTAAGACGTTCTCTGGCTTAATACCACGAAGCCCGAACTGTATGCACCGCATTTCCTCTGTCCAGTTTCTTGCCGCGATGCCCAGCATGCTCTGGCTCTTATTCTGTAATTGCAGTGGGGTCTGGTGGTTTGCCCACCACACTTGGTGATCATTCCACCACCGCACCTTTGTTAGTGAATCGGCGACAGATCGGCCATCCCGCAATAGAAATAGATACCTGGCCTCCGGAAACGCGGCCGCAAGACAAGGAATACGCCGGTTGTTCGCCGTGCGTTTGATCAGCAACGCTTTCGAACCTTGATGCCTTTGAAGCCAAATTAGGTTTCTACGCAGTTTCTCGGTAATAGTTGCAGACGCCGCCGTATCGCATTCGGCAAGCGTCATTCCGGATCGGGAGAATATCCTTTCGCCCTCGACGGGCGTAGGGATCAGCTTCCTGAGCCATGGCCGCGACTTGAAATAGGCATTCCCATGATCGTTGAACCACGACCATTGCTTAAGCTGGAGCCGGGGCGCCAATAAACGACTTAACAATGGTGTCGGCAGGTGATTTGAAAATCGCTCATCGTAGTTGCTGATGAAGCCAACTTCTGGATGCAGTGACAGAATCTTATATAGAAGGGTTGTGCCCGACCGACCAGGGCCCAACAAGAAAACTGGGTTAATTGAGTGCATGCTATTTATTTGTCTGCTTAGGAATATCAGCAATGGCCATGCTTGCCGATGGAAACCCTGCCAATGAATAATATGTGCCCGCCAAAGTGGCTCCGAGTCTGCGGTAATCGCGATTATTCTCTACATATCGCCTGCCAGCACCGACCAACTTCCCCCGTTCCCCATCATCTAGGGCCAGCAGTTTCAATACAGCCTCGGCGAAATGTTCTGCTGTGTAAGGCACGCATAGCCCAGCATCGCAAGCCGCGAGCATCGCGGCCTGATCCGGATTATCGTTGCACACCACGGGAACGCCCAAGGCCAGGTATTCCGGCACCTTGGTCGGCGAGGCGCTATCGAGCAGATAGCTACGGGGAAAAGGCGACAGCCCGACCTCGGCAGCGCGGATATAGCGCCACCCCTCCTCCATCGGCAACCAGCCAGTCCAGACCACGTGCTCGGCGACGCCAGCCTCCTCCGCCTGCTTCCGCAACCATGCGCGATGCTCGGGATCGTCGACGTCGCCCACGAGCACCAACAACGCCTCCGGAATCTGTCGCCGCACCAGGGCCAGCATCTCGAAAAGGACTTCGAGGCGGCGCGGCCTGACCTGGGTGCCGAGATAGATCAGCACCCGACGGTCGCGCAGTCGCGGGGCGTCGGCCGGCGGCTGGTTTGCCAGCCGGCTGATCGCCGGCCAGTCGACGCCCATCGGCACCGGAGTCATCTTTTCCCGGTCGATGCCGATGGTCACGAGATCGTCGCGCATCCGGTCGGATTGCACGAAAACGTGGTCGGCCCGTGGCAGCACATGGCCGTAAAGCAGCCAGCGCCCCAGCATGCCGGACAACAGGTTATAAGCCCACTTTACGACTCCAGCGGAAAGCCCGCGCGCACGAGCCAACTCCATTTGCCCATCGGGAATCGGGTAGGACATCCAATAATAAAACGGGATGTCCTTCCAGCGGGCGACAAATCCGGCAAATGCCGCGAAGATAGGTAGATCCCGGACCTGGATCGCTTGGTAGTTAACCGCGCGGACGCTTGCCAGACAGCGCCAGCGGTGCAGCCATGCCGCTACCATCCGCCGCAGCTTGCCGCCCTTCGCGGCGCACAAGCGCGCCTTGCCGCCCCCCCATTCCACTTCATCGCCGTCAGCCGCCTTCAGCGCGACCAGATCGGCGCAGATACCCTGCCTCGGTAGCTCCTTGCCGAACAGCACCGCGACATCGGCCCGGAAGGTCGGCCAAGGCTCGGCGGTGAAGAACAGGAGGCGCAGCTTGCACTTCATCGCGTCAATGTCAGCTGGGGCAGGACGTTCTGATACGCCGGAGTGCAGATCGCTTCCACTTGGCGGGCCTCATCCTGACTCAGTCCGTCTTTATTCTTCAGGCTGCCGGCACGGATCGACGCCGCATACTCCGGCCGGTAACGCAGGGCGATGCGCTCGTAAAGCCTGGGCAGCAGCACCTCCTTTTCCCGGACAAGTTCGTCGTATTCGAGAATCACCATGCGCTCGGAGGGATAATTGCGCTTCACTTCGGCAAGTTGGCTCACCTTGCCGTTGTAGGCATAGGCCGCGCGGCGGATGCGCGGAATACCGGCCAAGCCCGACCGCAGAAAGCGCACCCGGTCGGCATGATCCATCCAATTGTAGCCGCAGGCCAGAAACAACTCGTTCAGGGCGAAGTCCTTCCAGTTGTAGAGCATCGAATGCACCACCGAGGCGGGATTGCGCAATACCCAGACGAGATAGTGGCCCGGATGCTCGGCATATTCCGGATATCGCTCATTAAGGTAGGTGGTCTGGAAGCAATAGCGCCCCTTGGGTGCATGCGGCACGCGACCTGCAAGAATGGATGCCGCGTCATGCTCGTCGTCGTGGCTGAACCAGTAATCGGCCATGCCGTCGCTCTGCGTGATTATCCGAGCCAGCATGGTCGTGCCTGAACGCTGGCAGCCCGTGACCAATACGGAATCGGGAAAGTCGTCGAGCCGGATGAGCAGCTTTTCCTGCGTCCCCCTGACTTGATAGGCGAATTCGGGCCATGGACTAGATGTGAGTTTTCTTTTGAGCTTCTTGAGCATCTTCATGCGGGCGACTCCAGCGTATCGCGAATAGAGAAGGGGGCTTTACGGGGGATCCAGCGCAAGGCATCCACCGCACGCCACCCGCCCTGAATATTGAGGGTATGAGTGCGCAATACAGCGGGGTGCCAGCCGGGATCGATCGCACCACAGGTCGTTTCGCCATACTCGGTAACGGAAATGCGATCAATCCGCTGGATCACCGTGCGCAGGCCATAAACACGAGAGCAATCCTGCGCTGGTCGATAGAGCTCCCCTCCGTGATGGAAGAGTTTGCCGGCCGGGCGCGCACCGACTCCACCCCGGCGGACCGGATTGGCTGGATGCGGCTCGAACGGCCCCAACGGTGTATCGGCATAGTAAAGGTGCAGATATTCGTGGATGCTCCCGCTTGGACCGGCGACGGTGACGAAGAGCCACCATCTGCCATCCAACTCGACCAAAGTAGGGTCGGCATAACGCAGATTGTCGAGCAGGTTCTTCTCGGCAACCCAACGTCCCGGGAAGTCGGCGCAACGGTAAAGCGTTAGCTGCCGGCTGGCACCCGCCTCCGGCAGCATCCAGCGCTCGCCATGCCATTCGAAGATGAACGGGTAGGAAAGATGCCATGGCTGGCTGATCGCCGGCGTGTTGGCCAGCAGTTCACCAGTTGGGCTGAATTCCAGCGCGCTGATGTGGCCCTTGGCGGTGCTGAATGGCAGTTCTTCGACGAAGACATAGTTTCTTCCGTCGCTGGTCGTCCAAGGAAAAGGGTCGGCCCAGAATCTGTCCGGTGGCGGCAACAGATCAAAGCCATCATTCCCGGATATCGCACGGAGCGGCTCGGCTCCATGTCTGTCCAGATGGATGAACCACTGATTCCGGTAGAACAGCCTACGTTGAGCCCGCGCGGCAAGCCTGACCAGCGGATTGGCGCTTTCCTCGCGAAGCCGCGGCATCGTCCTTACCCGTAGCAAGGCGGATTCTATTCCTGTAGGGAACCTGAGTCGCATTCCTTCTGTGGCTTCCTGCCATAATAAAACGTCGAATTCACCAACGAACTGCGTACGTGCTGAAAGTTTCCACAACATATTTCCTCGAAGCCCCTCATCCACAAACGCAGGCCATCCGGACTTGCTCGCCAGTAGTCGCGCAGCGTCTTATCAGTCCCTCCCATATACGGGAAATTAAAAGGAAGCTGGATCCATATCTCGCCACCCGGTTTCAATACTCGGTAGAGTTCCTGTATGGCCCTTTGTGGATCTTCAACCATTTCGAGCACAGCGATACAAGCTATCGCACCAAAGCGATCGTCCTCAAACTGGAGCGACTGGACGTCCTGCTGGAAATCGATGAAGGGCCGCGTATCATACTTATCGACGCTCACCCAATTAGCGCCGAACTTCCCTCCAAACTCATCCTTTACGCCGATCTGGAGACAAGCTTCCTGCTTTGCAGCGTTGCTCAAGAATAACCTGAAAGCCTCGCGCTGCCGCAATTCCATTCCTCCCAGTCGCCGAGCAGCTCTCGAATATTTAATTAGAAAATAAAGAGTGGGGCACCACTTCGTACAAAAATGTTTCACGCGCCATTTAATAGTGTGCTCGATCATCGGTTTCTCCTATTCCCACTCCCACCGCGTCAGACAAAAAGCCTCCCCCTTAGCAACGAATTGAGCCGCTTACGCTCGTCCTCGCCGAACGGTTTCGTCAGCATGGCCATCAGCAGATAACACATCGAAATTACAGCCATCTGAACAAACAACAGAAACATGCCGTCGCCGATCCAACCGAGGGAATTGGCCGTGATTAAATATGCGACAACCGATGATGCTGTCATCTTGAGCGGGGCGATCATGTCCGGCCGGTAATCGGTGGCACGGACCAATCCAGTAAGCAGGATCGCGTTGAACTGGGTTTGGCCGACGAGCAGCGCGATGATTGCCGACCAAAGGCCGAGTCCAGCTTGCATAAGGCCGAGCATAACGGGCAGTATCAGCACCCCGCTGGCGGCTGCCCAAGTACAGAGATTGCTTTGCCCGCTGGCCACTGCGACGGTCTCCAGTATTCGCTGCTGGCTCAACGGAACGAGCGTCAGCATGAAACCGAAAAACAGCCAGCCGGTATGGCCGAACTTGCCGCCGGACAGCAGCGCGATGATGTTTTCGGAACCGAGGCCCGCGACGGCCAGCAATGGAAAAACGATGAACAGGCTCAGCTTGCCGACGAGATTGGCGTTGCGGGTGAGTTCGCCGATGCCGCCGCTCACGTAGGACGCCACCAGCTTCGGTCGCACCAGGCTGATCATCAGTTGCGCGGGAAGATTATGGGCAATCTGCTGATAGAGATTGCGCATGAAGCCGAACACGGCAGTGGCCTCCGCCCCCAGCGCGCGTTGAATGAGCACGGTCAATATCTGAGGGCTATATAGCAGGGTGAGCATATGGGCGGCGTGCATGTTCCAGGCCACGCGCCACATCTCGGGCCAGCGGGGTTCGCGCCATGCCGGCTGGCCGGGAAGCGCGCGCAAGGTGGAAACATGGCGGCCGAGACCGGCAAGGGCGACCAGGCTTCCGACGATGGAAGCCGCCAGTTCGGCCCGGACAACGTCGATCAGATGCACTTGACCTTCGAGCGCGAGACCCGCCAATAACGTCAGAAAGGACAGCTGGCGCAGCACCAGGCTGGCGCGTCCGACACCCTGCTGCATGAGCAGCCCCAGAATCGGCTCGCGCACAAAGCTGCCAATCCCTTCGGCCAACAGCACCAGGAGATAGAGCCGGGACGCTTCGTCATAGGCGCCGAGCCCGGCCCAGGCAAGGTATGGCGGCAGCAGCAGCCAGAACAGCAAAGCGAAACCCGTCAGTGCCCCGGCATGCAAGGAGACGAATTGAGCCACCAGACCGGCGATGCGCACGCCGGGCGCATGCAGGCGATATTCCGGCAGGTAGCGCGAGGCCATCCAGGGCAGGCCGATGCGCGCGACGGCCAACATGATTTCCATGCCCGCAACCAGCGTGACGTACGCGCCATACTCCGCGACGGGCAGCAGACGCACCAGCCACAGCAGCAAGGCCAGGGTGAGCAGGGCCGATATTCCCTTGCCGCTCAGGAAGTGCCAGGCGCTGCGCCGGAGAGCGGCGCCGGAGTATGGATTAGCCTTCATGCCGGGCGGAAAGAGGGCCGGGGCCGGCATCCGCTTGTTGGCGGCACAACCAGGCGAGGTAGCCGAGCATGGCTGCGAAGACGATCTGAAAGACCCTGCCTTCCACCAAGGCGGCACGATAGACCAGGAAAAAGGCGAACACCGGCAGGGCGGCCTGAATGGCGGCGGCGTCGGCCCGAATCGCGGCATCGCCGGTCTGGCGCCACAGTCTTCCCGCCGCCCGCCAGGCGGCGAGCAGGATGGACAGGAACAACAGCATTCCGCCCAGCCCTTGTTCCCATAGCAATCTGGAGGCGGCGGTCAGGCCGATCCCTTTGCCGGCGTAGCGCCTCGCCATCTGCCCCCCGGCGTTTTCGCTCGTGCTGCCGAGGCCATGGCCGAACACGGTGCCGACCGGGTCGTGCAGCCCGTGCTGTTTCGCCCAGAAGGTGAGCACCGTGGTGCGATTCAATTCGCGACCGCCATAACCCCCCTCATAGACATTGTAGGAAAGCGTACCTGCGACATACTGTTCGAGCGTCTTCTTCTGTTGACTCAAGTAGGCATAACCCGCCGCGACGGTCAGCAAGGCACCCACCAGCAGGCCCGCCAGCGCGTAGTGCGGACGGGCCAGCAACTCGCGCCGATACAGCGTGGCGAACGCCAGGGGCAGCATGACCACGACCGCCTTGGTCTCCCCCATGAACAGCGGGGCGAGGATGATCGGGGCGAACAACATCACCCGACGCGCGGTCAGCGCCTTTTCGCGCCAGCGCGCCAGCAGGAATACCAGGGCGATGATCAGGAAGGCCGCCATCTCGCCATTGGCCCCGCCTGCATGGAGACTGGCCCCGAAGGTGCCCGCGACGACGTCGATGGGCACGAGCAGGGGATAGGCGTGGCGCAGCCCCTCGCGGATGGGCACCAGCCATATCAGCTCGTAGATCGCCCAGGGCAACTGCACGAGGGCGAGAATGACGAACAGTTTGCGCCACTGGCGGACGTTTCCCTCGTCCACGCGCAACCAGGCCAGCGCGAAGATCAGGCCAAAGACCTGGAAATAACTCTTGAAACCGCTGAAAAATTGCGTCGGACCGCCCCAGTGGGCCAGGCCGTCGGCCGAGGCGTAAATGAGAAACGACAGAGCCAACCAGACGAAGGGCGGGGCGCCGCGCGTGACGGCGGGGTTGGCCAGCGCCCTGAGCAGGGTGCCGGCCAACAGCAGCAGGCCCAGGAGGGAAACGCCCCAAACCGCTTTGGAGGCATAGCCCTCCACCCATAGGGGCAACACGCCGACGACGAACAACCCGAGCCCGAATATCGACCAGATCGTCCAGCTGACATTGCCCAGCAGCAAGACGCCCGCCAGCAGCCCGACGGCCAACCCGATGAAGATCGGATTGGCCGTCACTGCGACGAGCCCGAACAGCACGGCGAGCAGGACGGCTCCGGACGCGATGCCGGCGTAGGCAAGAGCGGCGTTGTGTTGCCGGGCATGTTTGCCCGGCAAGGCGGGAGCGAAGGCTGCGGAGCGCATTCTGGTTCTTCCCGTTATCCGTTGACGCCGAACAGGCGGTCTCGCTCCACCCGGCCCATGGAGGCGTACATGTCCTTTATGAATCCCGCGTGCATGGCATGGGCGGTCTCGCTGTCGGCATCGATGCTCGACACCCGAACCAGCATGCCGTCCGGCACGCTGCCGGTGAGGCCGAAGCGCACTTGCGCCAGCTTTCTGTCCAGGCGGCCGGCGACCGCCCGATCCCCCACGGTGATCCAATAAGTGATGGGCTCGATCCGGCGGCCCTGCCTGGCCACCAGGCGCTTTACCGGGATGGACGCGTCGCCCAGACCGAGGCGGCCTGTGCTTTTCTTCAGCATTTCAAATCCCTGCGACGGATAGCAGACCTCGGGCAAATGCACGCTCATGCTGTCGGATTGATCGCTGCCGTAGGCGATGGAGAGCATCACGCGCGCCCCTTTGCCATCGACGTAGATTCGCGACAGGATTTGGTTGTAGATCCGGTCCAGCTTCGCCAGGACTTCCGGGCTGATCATCTGGCGATCCCGCTCTTCCACCATCCGCCACTCCCCGAACCGCTTCGGGATCATGGCTTCGAGATCGATCTTCTGCCCCTGATCGGCAATCTTGTGCGATGGGCGCATCACCACGGCGAGCACGGTCGCCCCGAACATCAGGGCGGCGAGCAGGATGCCGGTGCGCAGGAGGGGGGATTTCATGGGCATGGGGCCGCCTTGCCAGCGCAGAGTTTTGCGCGGCGGGTTTGGGTAGGAGCGACCTTGGTCGCGATGGCGGCGGCCGCGAGGGGCATCGCCAGCAAGCTGGCTCCTACGGGGGGACGAGGGGCAAGCTTACTCATGCATGAGCATCCAGTCTGTTGCGCCATGGAGGGTGATTCCGGCAGGGATGTCCACCACGGTTGTGGGGATGTCGATCGCGATCAGGCTGCGCGCGGCTTGCGGGTGGTGCGGCGCGGCCTCGGTCAAGGCCCGTATCTCTCGCACGCGCGTGGCGGGGTCGTCGAGGCTGGCGCAAATCTGTATCAGTTCTTCTTTTCCGGTCGGGTAGCGGGCCAGAAAATCCACTTCGTGCCCTTCAGGGGTATGCACGTAGCTGACCTGCGCACCGCGTCGCTCCAGCTCCAGCAATACGCTGGTTTCGAGGGCATGACCCAGATTGGCCTTGCCGGAGCGGTCGAAAACGGGGATCAGTCCGGGGTCGATCGGATAAACCTTGCGCGGATTGACCATGCGGCGACGTTCCGAATCGGTGGCGATCGAGATCATGCGCACGAGAAAGGCGTCTTCCAGATGCCCCAGGTAGCCGTGCAGGGTGTCTTTGGCGACGGCAATGCCCTGGGATTTGAGGTCGCCATAAAACTTGTTCACGCTGAAGGAGCCGGCGGGATTGCCGAGTAGATGGCGCACCATCCAGCGCAGGGCGATCGGATGGGATACCGCGTGGCGCTCGATGACATCGCGCAGCAGCACGACATCGACATAGCTCTTGAGCAGTTCGTGCCGGGTGCGCGCATCGAGACCCTGGGCTTCGGGAAAGCCGCCCGCTTCGAGGTAGCTCTGCAAGGCTTTTGCCAGCGACGAGCGATCGGCCTTGGTCAGACGCTCCGACGGTTTGTCGGGTTCGCGGCCATGATGGCGGAGATATTCGCGAAAGCCGAAGGGGTAAACCACGGCTTCGACGGCTCGCCCGCGCATGCTGGTGGCGACTTCGCGGGAAAGCAGCTTGGCCGAGGAACCGGAAAGGAACAGGTCGATCTGCTCGCTGTCGAGCAGGCGGCGCGCAAAGGCTTCCCAGCCGGGAACGACCTGTATTTCGTCGAGAAAGAACGTGGCGCGGCGCCGATCCCGCCATTCCGGTTGCAGCCGGTAGTATTCCTCGACGACGAGATTGAGGTCGCGTGCCGACAGGTCGGCCAACCGTTCGTCTTCGAAGCTGAAATACAGCAGCCCGTCCCGGTCGGTTCCCGCTGCATGGCGGTCCGCCAGTTGTTGCCAGAGAAAGCTGGTTTTCCCCGCACGCCGCATGCCAATGACGGTGACCGCCTTGCCGGGAATTGCGGGCAAACGAATGTCCCGCCGGGTCAGCGCGGGTTGGGGCGCGACCAGGCTGTCGACAATCTTTTGCCGGACAATTTCCCTATATTGGCTTTCCATCAAGGACATTATGTTATTTATTCGTCTTCTTTGTAAGGATAATTATTGCGTTGCGAGGCGAGAGGGGCAAGGTTCAAGCGGCAAGTTTTGCGCTGGCCAGTCGGTTGAGGCTGCCCCCCTGCCCTGCCGCCCGACGAGCCAGAACACCACGGCGAGCACGGTCGCCCCGAACATCAGGGCGGCGAGCAGGATGCCGGTGCGCACCAGGGAGTTCATGGCGCGGCCCCGCCCGCGTCGGCTTTATGCGGGTTGGATTCGTGGCGCAACAACTGCCCCCCCGCCTGCAGCAGCGAATCCACCCCCATGATCAGCAGCAGCGCGGTGAGGAACAGCACGATGCCGGCGAAGCCGTGCAGGAAGCCCTGCCCCGCCTCGTCGCCGAAGTGATAGGTGATCAGCGTCAGCGCCATGACGCGGATGACGTTGGCGGTGAAGGAGATCGGCACGATGAAGATGGCGAGGGTGACGTTGCGGAACAGCGAGTCGTGCCGCACGATGTTCAGGTAGAGCAGGCCCAGCGCCTCGAGCGAGAACAGGGTGTGCAGGCCGGCGCAGGCGTCCGCCACCAGCAGCTGGTATTGCCCGATCTGGAGCACGACGCCGGTGCGGGCTATCGGGTAGCCCGCCGCGAAGAGGATGTTCTCGGCGACGTAGGACACGGCCATTTTCATCGGCATGGTCACGGTATCCACCACCGGGCCGGGCAGCGGGATCATGAAGAGCATGAAGAAGAGCGCGAACCACTGGGCCCTGACCGCCGCGCCGCCCCGCGTCAGGAGCAGGATGCCGGTCAGCAGCCAGATCAGCGAGCCGATCTCGAACAGGAGGATGTCCTGCGAACGCCCGACGACGTACAGCAGGAGGCCGACGACGAAGACGGGCCAACCCGCCGCCGACGTCGGCTTGCCCTCGCTGCGGCGCCACATCTCGGGCCAGTTGCGCCAGGCCAGCCAGCACGAAACCCCGAGCACGAGGGGGCCGTGGGCCTGCTCGTCGGTGCTCCAGATGCCGCGGAAGAGGTCGAGGAAGCTGGGGGCGTAAAGGAAGGCCAGGCCGACCGCGATCGAGCCCCACGCGAGCAGCGCGGAATGCCTTTGGAAATGCCTGGAATCCAGTGCCATCAACGCAGGAACCCCTCATGCTCAAGTTTCAGGATGACGCTCTGGACGGCCTCGTCAACGCTGTAGCGTGACGTATCTATAGCCAATTCAGGTTGCGCGGGTATTTCATAGGGGTCGGATACGCCGGTGAATTCGGGGATCAGGCCGGCGCGCGCCTTGGCGTACAGGCCCTTGCGGTCGCGGCCTTCGCAAACCTCGATGGGGGTCGAGACGTGGATTTCGATGAAGCCGCCCCAGCATTCGATCATGCGGCGCACGTCGCGGCGCGTGTTCCGGTAAGGCGCGATGGGCGCGCAGATGGCGATGCCCCCGTGCTTGGTGATCTCGCTGGCGACGAAGCCGATGCGGCGGATGTTGATGTCGCGGTGTTCCCTGGAGAAGCCCAGTTCCGACGAGAGGTTCTTGCGGACGATGTCGCCGTCGAGCAGGGTGACGCGGCGGCCGCCCATTTCCGTCAGCTTGACGGCCAGGGCCTTGGCCAGGGTGGATTTGCCGGCGCCGGAGAGGCCGGTGAAGAACACCGTCAGGCCCTGTCGGCTGCGCGGCGGATGGAAACGGCGCAGTTCCTCGATCACTTCGGGATAGCTGAACCAATCGGGAATCTTCAGGCCCAGCGTCAGGCGGCGGTTGAGTTCCCGGCCGCCCATGACCTGCTTGCGGCTGTAGGCCGGGGCCTCTTCCTGGGGGAGGTATTCGTCGCTGTCCTCCAGGTAAACCATGCGCGGGAAGGAAACCAGGGCGACTCCGATGCTCGCCACGCAGTCGCCGACCGACGCCTCGCCGGCCAGGCCGGTATGGTCCTGGCCGCGCCGGCGCATGCCGTCGTCGATGGTTTCGCCGCCGACGACCAGATGGGAGGCGCCGTAATTTCGGGCGGTCACGGCGCGCAGCAGGGTCTCGCGCGGCCCGGCCGGCAGGGGAATCATGGGGCTGAGGGCGAAGAAGGTGGTCGCCGCCGGCAGGCGCGGCAACAGGGCCTGGCAGGCCCGCACCAGGGCGACGTGGCTGGATTCCAGCACCGGGTCGGAGCCGGCGGTCGGCTGGATGAACAGGTTGGCCTCGTGCCGAATGGCGGCCCGCTGGATGAATTCGAGCTGGGGGCGGTGCATGGGCTGGCCTGGCTGGCAGCCGAGCACCCGGCGCCAGCCGCGGCGGGTGAATTGTTCACGCAGTTCGCGCGGGGTGAGGCGCGCGGCGGGGAAATCGTGCCGGGGCGGCAGGGCGACGCCTTCGAGCCGGCCGGCGACGTAATGCTGTCCCGGCTGGGCCAGAGGCTGGCTCAGGGGCACGCCGGCGGCCTCGGCCAGGGCGATCTCGGCTTCGGGGTCGGCCGGCCAGGTTTCCGAAATGTGCAGGATGGCGGGCATGAAGCCCTCGCCGTCGCGCAGGGCCGCGGCCTGGCCGGGCCGCAGGGCCTGGGCCGCCTTTTCGTCGACGGCCAGCACGACAGGCTGGGGCCACCAGCGGCCGTCGGCCAGCTTCAGGGTCTTCAGGACGCTTTCCAGGTCGGCGCGGCCCATGAAGCCTTGCAAGGGAGAGAAGGCGCCGTTGAGGAGCAGTTCCAGCTGGCAGATCTGCGTCCAGGTCAGATCCAGGGAGGGCATGCCCAGCGCTTCCTCGCGGATCGCGGCGGCGCGGTCCGGGGTGGCCAGGAGCTCGACGAGCCGGTCGCCGTAGGGCGGGATGAGGGATTCCAAGGGAGTACGGAGCCGGCGGGTTCCTCGTCGATCAGAACTGGCTCATGACGGCGCCGACGATCTTGGCGTCGGCGGCTTCGAGCATTTCCTGCAATCCGGTCAGGTCGCCCAGCCGGGTGTGATCCTTGCGGGCGACCAGCAGGGCGCCCCGGGAGCGGCCGGCGACGGACTGGCCGTCGACCGCCTGGCTCATGGCCGGCGTGTCGATCAGAACGACGTCGTATTGCCGCTGCCATTGGTTCATCAGCGACTGGAAGGTGGAACAGCAGATCAGTTCCTGCGGGTTGGGCGGCATGGGGCCGGCGGTGAGCACGGTGAGGTCGCGGAACTTGGGCACCTTGTTGAGCGTGCTTTCCACCGCCCGTTCGGCCAGCAGCTGAGACAGGCCCTCGCGGTTGTCGAGGCCGAACAGGATGTGCTGGCGCGGGTTGCGCAGGTCGGCATCGACCAGCAGGGTGTGCTCGCCGAGTTGGGAGAAGACGATGGCCAGGTTGGCGGCCAGCCAGCTGCGGCCTTCGCCGCGCCCGGCGCTGACGATGGCCAGGGCGGTGGTGCCGACATCCTCCTCCTTGTCGAGCCAGCGCAGCATGAGCTGGTTGCGCAGGGCGCGCAGGTTTTCCACCTCGTGCGAGAACGGCGCGTAGGCGGCCACCAGCTCCTCGCTGAGGTTGGTCGCCTCGCCTTTTTGCAGGTACGGGTAGTCGAACTGCTGGGCCAGCACCTGGCGGATATCGGCGTCGGTCACGAAGCCGAGGGCCACGGCGGCCTCGCCGAAGCGGGTCTTGTTCTGCTTCTGGTAGTGCAGGATCTGCACCACTTGGTTGGCGGTGATCTTGCCGCTGTCGAACAGCGAGGCGCCGATGTTGGTGGAATTGGCGACCGTCATGGGGGCGTTCATGTTTTCGTTCTCCGGGGTCAGGCCGTCTTGCGCGCGAACCAGGGGCGCGGCTCGGGGGCCAGCACGCTCAGCACCGGGATGCCGAGCAGGCTGATGATGTCCTGCGCGCCGCGCACGCGGCGGTCGATCATTTCCATCAGGAGGGCGGCGCCGAGGGCCAGCATGCCGCCCAGGAAGGTGGCCACGACCAGGTTCAGCAGCAGCTTGGGGCTGTCCTTTTCGATGGGCGCGACGGCGGGGTTGAGGATGGCGATCTCGGTCTGCGTGTTCTTGGCCTCGAGCTGGCTCTGGCTGTAGCGCTGGAGGGCGCTGTCGTAGATGCGCTGGGCGTTCTCGACGTCGCGCGCCAGCACGGAGAGCTCATCGCGCTGCTTCTTGAGGTCGAGCACGCGTTCCTTCTGGCTGGCCATGGCGGCGCGCAGGCTGGCTTCGCGCTGGCGGGCCGAACTGGCGGTGCTCGAGACGACCCGCGTGGCGGCGCCCTTCTCCGCTTCCAGCTTGGCGCGCAGGGTCTCGACCTCGGCCTTGGTGCGCTGATATTGCGGATGGTTCTGGCCCAGGTTCTGGCCGAACTGCGCCAGCTCGGCCTCGCGCCGGGCGAGGTCGGTGCGCAACTGCTGGACCACGCCGCTGTTCATCACGTCGGCGCCCTCGCTGCCCTGGCGGGAGGTGGCGTCGTAGCTGCTCGACTGGGCCGCCACCAGCTGGCTGGACAGCTCGGACAAGCGGGAGGTCTCGACGTCCAGACGCTCGTCGGAGGCGACCAGGCCGCGCGCGCGCTGGTATTCGGAAAGCTGTATCTGGGCCTTTTCCAGATTGCCGCGCAGCTGTCTGAGCTGGCCTTCGTACCAGGTCGAAACCTGGCGCGCCGGCTCGGTGCGCAGTTCCAGGCTGGTGTCGATGTAGGCGGTTGCGAAGGCGTTGGCGACGGCGGCGGCGACGCGGGGATCGGGCGCCTTGAAGTCGATGTCGATGGCGCTGGATTCGCGCGAGGGCGTGACCGTAAGCTTTTCGAGCAGTTTGTCGGCCAGCCAGTCGCGGATGCTGCCCCTGCCCTCGGTTTCTTCCAGGAAGTCGGCCTTGACCTGCGGCGACTCGGCCAGCTTGAGGGCATCCACCACCTTGGCGGCGACGTTGTGGCTGGAGATGATGTCGACCTGGGTGGCGGCGTAGCCGGCCACGACCATGAGCGAGATCGGCTGCATGGCCCCGGTGACCGGATCCTTGCTCTTGGCGTCGACCATGACCGTGGTGGTGGCCTTGTAGACGGGGGGCAGGAGCAGGCTGACGATGGCCGCGGTGGCGACGGTGGCGCCCAGCACCAGAATGATCAGCCTGAGCCTGGCGTGCAGGATGGCGAGAAAGGTCGGGAAATTCATCGGCGGGGCTCCGGGTCGGTTAGAACAGGCTTTCCGGGACGTAGATCACGTCGTCGGTGCGCAGGGCGTCGGAGTTGGCCGGCTCCAGCGATTCGACCGCGCCATTGGCGGCGCGGCGCATGACCCTGAGCGAACCCTCGCTGCCGCGCAGGGTGGGGCCGCCGCCCTGGGCCAGGCCCTGCATGACGGTCATGCCGCGTTCCAGGCGATAGGCGCCCGGCCGCTGCACCTCGCCGTAGATATAGAACATCGGGGCGCGGTGCACGTAGATGCTGTCGCCGCCGGCCACCTGGATGTCGGCGCCGGGCTTGGCGTCGAGGTATATGGACGGGATGTCGACCTCGACGCGGTAGGGCTTGCCGTTGCGGGTGCCGATCAGGATGGCGATATCGGCGCCGGTGGCGGAAACGCCGCCGGCCACGGCGATGGCCTCGGAGAGGCGCATGTTCGCGGTTTCCAGCGGGTAGCGGCCGGCCCGGTTGACCAGGCCCAGGACGGATACCTGGTTGCCGCGGAGTTGCAGCAGGGTGATGGTGACGTGGGGCTGCTTGATGAAGCCGCCGTCGGAGAGGCCCTTGGCGATCGCCTTTTCGCTCTCGGCCACGGAACGGCCGCCGACGTTGACCTCGCCGATCAGCGGATAGGAGATGGAGCCGCTCTCGGACACCCGCGTTTCAAGGGTCAGGTCGGGATTCTGGAACACCGATATCTTGATGACGTCGCCGGCGGAAAGGGTGTAGTCGGGCGTCGCGTCGGCCGCGCGGGCCGGCCCGCCCACCATCACCATGAGCGCGAAAAGCAGACGGAGGAATTGACGCGGCATATCCGGACTCCTTTATTGGTTTTGAATGTAAAACGGTGTCATGCTCGAGACGCGGGCGTCATTTTAGCCCAGAAGAAACGGCCTTGTCCGCCTCGCCCGGATATTCGACGCGGGCGGTTTCGCGCAGGCGCTTGACCTCGGCCGCGACGGCCTTCGCCGCCTGCTGATTGGCCAGGAACCCCTTGATGCTGGGCATCGCCGCGGCCTGGTCGACCGGCTTCGACTGGGATTCCAGCACTTGGTAGACCACCAGGGCCCTGGGGGTTTCGAAGACGACCAGGCGTCCCTCGGCGGCGCCGGCGAGCAGGGCGAGGGCGTCGAGGGGCAGCTGCTCGGCGGCGCGCACGGCGGCGTTGGATTCGAAGCGGGCTTCCCGCGACTTCAGGTGGGCGACGATGGCCTCGAAGCTCTGTCCCTGGGCGACGGCGGCCTTCACCTCGGCGGCCTGCGGCGCGCCGGCCGGCAGGGCGATCTCGCGCAGGCGGTATATCTTGCGCTGGGCGAAGAGCACGGGGTGTTCGTCATAGTAGCGGGCCGCCTCCTTTTCGCCCGGCGCCGGCTGTCCGCCGCCGATCTTCCGGAGGTAGGCGCCGGCGACGATGTCGCGCCGGGCCTCGTCCATCGCCAGCATCACGTCCGGCGTGCGGTCGAGTTCCTCCTTGACGGCCTGCTGGTAGATCAGCTGGCGCTCCACCAGCTTTTCGAGCACCTGCCTGCGCGCTTCCTCCGGGGCGTTGGCGAGGCCGGGCTGGCGCGCCAAGACGTGGTTGAGCTGGTGCACGGAGATGTCGTCCCCGTTGACCTTGGCCAGAACCTGGCTGGCGGGCTTGTCGCCGCCATCCTTCTTGCCGCAACCGGAAAGGAGGAGCGGGCCGGCGAGGGCCAGGACGGCCAGGACGGCCAGGCGTTGCGACACGGGGAGCGGCATGCGATTCATCCAGTCAGAGTCAGGCTTGCGTATTGGGTTCCGGTGCGCGTAAACAACTAAAAAGCGAGGGGGGCGATCCCCCTCGCTTTTTCGGACGAAAAGCCGATCAGGCCGCGCCGTTCTTGCGACGGCGAACCATGTAGCCCATCAGGCCCATGCCGGAAAGCATGAGGGCCAGCTCGCCCGGCTCGGGGACGGGAACGGCGGACAGGGAGTAGGAATAACCGCCGCCCGAGGCGCCGGTGGTGCCGGCGATTTCGACGTAATAGTCGCCGCTGCCGAGGGTCCAGGAGCCGCTGGCCGAAGTGCCGGGGGGAGCGTAAGGGCCGCCGACCAGCGAAGTATGGGTGGAGTCCATCAGATCGACCGTCCAGCCGGGCAACAGATCAAGGCCCAAGAAGTTGACTTCGCCGACCCAAGCACTCACGGTGGACAGAGTGCCGATGCTGAACTTGTATTCATCGGCGAAGGGCGTGCTGGCACCATAGCCATTGCTCCCGCCGGTCGGCGCCGAGCCGAGCGTGCCCAGATCGGTAGTGGCCTGGGCCAGGCCGGCCGCGAAAATTCCCGCGCCGAACAGCGCCGCGGCCAGAGTCTTTTGAACGTTCATACAAACCTCCCAAGAAGAAAAAAACCGCAAAAATGAAAACAAATCAGATCATGCCAATCTTGCCGCACGCCGACGCGCCATGAACCCGACCAAACCCAAACCAGAAAGCATCAAGGCCCATTCACCGGGCTCGGGGATGGGGGCGCCGTCACGCACCGCCCAGGCGTAATAAGCATTGGACTTCAGGCTCCAATCTTGTTGATTGCCGCTTCCCATATCGAAATTCCATGCCATCAACCCAGGGAAAACGGAATATTCGGTACTCGACCAGTAATACCCGCCACTCAAGGTGCCGACGCCGTCCTTGATATTTTGGAACTTGGAAAGGTCGGGGTCGACACTGGTCGATATGGGGGAACCGAATGACCCGCCCAGGTCGACATAAAACAGGTGCCCCATCTCGCTGTCGTTACAGGAGCCGGAACACGGGCCCGAACCATCCGTATTGAGCGCGGTGGGCAGCCGCCAGTCGGTATAGGTTACGGCACCTACGGTGTAGCTGAGGGCGGCCGCCCAAGCCGTAGCACCGGCCCAAGTCATCTTGCCGTCGGCATCGTAACCCGAAGTCTCGGCGTAGTTGGCATCCGAAAGCCAGGTCACGTCGAGCACGTCATCGTAGATCAACCCGCCGCCCCAGTCGTGCAACGCCGCTTGCGCATTGCCCGCCGCCAGCGTCATGCCAAGCGCCAGGCTCGTCATTGCATGTTTGATTTTCATGATTGTCATCTCCGTTGGGCAAACTGGTTCTGCTTGTTCGCATTAAAGCAAATCCGGAGCGATTTTATCAATAGCCCAATCGGGCTAATGATTTTTGCATTTTATGCACATTCTTGAAACAAAGGCCTGGCAAGCCCATGGGCGATTTTGGCGGGATTCCGTTTCGGTTAGAACAGCAGCCGGAGGTTGAGCCCGACGGTGGTGTCCGCGAAATCGTGGTTGTCCAGGCTGGAGTCGCGTATTTCCCGGCGCACGGTGGCGTTGACGCTGACGGCGCGGTGCGGCTCCCAGGCCCAGTTGAAGGCCAGCGCCCTGCTCTTATCTTCGCGCAGGGGGCCGGTCCAGGTGGGCGGCGCGCCTTCGTACCGGGTCTTCCCGAACACGGCGCTGGCGCCGAGCGCCTGTTTGGCGGTCACTGACCACTGGGGCCCGACCGTCACGGTCTCGCTGACGTAATAGCTGCTGCTGACGTCCTGCCAGGACTGGATCCGGCGCTCGTAATCGGCCCGGATGGCGATCTTGCCGGTGGCCATCCAGCTCAGGCCGGCCTTGCCCCGCCAGCCGTCGAAATCGCGTTGCGGGACATGGGGATGGCTGCGATCGACGAAGGCGACGGTGCCTTCGACGCGGGTCCTGTCGCTGACGGCGTAAGCAAGCCGGGCTTCGTAATCGCGCTGCTTGAAGGCGTCGTCGATGTAGGCGACCGGATCGATCTGCCGGTCGTTGAACTTGCCGTCCCGCTCGATGTAGCGGAATTCCAGCGTGCGGCCGGCGCCGCGGTCGTAGCGCGCGCCGACGTTCCAGCCGCGCTGCTCGAGGTCGCGCTCCTGCTGGAAGCTCCTGCTGGTCGTCTGCTTTGTCAGGAGGAAACCGGCCAGGGCGTGCCAGTTGCTGGCCAGCCAGAAATTGGCCTCGAAGCGTTTTTCGGTGGTGACGCGGATCTTCTGGTCGTAGACGTTGAGGTTGTCGAACCCGACCAGCGCCTCGGTGCGCGAAACGCCGATGACGCCGGAAATGCGCGGGGTGAGGTGCCAGTACCAGGCGCCGTCGTACTGGTAGGTGTCGTGGTCGAGGAAGCCATGGTTGCCGTAGGTGTTCTCGGTGACCGAGGCGTCGAGCTTGAATCGCTGCTGGCTGATCGGCTTTTCTATCCTGAACCCGGCGTTGACGGTCCGGATGTCGTCGGAGCGATCGGCCTTGCCGACCAGCGGCGTCGGATCCACGCCGCCGGGCAGGCGGAACAGGTTGCTGTCATGGGTTTGGCCGGCGCTGGCGTAGAGGCTGAACACGTCGGACGGGACGGGGGAGGCGGCGGCCCTGGCATCGACCTGGGCGGCCAGCGCGCCGATGCTGCCCGACAGCGTGGACAGCAGACCCAGCTTGAAGATTTTTCCGATCAGATCACCCATGGCCGGCCGTCAGTCCTCGCAAGATTATGCCGGCTATACTAGCAAACATTTTTCATATTCAGCAAATCATGCCTCTTCCGGGAAACCCTGTTGGATGTTAGTTCGACGTTATACCCGACTTTGACACCGCCAAGTAACACGCCCCACGGAAAGCCGCATGGCGCAAAGCATTCGGCGAGACAGCCGAAATCGGTGTGTATCTAGGCGGGGAAGGCGGTCAATCCAGATTCAGGATCGGCTTCGGCGGCTTTATTTTCAATGCCTTCAATCGGTTAGCGGCATCCGGCGAAGGCTCGGTCACCTGCCAGACACGACCGTGGGGGCTGGACAATAGCGCCAACTGGATGCGCTTCAGGTCATCCCGGATAGTGCGCCAGGTATCCTGACACGCGTGCTCGATGGTGCGCTCCAGCAAGAGCGACAGAACGGTGATGGCGATGTGGGCATGAATGCGGTGGGGCGCCCAGTGGAACACCGGACGCATCTTCAATCCGCTCTTCATCGTCCGCCAGGCCTCTTCCACCCGCTGCTGCTGTTTGTAGCCCAGCGCCATGTCCTCGGCCGTGAGCGTGTCGTCGTTGCTATGCACCACGAACTTGCCGTCGAAACGCTCCAGTTCGGCGACCGCCTGGCGATCAATCGCCAAGCCCCGCTTCGTTTCCTTCAGCAAGCGCCCGTAGCGGGCGCTGCTGCGCAAGGCGCAGACCCGTTTCGTGTGACTCACCTTGGCCAGATCGGACAGGCTGGCCAGTTCCGCCTCCAGTTCGTTCAGCAGTTCCTCCCGATGTGCCTTCTGGCGTTTGGCTTCCAGCGGATTGAAGCAGACCGCATAGCGTCGCCGCCGCTCGCCCTCGCCGACGATGACTTCCTTCACCTCCAGATTCTCGGCGACAGTGCGATAGCGGCCCGGTCGCGATAGCACGTCCTCGGTGACCTCGTCGCCGCGGCGCATTGGCATCGCCAGCAGGTACTTGCCGCCGCCCTTGGACAAGGTCTGCAAGTTGGCCTGCGAGACCATGCCGGCATCGCCGACGAAGAGGCAGCGCGTGAGTTGCCAGCCGCGTAGGTCTTCCTTGACCCGGGCAACGGTGGTGACATCGACCGTGTTGCCGGGGAAGACCCAGTGACGCACCGGAAAGCCATCCCGGGTGACGGCCATACCGACGATGATCTGCGGCGCATCGCTGCGGCCGTTCTTGCTGTGGCCGCGCTTGCGAGGAGCGGCATAGACTTTCTTGCCGGCCGCCTGGCTGCCCTGGACGTTTCCGTTCTTGTCGCCTTCGTCTTCCTCATCGGTCTCGAAGTGCAGCGAGGTGGTGTCGTAGAAGATCACCTCGACGTCGAGATTGAGCAGGTCGGCCACCCGGTGGAAGATGGCGTGCTCGATGGCGTTCTTGTTCGCTTCCAGGAAGTCCATGGCGCGGTACAGCTGGTGCAGTTTCAATCCCTGCGTCCCGTCGATATGCGCGTCTTCCTTGAGCCACTGTTCATGGCAATAGAGTTTCGAGGCCGGCGCGCAGGCACGATTGGCGACCAGAGCGAACAGGGCGCGCTCGACGTCGAACCCGAGATGCCGCGGGCTGGCCTGCTGTCGCACGATGGCGTCGATGCCGAGTTGCTTCCAGATGGCTTCGAGGACGTAGAGGTCGCCGTAGGGCCAGGCGCAGATCAGGCGCCAGTCGCCATCGGCAGCGACGATCTCTTCCGGCGAGCAGCGGCGCAGGATGCTTTTGGCCAGCCTGCGCAGACGCTCGACAACGTCGGGATCGTCGGCGCGCCCGCAGTTATGCACGATGCTGGCTTGCGACCTTCCCTTGGCGGCATCCCAGACGTTCTCCGCCAGTTGCAGATAGGTCACGACGCTGCCATCCGCTCGCCGTTGTTTGCTCTCGCGTAGGTACATGGCCCGTATCGTAGCGGCCTTCCGGGGCGATAATCAACAATCCATGTATCTAGGCGTTTTGCGATTCGACGCTCGGAAACCCGCATGGTTGATGGGTGTCGGTCTGAAATGTGCCTCGAAAGTGTCAAAGTCGGGTTATAATGCGCTCCGCATCGCGCCGGCCGCGCATAACCACTAGACGCTACCCATGAGACCCATGAGGTCACGCATCAAGATACGCGACAGAGAGGAATTGCTGACGGTCGTCGAGGGATCGTTCGGCATCGTCAGGCACGTCGAGTTTTTTCGCTGGTTGCAGGACGAGGTGAGCGCCTTCCTGCCGCATGACGTTCTGGTCGCGGTCTGGGGTGATTTCACGTCCGGCCACCTGAACTACGACGTCGCTTCCAACATCCCGGAAATCCGCACCCAGCAAGTCGTTTCCGGCTGCGACGTCGACCCGCTGATGCGGGATCTGCACCGCCGCTGGCTGGACGGCGACGAGAACTGGTTCGTGCTGGATCGCCACAAGCCGGCCGGCGCGGACATCCCGGCCCAGGGCTGCATCAACGCCCTGGAACGGATGCGGTCGGTGCTGGTGCATGGCATCCGCGACCGGCGCGGCGGGAACGATTGCCTGTACGCCTTCTTCGCCAAGGACACGCCGATCAAGCCAGATCCGGCGACTCTGAACATCCTGGTGCCGCACATAGATTCGGCCCTGCGCCGGGTCGAATGCCTGGCGCCCGTCGAGCCGGAAGGCGTCGCGCCGGGCGCCCCGCCGGAGATGATCAGCGAGCGCGAGCAGGAGATCATGGACTGGGTGACCTCCGGCAAGACCAACCAGGAGATCGGCCTCATCCTCAACATCAGCCCCAATACCGTCAAGAACCATTTGAAGCGCATCTTCCAGAAGCTGAACGTCACCTGCCGCGCCCAGGCGGTGGCGAAGTACGCCCTGATGATCCGCGCCTGATGACGATGAACCGGGACATCCTCGCCGGCCAAAGCGCCAAGTCCACCAGCCTGCCCTCGCTGGGCCGGAGCGGCGACGGCCGCCTGATGGCCAGCCTCGAACAGATGATCGAGCCGATGATGGTGGTGCTGTCGCTGGCCTTCTCGGTGGAATACTTCCAGGGCGAGATCCCCCCGCACTACATGCTGCTGGCCTTGGCCATGTTCGCCCTGACCTACCCTGGGCACAACCGCCTGACCTCCACCACCCTCGCGATGTCGGTCAAGATATTCGCCGGCTGGACGCTGCTGGCCGGCCTGGTGCTGGTGTTCCTGTGGGCGAGCCGCTTCATTCAGTATTTCGACGCCGACGCGCTGCGACTGTGGTTGCTGATCACGCCATTCGCGGTGCTGGGCGGCCATCTGCTGTTCCGGCAGGCGCTGCCTTTTCTCAAGGTCATGGAAGGGGCGCCGAGGCGGGTGGTCGTGGCGGGCGCCAATCCGCAAGGCATGGAGCTGGCGCGCCGGATGCTGGCCAGCCCGTACCACCACGTCGATTTCCTGGGGTTCTTCGACGATCGCGCCCGCGGCCGCCTGGATGACGGCGGCGACTATCTGCTGCTCGGCCGCATCGACGAGCTGCCGGAATACGTCAAGCGCCAACAGGTCAACACCATCTACCTGTCGTTGCCGATGGCCTCGCAGCCGCGCATCCTGAGGGTGCTGAGCGGCCTGCGCGACACCACGGCGTCAACCTATTTCGTGCCGGACATGTTCGTGACCGATCTGATCCAGGCGCGCATGGACACGGTCGGCGGCATGCCGGTGGTGTCGGTGTGCGAGACGCCGTTCCGGGGCTGGAACGGCGTTCTCAAGCGGGTGAGCGACGTCGTGCTGTCGGTGCTCATCCTGCTGCTGCTGTCGCCCGCGATGCTGGCCATCGCACTGGCGGTGAAGCTGACCTCGCCCGGGCCGGTGATCTTCAAGCAGCGCCGCTACGGCCTGGACGGGGATGAGATCCACGTCTACAAGTTCCGCTCCATGACGGTCTGCGAGGACGACGGCGAGATTCGCCAGGCGCAGAAGAACGATTCCCGCCTGACCTCGATCGGCGGCTTCCTGCGCAAGAGCTCGCTCGACGAGCTGCCGCAGTTCTTCAACGTCCTGCGGGGCCAGATGAGCATCGTCGGCCCCCGGCCGCACGCGGTCGCCCACAACGAGGTGTACCGCAAGGTGATCAAAGGCTACATGATCCGCCACAAGGTCAAGCCGGGCATCACGGGCTGGGCCCAGGTCAACGGCTACCGCGGCGAAACCGACACCGTCGACAAGATGCAGAAGCGCGTCGAATATGACCTGGAATACCTGCGCAACTGGTCGCTGCGTTTCGACATCTACATCATCCTCAAGACCGTCTGGGTCCTGGCGGGGCGGAAGAACGCCTACTGAGCCGACCGATCCGCGGTTTTCGCGGCTTCGTGCAGGCCCGCCGCCAGCGCCACTCCCACCGCGTCCGCCACCAGGTCGATCCACCCCGCCATGCGGCCGGGCAGGTAAAACTGATGCCACTCGTCGCCCATGCCCACCAGCACCGCCAGCAGCGGCGCCAGCCACCACGGGCGGGGCCATGCCTGAAGCAGCAGGATCGTCAGCGCCAGAAAGAAGCCCGCGTGCGCCAGCTTGTCCCACGGCGCCGCGAACAACCCCACCGCCGCCGGCTGCGCGCCGCCCGCGAACAAGGCGGCAACCATCCCCAGCGCCGCCAGCAAACTCAATATGCGAATCATCATGTCCTTGGAAAGTAATCGCCGGCCTAGCGGCTGGCCGAAAGGAAAACCGGAAGAAAACCGAAGCATGGCGCGATTGGCATGCTGGACATACCGCTGTCCCAGCGCCTTCATCAGGGCGCCCGGCGGTTATTGCCGCGCTGGATCAGATGGAGCGGGACATTGGGCAGAATCAGGCGAGCGCGGCGGGGCATGGAGAGAAAGCGGAGGAACTCGACCCTGCGGAATTTAACAGAAAACCGTGCTCTGTCCCCTATTTCCCCTCGTCCCCTATTTCCCCTATTTTTCCCCGCCCGTTTCGGTGCCGGATTTCCCCCGGTTGATGGAGCCGAACAGATAGCCGGCCACCGCGCCCAGAATGCCGATCGGGGCAGTCAGCTGCTCATCGGTGTCCGCCAAGAGCACGAGCAGGATGGTGCCGAAAATGATGAAAACCAGCCCGGTCGCGTTCACGATGTGGGATGCCGAGTAGGCGGCTTCGGCGGTGATGAAGCGCAGCACGATGAACAGGGAGACCAGGGCCAGCGCGCTCAGGATGGCGATTTCGTACAGCTTGACTTCTTCCCGGCGCATCTTGAACTCGTGGGTGAGCTTGTCCGCCTGCGCCTGCGTGTCGATGGCGGGAGCCGGCGGCTGCGCCACGGCGGTGTCGAGCGCCGCTTCATAGGCGCCCAGGGTTTCGAGCCGCTTGACGTCGTTGTCCGCTGCGCGGCTGGCCGCGCTCGCCGCCAATAGCAGGAGCAGTCCCAGCCAGATCAAAGCCCATGCATGTTTCATGATTTTTACCTTTATTTCCCCAGTATCTGTAGCAACCGCAAATAATGCTGCGCCTCATCCACCCGGCCCCCTTCGATCGCTTGATCGCGCCTGACCCCGAACGATTTGATGAGCTCGGCGCGCTGCGCCGGATTCAGGCCTTCAACTTTCTTCCCGAAGTTCTGGTAATAGACTTCGCTGATCCGGGGACGCACGGCCCGCTGCTCCATCGGGTGTTGCTCCATCTGGCGCTGCTCCATCCGGGGTGCGATCTGCTGGGACGGGAGCGAGTAAGGCTGCAGTTCCGCCCCCACCGATTGCAAGGGGGCCGCGCAGGCCAGCGCGGCGGCGATGGCGAAACCTCGGGATGAAGCGCTCATGCCGTTCTCCTTTAACCCAAGTTCAACCTGCGCGCCCGCAGCGACGCGGAGGTGTGGGCGAATTCGAATGGCGCTTGCGACGCGCCCTGGCCGAGGATGCGCGCCAGGGTGGCGAGCACGGTCGGCTTGTCGTCGTCGAAATCGCCGTGGTGGCGCGCCGTGGAATGGGCGGGCGAGCCGTCCTCGGCGGTGTTCGGCGACCGAATCCAGTCGGCGTTGCCGCCCTTGAACAGCGCGGCGAGTTCGGCGTCGGCGCGGATGAATTTTTCCATGCCCAGGATCGGTTCGCCGTCTTTCCGGAACACGGGGATGCGCACCCGCTGCTCGAAAGCGTCGGACACCAGGTACAGCAGCGACTTGTGGTAGATGCCGGCGCAGTCGTCGTCCTGTTCCACCGGGTCGGTGAGAGTGAACAGGGCGAGGCGCTTGATGCCCTTGGCGTTGAGCGCGGGCAGGTAGGTCTGCTTGAACAGGTCGACGGTGCAGGCGGGCGCCCACAGCGTGCAGGTCTCGATCTTCCGTCCGAGGCCGATCATGCCGCTCAGCGGGCCGGAGGCGATTTTCCCCTTGGCCGTGAGCCATTGGACGATGGGGGCGTGGAAGATGCTGCCGGCGCTGTGCCCCGCGACGTGGATTTCGATGCCCGGATCCTGCGCCAGCAGTTCGTCGAGAAAGCCCAGCGCGATGCGCGCCCCGCCGTTTTCCTTCACGGTGGCGAACAGGGCGTTTTCCTTCATCTCGCTCCACATCGCCTTGCCGCCCAGCGTCCGCGCCAGCGGTTCGAGCGCGTCGTCCAGCCGGTCGAGCATGAAATCCTTGGCCGCGTCGAGAACCCCTTCCGGCCGGCGCCTGCCGTGGGCGTCTTTAAGGATGTTCCTGATCGTCGTCCAGGCGTCGGATTTCCAGCTGAAGGCCAGCGGGTACACTTCCGCGTCCAGCAGGGCCTTGCGGTAGTCGGATACGCGCTGGATGGCGGATTCCTCGCTCACCAGCCCGCCGTGGGCGTACAGGAGCAGGCGTTTCTTTTTCCAGTTCGCGGTGATGCGCGGGAAATCCTGCTTGATGATTTCCTCCGCCTCGGCGGCCGAGGTGCCGAAGATGCCGTCGTCCCGGAGCGCCCCGTCGTTGCCGATGCTGATGATGTGCGGCCGCAGCTCTGGGTAGGAGTATGACTTGGCGCGCATGGCGCCGACGCGTCCCGCCGCGGCGCCTTTTTCGGCGGCCTCCAGGATGACCGGCGCGCCCAGCCGGGCCACCCAGACGTCGGTGCCGTTGCCAAGCCAGTCCTGGTAGCCGATGAGCGCGAAACCCCGGTGCCCCCAGCCCGGCCCCCAGGAATTCTGTATCCAGAAGCCGCGCTCGTCGAAGGCGACGATGGCGAAGGCGTGTCCGCCCAGGATTTCGTCCCGCAGCGGAATCAGGCCGTCGGACGAGACCGCCTCCCATCCGGCATGCACCGTGGCGGTGGCGTACAGGATGCCGACCTCGGCCAGCGCCGCGTGCATCGCCACCAGGTCCTTGTGGTTGACGCGGAAGTAGGCGCCGAGAGGGCGGTTTGCCGCATCCGCGATGCGGGCCTCGGTCAGCCTGGCATCGGGCTTCTTCGGGTCGTAGCGCCATGACGACTCGCTGCACACGCCGTGCTTGTGCCAGCCTTTCATCGCGCCGCGCGCGCTGGAGCCGTCGTATTTCTCGCCGGGCCATTCGTCGTAGCGCTTGGCCATTTCGTACATCATGCGCGGGCTGACCGAGTCCCCGCCCTTCACTTCCTTGCGCCTGCGCAGCAGGTAGTTGGTCACGGTGGCCAGGCCAAAGCCGGTGCAGGCGCCCTCCGAGCCCTGGTCGAGGATGGGCACCTTCACTTTCATGTAGTCTTCGAGGACGATCCGCTTCGGAACTTCGACCAGCGTCGCCTCGTACATCTTGTCGCGGAAATCCATCGTGTCCGGGCGGACGTTGCAAACCCGCCGTACGGCCTGCGTCGTTTTTGTTTTCGCCATGATCGTCAACCTCCTTCGATTATTCGAGCCGGATGCCGAACTGTTCTTCCAGGTTGTAGCGGACGCCGTGCACCACGCCCTCGCCCTTGGCGATGCACAGCTTGCGCGCGCGCACGTCCTCGACCCAGCGCGGGTTGGCGGCCTCGGCGCGGCGGTGGGCGATGATTTTCATCCTTTCCGTCTCCAGCGCCTCGCGCGGCAGTTCAGGCGCCAGATCGGCGAAGTCCGCGAGAACCTGCGCCTTCACGAGGCTGCTGATGCCGCCGTTCTGCACCTTGATGTCGAACATCAGCGCCGTCGCGCGTTGCGACCACAGCCCGTAATCGGCGCAAAGCTTGACCGCCGCGCGGTACAGCGCGCCGGCGTATTTCTGCTCGATCGCCTGGAATTCCCCGGTTCTTCCCAAACTTTTGAACATGCCGCGCCACGGTTCGATGACGAAGTGTTTGACCGGGTGCTGGATGCTGGCGGCGAAATCCATCAGCTCGCGCTTGTCGGCGTCGAGCGCCGCCGTCAGCACGCCGTAGCGTTCCTGAAAGATGGATCGGACGACGCCGGGGTGCTCCTCGATCATTTCCCGGAGCATGGGCTGGAGCGAATCCTGGCCGAAATTCCACTGGCACACGCCGAAGCTGATGCCCTGGCCGTCGAAGTCCCCGCTCAGGCCGGCGAAACAGTCGGGGAAGCCGGCATTGGTTTCGAACGCGCCGGTCAGCGCCAGGCATCGGTAGTCGAGGGGTCGGGAGGACAGGGAGGATTCCGGAATTTCGGCGTTGAACAGCGCGTTCCAGGTGATGGGGCCGACCGCGCCGTCCACATCGAGGCCGCCGCTCCGCTGGAAGGCCTTGGCCGCCGCCTCGGTGCCGCCGCCAAAGGCGCCGTCGACCGGGCCGCGGTAAAACCCCAGCGCTTGCAGCCTCGCCTGTATTCGTTCGACTTCTTCCCCGCTGGAGCCGAGCCGGTAGGTGGTCATGCGTTTTCTCTCCGATCGTCGCCGTTCAGCTTGAGCAGCATCGCCCGCACCCAAGGCAGCCCTTCACCCAGCCTGCGATGGCCGCCGCGACGGCCACGACGGCGCTTGCCGTCAGCGCGGCGATGAAGTGCGGCGCCGGCGTTCCGAATGCGGCGAGGAGCGCGAGAAGCGCCGCGCCGGCGACCGAGCCCGCCAGCAGGGCTCGAAGCAGCTGGCAGTCCGTGGGCCGGCACTTTTTCCGCCAAAGGCAAACCGTGCGGGCCAGCAGGGCGGCGACCGGGATGCCGCCCAACAGCGCCGCGCCGCCGCTCAACACGCCGGCGCAGACGACCAGCGCCGCGACGAGGAGGATGGCGGCGAGCGTCAGGAGGAGGCATGTCCGGTAGGCTTCCCGCCACTGGCCGGAGGCGGAAGGCGCCACCAGGCCCGCGTCGCCGCCGAGCGCGTCGACGCGATCGGCGACCTGCGCCACATACCTGGCGAAGACCGGCGCCCACCGATTCCCCGCCGGGATGGCCCGCTCGATCCAGCGGAGATTGGAGAGCAGCCGCTGCTGGCCGGGCAGGATTTCGGCTTTCGCCCGCACGGGGATGGTCAGCTGGAAGGAGCCGACGACATGCCTCGCGTCGGACTGTCGGCTTTCAACCCGCGCTTTCGAGCTTCGCCGCGCCTCGGCCGCCACCTGGCGAACCACGACCTTGAAGACCTGCCCTTTCTTGATCCCTTCCGGAAGATCCACGGTCAGCATGCCGGGGAGATTGCCCTCCGTGAATGGGATGGGCAGGTAGGTGATGCCGCCCGCCTCGAATTTCAGCGTGTGTTCGTCGATGCGTAGCAACCTGTGGGAGCGGTATTTCCTCGCGGCCAGCAGCAGGATCCCGTTCGCGCTCAGGCCGGGCATGTGCAGGGTCGCCACACTGCCAGCCGGCAGGTTTCCCCAGTCGATCATCAGTTCGTCGTGTTCGCTCCCGCCCGTCGACGGCCGGATTTCGAAGGTCTGCGGGATGCGGCGCGAGAACGCCAGCCCCGGGTTCGCCGACTCGACGATCGCGAGGTTGCGCTGCGCCAGCTTGTCCGAAACCGAAGGCGTGGCGCCGTTCTGGGCCGGCGCCGGGGCGAAGGCGATTTCCGACACCAGGCACTGGTGCTCGTTGCGGATCAGATCCTGGATGCTCACCCGGCCGGACGGATAGGGGCCGTCCACGGGCACGGGCTGGATGGGGAATTGCGGCTGCGTCTGGTTGATGTCGAGCCAGCAGCCGAAGTAGCGGACAACCTCGGCGCCGCTCGGGTTGGGCGGAAGGGTCTGCACGTTCGGCGCATCGGTCTGCGCGGTCATGCTCGACACGGCGGAGTCGATGCGCGGCGAGGCGAAGCAGGGGATGGCCGCCACTTCGCCGTTCTTGATGCCCAGCAACGGGATCGCCGCGCCGCCCGCCGCGTGGCGCCGGTAAGTCGTCGCCTGCTCGTATTCGAGCGACGTCGTGGCCACCGGGAACAGCCGGAAGAAGACGCGCACGTCGGCGGCCGAGACGGCGAGCGCGCGATAGCGCACCTTTGCGACCGCGAAGTTGAATACCGGCGTGCCGCCCACCGTGCCCGACAATTCCAGGCGGGATGCCTGCTGGTCGACCGAGATGTCGTTGTCGAAGGTCTGCCCGCCCGTGTTGCCGCCATTGAGGTTGGCGATGACCTGGGTGATGAAGGCGGAGGGATTCGACCCCATGGCCACGCCGAACTTCGACTGGCCCGCCTCGATCCGGAACACCCGGAGATCGGTGCTCAGCCATGAGGTCTGGCCGTCGATTTCGTAGGGATTGGGCTGCCGGACAAGATACAGGTAGCCGGTGCAGGAAACCGTTGCCATGGTCGCCTGCAGCGTCACCGTGACCTGCTCGCTGGTGAATCCGCCGGTGTTGGCGAAGCTGACGTCATAGACCCAGGTGAGGCGCTGCCGGCGGTTGAGGTGCGAGGGATGCTCGAATGCCAGTTGCACCGGCGTGATCGTCATCCCCGCCACCGACGGCGAGACGTTCAGCGCCGGAATGTGCTGCATGGTCGCGGCCGAGAAGCCGAGCTCGTAGGGACTGAATCCGTCCACGACCACGTAGAGGGCGCTCGGGACCACCGCCGGCGCGGAGATGTGCAGCATGGCCTCGACTTCATCGTCTGAGAACGTACTCCGGTCGATGATGAAGAAGCAGTTCCGCGTGCAGCTGTACGGCGGCGGCCCGATGTCCAGGCACCGGTCCCGCAGCTCGTCGCGGTAATACTGCATGGCCTGGTGCGCCTGGGCCAGGCTTACCGAAGTGTTGTCGCCGATCCAGTTGTAGTCGGTCCAGGCCGTGTCGGTGAGCGTCGCGCCGGGATCGCCCTGCCGGCCCTTCCAGGCGGCTTCGGATTCCGGGGCGGGGCTCAACGAGGGGTCGATGACCCGCTTCTCGTTGCCGGCCGGCAGGATGACCGTCAGCGTCGGCGCCACGTGCCAGCCCCATATCACGCGGCAGTCCGGGTGGTTCACGGTGGGCGCGTCGAGCCACGTGCTCGCGTTGATCCAGACCTTCTCGGGATCCTCGGGCGGATTCGTCGTGGTGTCCGGGCCGCCCGCCCGCATCAGATGGCACATGATGTGCGCGCGAATCCAGCAGCCATCGTCGGGGTACAGGAAGGAAATGCACTCCGCGGCCGGGTTGCACGGAGAGCACGATCTGCCCGCCATGCCGCCGAACAGGTCGGCCGCGCGCGTTTCGGACACGGGAGGGTCGGGAAGCGGCAAGGGCGCCGGCATGCCCGGGCCGCCCGGTGCCGCCTCCGGCAGGCTGACGGCGATGATTTCGTGCTCGTCGCGCGTTTCGGTGATCAGGCGCTCGGAACCGTCGCCCAGCGCGGCCTGGAGGCTCGCCCGCATGGCCTCGTGGCCCGGATCGGACCGGAGCAGCCAGTGAATGGCCGAGGAGGCCCGGAGCCGCACCATCAGGTTCCCGCGCTCGTCCGGATCGATCCTTTCCACCCGGTGCCGGCGCGGAATCCGGACGTTGGTGATGACCCCGGTTTCCTCGTCGATCTCGACGTAGACCGGCTGGCCGGCCCGCTCCAGCTCGTCGATCACCCCGGCCCAATGGGCGGCGCGGGGACTGCTCATGTCCAGGAGGCCCGATTGCCCCGTCCTGAAGCGCACCGCCACCTTTCCGGGCAGGTCTTCCGTCGGTTTTCCCATCCAGAGGTCTCTCGTCGGAGAGACGCTGTGGATGCCGTCGATCAGTCTTTTTTGACCACGCATGTCGACACCTCCGCCGATTGCCGTTCGGTGTTACAAGTGGATCGGCGGCAACCGCGTCGGCGCGACCCGCTTTTCGAGATCGCTCTCCTTCACCTCGCGCCGGAGTTCCACCGCCCGGGCGTTTCGTTCAGAGGACCTTGTCGATGCCCTCGGCGACGTCGCGGATCTGGTCGAAGGACAGCGCCGCGGCGTTGGCGAGTTTGGCGTTGAGGTCCTTGACCACCGCGCCCGAGAACGAGCGCCACTGCTGCTCGTTGAGCAGGTAGACGTCGCCCTTGAAATGCAGGTGGGGAAGCCGCAGGCCGCCGGGAAAAGGCGGCCTGCGGATCGGCGGCGCCGCCTTCTTCGCCGCCGCCATCGGCCCGACGGCCAGCTCTCCGGTCTCGAACGCCGACATGTCGGACGGCGTCAGTTTGTTCTTACGGATGAATTCGCCGATGATGTCTATGCGGCGGATCCAGAAGTCGAACGGCGGAAGCCCCCTGATCCAGATGATGTTGTTCAGCAGGTCCTGGCGCGACAGTGTGCTCATGGCTTTCTCCTTTTCATGGTTCGCGGAAGAAACCCGCAGTGGCCGCGGATTGGCCGCCGCCGCAGGCATTGGGACTCGACGTGCGATCGCCCGAGGCCGCGTCGCGGCCATTCATCCGGCTCATCGCGGAAGGCTTGCCCGCCAGGTGGTCCGAAAACACGCCCGGACAGGCGGCATCGAGACGCTCGTATACCCGCGCGGCGGCGGCCACGGCGGCGCGTTCCGAGGCGCACAGGAACGGGCTCACGCGGTCGTAGCTTCCGGTCGCGAGGTAGTTGGAGCAGCCGCACCAGTTCATGCAGTACTCCCGGATGCCGCAGGCCGCGCATGGCGATTCCGCGCGGGCGGCCGCATCGGTGCAAAAGGAGACGGCCGCCCGCGGCAAGCGGCCGTCCTGGATGCTGCCCAGGCAGTGCCGGCCGCCCTTGCCGTCGCCGATCAGACGTTCGCAGGGATAGACCCGGCCCTCGGCCGTGAAGGCGATCTCCCGGCTGCCCATCTGGCAACGCTCCGAGGCTCCGTATCCGCCGCGCAGGATGACGGCGATCTTGCTGTCGATCAGGCTGACGAAATGGAGGTCGTTGCGCAGGTATGCCCGGACGTACCAGTCTCCGATGCCGGCATAGAGGCCGGCCAGCTTCGCCGCGTCTTCGCGGCGCCACGGCGCCCCCGCGTCGGGATTGAGGTATATCTGCCGCGCGCCGAGCCCGGAGAGGAAATCCACCGTCGCCGGCAGCTCGTCGAGCGTCTCGGGGCGATAGACCGCGTTGACCATGAACAGCGGCAGGCGCCTGCGCGCGATCTCGATCGCCCGGACGACCCGGGCCGAACTGGCCCGGCCGTTGCGCTGCTTGCGGAACCTGTCCTGCACATGCGGCGGCCCGTCGCAGCTCAGGCAGAGAACGACGCCGTGTTCGGCCAGATAGTCCGCCATCGCCTCGGAAAGGAGAGTGCCGTTGCTGACGACCGACAGCGTCACCGTCTTGCGGTCGAAATTCGGGTGGCGCTCGATCCGGCCGACGATCTCCTTGAGCAGGTCGAACTCCAGCAGCGGCTCGCCGCCGAAGAACCCGATGTCGACGCCATCGTCGTCACCGGGCGGCGGAGAGCCGAAGATGGATTCGACGATCCTGTCCGCGACCTCGATCGACATCCGCCCGGCGCGCTTGTCGATATAGCAATAGGAGCAACGGAGGTTGCATCGATGCGTGAGGCAGAGCGTGTATTTCCTCGGCATCGCCGGTTCACCCCTTGCAGAAGGCGATGTGATCCCATGTCGTGGCGTAGGGGATGCGCCCCCACCCGGCGGTGAGATTCAGCGTCGCCTCCAGCCACAGGATGTAGGCGCAGGGTTGCAGGGCCGAGATGTCGAACAGGTGCCCGGCCGGCGACGACACGGCCTCGCCGCCGACGATGGCCAGCGGCAATTCCGCGGGTAACACCGGGTTGCCTTCGAAATAGACCCGCGCGCCGCCCACGAACGGGTGATAGACCGTGAACAGGGCGTGCAGCGCGTCGGTCAGCTTTCCGCAGCCGGCGCCCGGCGCCGACAGTTCGAGGATGTCCAGCGACACCACGCCCCGCGTCGTCGGCGTGCTGCCCGCCCACGCGGGGTGGCGGCGGTAGGTGTAATGCGTGTTGCTGAACACGATCTTGTCGAGCGCGTTGCTGCCCGGCGACAGCGCGAGGGCGCCGACGTCGCGCGCCTCGAAGAACAGCTTGAAGGTGTGGGCACGCGATTTCTTGCCCGCCGGCACGCTTTCGCCGGCCGCCGTCCCCGGCGCGGGCACCGTGAGGTCCCGGGATTCGTCGGTCAGCTTCGTGGTCACGAGGTTGACCAGGCCCCCCTGCGGGATGAAACGGCCGACGCCGCCGGGGAACAAGCCGTTCTCGCGCGGCACCCGTATCCAGCCGCCCGGGCCCACGTCCTTGTTGACGCCCACCGTCAGGGCCGGCCCGACCGGCTGCGGGATGTTGACCGTGGCGCCGGGGTTGTTGACGAAATAATCGGCGGCCTTGATCTCCCACGCGGTGAGCGCGCCGTTCCAGCTCCAATACTGGAGCTTGCCGATGATCGTCGCGCTCACCATGGAGGCATCCACGTCCATGACGGCCCCGAGTATCGTCGCGGTGGCGTCGTACTCGGCGACGCGGAAGCGGTATTCCATGTCGGCCGGCGCCTGGCCGTCGGGCAGGATGCCGATCAGCGGAATGGTGTCGGTAAAGGCGTAATCGCCGGCCGTCGTCAGGCCCGCGGCGGTGAAATCGCCGTAGACCGGGTCGACGCGGTACTGGCCGACATTGGTGAACAGCGGGATGGTGGGCAGATTCTGCCGCGGCGGCTCTTTCAGGCACAAATCGACGCAGAGGCAGTGTCCGACGTTCTCGCGCCCCGGCGTGCGCCCCCGCGAGGGCGGCTCGATCAGCAGCGGCGTGCCGTCGGCGGCCTCGACGCGGAAATACACGTCCGGCCCGCCCGTCCATTCCAGGTTGATCGACGGCGAGAAGGGCGTGCGCTGGAAATCGGCGCTGGAGTAGTCGATGCGGAAATGTCCCGACGCGTCGGTCATGGCGCTGCCGAGGGGGTCGTCCTGGAGCCAGTCGACGTCGAAGGCGAGCACGCGCACGCCCATGACGGCCTGCCGGGTGTCGCACACGGTGACGCGGCCGCAGATCGTCCATGCGTCGAAGCGCGCGCGCACGGCGCACCAGTTTCGTTGCGGAACGCAGTACTCCCAGGCGGCGACCCGGCCGCGCTCGGCCTGGCGCCATTGCGGTTGCAGCGTGGTGACCGAAAACTGGACCGGGCGCGGCCTCGGCGGGCGCGGCGGCACGGTGCCGCAATAGACGTCGATGTCGAACGCCTCGCCTCCGTATTTCTGCGCATCGCCCAATTCGAAGACGAAACCGCCCTGGGAATCCGTGACGGCCTCGGCGATCAGGCGTCCGGCCTTCGCCGCGACCTCCGCGTCGGAGAGGATGGCGAACGTCTCCTTGGGGCTGGCCACCGCCAGGGCGGTGACGTTCGGCTGGCTGCTGCGGTAGAGCCGCACCACGACGTCGGCCAGAGGCTCCGGACATTCCGGACAGATGTAACCGCACAGGCGGCCCTTGAAAGTGTAGTTTATGGCGGTTCTCCCGATTGTCCGACCCGGACACACCCTACTACCTGATCGGCATATGGCAATAGCCCGTTCGGGCCATGACCCATTCGGGCCATTGACGATGGTATTTGCATGGGAGGATGCTGCCATCGTTTTCAGCAATTTTTGCAGTTTCAGCAGTTCTGGTTTTCGCGCCGCCCGCGGAACGACGGCCTAACGAGAGAGGAGATTATTATGATTAAAATCAATACATTGACGAAAGCGATTACCGGCATCGCGCTCGCCGGCACGGTCGGGATGGCCAATGCGTCTCTGACTGAGACCAGCTGGATCGAGGATGCCTATTCCCTGGTGGCATCGTGGCACGTCGATACGGTTGGCGGGAGCAGCTTTTCCATCACAAAGGATGGTACGTATTGGGACATAGGCTCCCTCGGTGCCACGGTTGATTATTCCATCCCCACTCCTTACGGAACCTTCCTAGTGGATCTCGCAGGCCTCAGCGGTGCCGTTCATGCGTCCATTCCGCCGCATCCAGGTGACGGAGCCGCTGCAACCTTCAGCAGCACGTTGGCGGCCACTTCCGGGTCAACCTCCACTTCCAGTGGGACGGTGGCTCATAGCCCGCACTGGGATCACTACACGTTCGCACTGGTGGCCGGCGGTCCCGGCATGGCCGATGTGTACCTCACGGCGGCACACGTGCCCGAGCCCGAGACCTATGCCATGTTGCTGGCCGGCCTGGGATTGATGGGGACGATCGCGCGCCGCCGCCGCGCGGCCTCCGACCCGGCCTGACGGCGCCTTTCGCTCTCGGTGCGCCGTGAGGGCGCGCGATGCCGCCGGTCGGCATCGCGCGCTTTTACTTTTACCATTTCAGGCGCACGTAGCCGCCCGCGGCTTCCGGCAGGGCGAAGCGCAGCACGTTGAGGCCGCGCCGCAGGGCGGGCCCCGGCGGCAGGGGCCTGAACGGCCCCATGGGCGATTCGGCGTGTTCGAACCGCAGGCGCCCCTGGCGCGGCGAAAATACCTTCAGCTCGTAGCGCCCCGGCTCCGTTTCGCGCAGGTCGGGGGCGTAGGGCCGCGCCAGCGGCTCGCCGACGAACACCCCCTCGCCCGGCCAGGCGACGCTCTTCCAATACGCCTCGACGGCGCTGGCGCCAGCGGCGTAGTGGAACAGCGCGATGGCCGGGAGCGGGAATTTCTGCGGATGGTTGCAGGGCTCGACGACGGTGCCGTAACTGGCCGTGGCGCCGGCCTCGATCCAGCGCAGCGCGCTCATCTGCCGGGAATCGGTGAGCTGGCCGCCGAAGGAGGTCAGGTGGTCCGCCAGCGCCCCCGGCAGGAAACCCAGGGAGTCGAGCCGGGGCACGCTGGGCAGGCCCGTGAAGTAGAACATCACGTCGTCGCGGTCGGCGATGGCCTCGGCCTCCACGATCTCGACGGGGAAGACTCCGGCCATGGCTTCGGCGGTCCGCTCGAAATGGGCGGCGCGGACGCTGCGCGCCTTGTCGGGCGTGTTCAGCAGGTAGGCCCGGCCGGCCGGGAAGCCGCGGTCGGCGGCGACGCCGCGATCGATCAGGGCCTTCACCCGCTCCAGATCGGCGCCGGCCAGCATCATGGCCGGGCGCAGGCCGTGGTCGACGGCCGGGTAGCGGCTGGGGGAATCGAAATAGCCGCTCGGCCGGGTCGGGCCGCAGCCGGTGGAGCAATAGGCCGGGTCGAACCCGAAAGCGAGCGCCGAGGTCATGGACATGCAGCCGGCCCGGTAGGGTTGCGTCCAGGCGACCGCATAGGCTTGCACGTGCGCCGGCGTGGCGCCGTCTATTTGGGCCTTCAGGGCCTTGAACTCGTCGGCCGGCAGCGCGGCGCGACCCGGCGGGAAGCGCACCCGGATGACGTTGCCGGCGGGGATTCGCCGCGCATGGCGGTAGTAATCGCCGATCTGCCGCGACAGCGGGTCATCGTCATTGACGATGACGGCCAGCTGGTCGGCCGTCAGGCCCGTGTGGGGCAGCAGCACCCGCGGCCCGGCCTGGACGACGGGCGCCGCCGCGAGCAGGAGGGCCGCGATCAGCCGATGCCTGCCGGATCGGGTTCGGGGGATCCGCATCATCGGGAAATGCTATCACTTCCCCGAAAGCGGAAACCCGATACCCGCGCGATCGGCCTCAGCCGGCGACGAAGGTGAAGCTGCCCTTCGGACAGGTTCGTCCGCAGGCGCCGCAGCCGATGCAGTCCATCGGGTCCTTGACCGTCATCATGGCCTTGGCGTCCTCGTCGTCCCAGTCATCCTCGTCCATGTCGTCGTCCTCGCCGCGGTCGACCAGCGTCAGCACGTCGCGCGGGCAGACCTTGAAGCAGCGGCCGCAGCCGATGCAGATCTTGGGATTGATCGCCTCCACGTACTGGGGCGCCCAGGGCCTCCCGCCCCGGGTAACAGCGGTCGCTGCCGACATCGGTCTATCCTTTCTGAGAAGTGGTCGAACGGGGTTTCACACTCGGGCCTCACTCTTGCCAGCCCTCCTCCGCCATGCGGTCGAAACGGTTCATGTCGCGATTTACATGCTTGTCGACCCAGGGAATGCCGCCGTCCCTGATGGCCGCGCGAAGCTGGTGCAATATCGGCTCGATGGCCGCCTCGCCGTCCATGCGCACGGGCTGGATGCCGCCGGCCAGCAGCCGGCGCACGGCGGAACCGCCCACCGCCAGGCAATACACGGCCGCGCAGCCGGAGAGCGCGTCGATCTTGGCGTCGAGCTTGTGCTCGTTGCCGTCCATCGCCTCCTCCGGAAACCCGACCACCTGGACGAGGCTGGCGCGCCCGGCGTCGAGCGCGTAGATCGCGAATCCGGTCGCGGCGCCGAAGTGCTGGTTCACCGAGACGCGATCGTCGGTGGCGAAGGCGACCCTGAACACGGCCGGCGCCCGGTCAGTGGCGGACCACGCCAGCGCCAGCTTCCGCACCGGCGGATTCGGCGCGGAAGATGGAACGGTAGGCTGGGATGTCATGGTGCTGTCCCATGAAAAGGTTGGCGATGTCGAACAGGGCCTGCCGCGCGCCGCGGTAGCCAACCCAGGGCCGCGCATGGCCGCCGACCCGGTCGTATTGCGGAAAGCCGGCGCGCAGGATGGGCAAACCTAGGCGCCGCGCGGACTGCACGGCGTGCGAGTTCGAGATCACCATCTGCGCCCCGCCCGCCCGCGCAAGGCGTTCGAGGTCTTCGAGATCGCCGACCCGCACCGTGGCGCAGGGCATGCCGGCAAGCGAGTCGCTTCGCACCGGGGATACCGCCGCGACGATGTCGCCGCCGACGCCCGCGAGAAATTGCGAGAATCCCAGCAGCGGATCGGGATCGAGCGCCAGCGCAAAGCGCGTGAAGCCCATCATGAAATGCGTGTCGACCATCGCGTCCCGCAACTGGGCGCGCTGCCGCTCCAGCCGGTCGGACACCGGCCGGCCCGAAATATCCGCCAGCGCCTGGGTGAAGCCATCGCAAGCCGACAGCCCCATCAGGTGGTCGAAGCGGAAATCCGGAACGGCGGTGCGCGACTTCAGCAGGTCGGCGGCGCGGTGAAGCGAGCGTCCGATCACCAGCGTGGCGACGGACTCGCCCATGGCTTCGATCTCGCCGCGCGGCGTTCCGCCCAGCGTCAGCGGCGTCGTCTCGGCTTCGACCAGGTGCCCGTCGAGCGAATCGCCGATGTCCGGCAGCACGACCGGCCGCAGGCCGAAGCCCTCGATCCACTCCTTGACGGCCTCGATGTCGCCCGGCGTCAGCATCGCCGGGGCCAGCACATTGACCTGCCTCTTCCGGCGGCCGGCATGGCGGGTTTCGGGCACCAGCGCGTCGATGATCGCCTCGACCGCCAGCGCGAAACCGGTTTCGAGGCAGCCGGCATAGTCCGGCGAGTTCACCGGCACCACGGCGACGTGGTCGAACCGCGGATGCCTGGCGCGGAATTCGCGCACCAGGCGCCGAATGTCGGTTCCCTGCGTTTCGGACAATCCGGTGGTCGGCAGGCCGACGACGTCCGGCCGGTTCTTCTCGCAGATCGTCTTAAGGCCCTCGATGACGTTCTCGTCGGCATTCATCACCGTCGATATCTGGTCCATGGCCGTCGTCTGAAGCGGAATCGGCTCTCGGAAATGGCGCACGAGAAACACCTTGCCGAAGGCCGTGCAGCCCTGCGATCCGTGGAGCATCGGGATGGCGTTGCGCAACCCGAGGAAGGCAAGCGCCGCGCCGAGTGGCTGGCTGGCCTTGAGCGGATTCACCGCCATGGGTTTTGCGCGCTTGAGGATTTCAGCCATAGTCAGCGTCCCGCCCACGGCGCGGGTTTCCGCACCTGTTCCCACACCGGGCTTTCGATCGTCAGCGCCAGTTGGCGCGCGAGTTCGACCATGCCCGCATAGCCCGCATAGCCGAATTCACGCTCCTGATTGATGTCGAGGAAAGGGATGCGCGCCTTGAGCGCCGTGTAGAGGTTTCGGCCGCCGGCGATCAGGATGTCGGCGCCGCATTCCCGGTAGGTTGAAAGCAGCGCCGTCGGGCTGCCGTCGTCGATCATCCTCGCGTCCTCGCCCATGAGCTCGCGGATGCGCGCCTTGTCCTCCTCGGTGGATTTCCGCGTGCCGGTGGCGACAACCTCCATGCCGAGGTCTTGCAGCGCGGAGACGACCGACCACGACTTGACGCCGCCGGTATAGAGCAGCGCGCGCCGGCCCTTGAGCCGCGCCCGCCAGGGTTCGAGCGCGGCGTCGATCTTCGTTTCCTCGCGCGCGATCAGCGCCTCGGCGCGGGCCGCCAGGTCCGCGTCGTCCAGGAGCCGCGCGAAATCCCGGAAGGCCTGCGAGGTGTCGGCCACGCCGTAGAAGCTGCCCTCGAAGAATGGCACGCCCCAGCCCTCCTCCACCTTGCGCGCGACATTCAGCAGCGCCTTGGCGCAGACGACCATGCTCGCCTGCGCGCGGTGCATGGTCTGCACCTCTCCGAAGCGCGCGTCGCCCGAAAGCGTGGCGATGATGCGCAGGCCGAGTTCGTCGAATAGCGGCGCGACATGCCAGAACTCGCCGGCGATGTTGTACTCACCGATCAGTGTCACGTCGTGCACCACGATTCCGGGTGCGAGCGCACGCCGCGCCGAGATCGGCACCGGATCGGGCTCGCGCGTGCCGATCACATGCTTGAGCATGGCCTCGCCGGCCAGGCGGTTGCCGAGATTCTTGGTGCCGTAGAAACCTGCGCAGTCGATGGGCACGACCGGCACGACCCAGCGCGCGGCGGCGTCCTTGCAGACGGCCTCCAGGTCGTCGCCGATCAGCGCCGTGACGCAGGTGGCATAGACGAACACCGCCGCCGGCCTGTACTCGTCGATGGCCTGCCTGATGGCGTGGAACAGCCGCTTCTCGCCGCGCCCCATGATGACGTCCTGCTCGGTGAGATCCGTGGTCATGCCGATGCGGTAGAGCGCCGGGCCGGTGGTGCGGGTGCCGCGGTTGTCCCAGGAGTTTCCGGCGCAGGAGATCGGGCCATGCACGATGTGGGCGACATCGGCGATGGGCAGAAGCGCAATCTGCGCGCCGTCGAACGAACAGCCGCCGGCCGTGGCGCCCGGCTTGGGTCGGGCGCATCCTGATTTCTCCTTCGCGCCGTTGTGCGCGCAGGCGGGTTCGTTCAGAAGGACGGCGATGTCGGCGGATTTCTTCATGCCAATCCCATCGCAAGCGCCGTGCCACCTACAACTGACTGACAGGAAAAGGAAATACGGATTGCGGGCTTGTCGGGTTTACGACAAAAAGTATCCGGGGCAGGGGCTGCGGCCAGCAGCGCATGCACGTCCGTGTGGACGCCGATTTCCGACATCGTGCTCGCCGACCTATACTTCGCCCCGGAATGACCATCGACCCCGCCACGGAAGCGGACCTGCCGGCTCTGGCCGACCTGCTCCGCGAACTCTTCGCCCTCGAAAGCGACTTCGCCCCCGACCGTGGGAAGCAGCTCGCCGGGCTGCGCCTCATCCTCGACGATCCCGGCATCGGCCGGCTCTTCGTGCTGCGCGTCGGCGGGAAGGTCGCGGGCATGGCCAACGCCCTCTTCACCGTCAGCACCGCCGAGGGCTGCCGCGTACTGCTGCTGGAGGACGTGATCGTGAGCCGCGCCCATCGCGGCAAGGGCCTCGGCCGCAAGCTGGTCGAACACGTCTGCGAATGGGCGAAGGCCGAGGGCATGCCGCGCGTCACCCTGCTCGCCGACCGCGATAACGCGCCTGCGCTGGCCTTCTACGAGCGGCTGGGCTTCGAAAAATCGGCCATGACGGTACGGCGAAGGAGGTTGTAGCGCCGGTCGCCTGGCGAGACTACAATAGAGACCGTTTAATCGGTCATGAGGGACGCGATCATGGAACTGCTCTATACCAACGCCTCGATCAGCATCAGCGAGCTGAAGAAGAACCCCTCCGCCGTGATCGAAGAGGCGGACGGTTTTCCCGTCGCGGTGCTCAATCGCAACAGGCCGGCGGCCTATCTCGTGCCCTCTGCGGCCTTCGAGGCCCTGATGGAAAAGCTCGACGACTACGAACTCGCCCGGCTGGTCAAGGAGCGCGAAAACGAACCGACGGTGGAAGTCGCGCTCGATGCGCTATAGCCTCGAATTCCGCGACAGCGCCTGGAAGGAGTGGCAGAAGCTCGACCGGGGCATGCGCGAGCAGTTCAAGGCCCGCCTGGCCGAACGCCTGGAAAATCCCCATGTCGAATCCGCGCGGCTTGCCGGCATGCCCGACTGCTACAAGATCAAGCTGCGCGCCGCCGGCTACCGGCTGGTGTATCAGGTGTTTGACGCACGCGTGGTGGTCGTGGTCGTCGCCATCGGCAAACGCGAGGACAGCGCGGTGTATCGCAAGGCGCAGGGACGGTTGAAGCGGGGAGAAGGACGTTGAAATTAGCCCCCTTTAAAACCCGTAGGGACGGTGCAGCCAGTCCCTGACCACCTGAACGTCGCGATCCGGCAGGTAGCGGAATCCAGCCTGCACGTCTTCGATCGCCGCGCTGGCGACGGCGTGCGGCACGGTCTTGGTCGTCAGCATGTGGAAGAACCAGGCCATCGGGTAGCCGGCCTGGCAGTCGAAACGCTTCAATGCCTCATGGAGCGCCAGCCCCTGTGCACCGAAGACGCTTTCGAATCGCGGCGGCGGCCCGTTCAGGGTCGCCACGGGCGTGGCGTTCAGGACGCACTGCCGGTAGCGGTCGAGATGCTCGCGCACCGCGAATACCCAATGGCTGGCGAACGGGGTCGCGGCGCCGGCGCCGCTCCGGCGCCAATCCTCGACGAAGCGGTGAACCGGTTGGGGCTCGGGCCTCTGCGCGCGCATCCGGGCGAGAAAGTCGGCGATGTCGGTGATCCGGCGCTCCACGAGGAAAGGCGCGCCAAGCGGATCCTGGCCATCGCACGGTCCGGCCGGATCGACGATCTCCTCGATGTCGGACGGCGGGGCGTCGCCGGCGAAGAGCGGGTGGCAGGCCACCTCCTGCAATTCCTCGATTTCGAGTTGCAGGAAATCCGTGGGGCCGTCGCCGGTCGCCGCCACCCGGTAGTGGGTCTTGCCGTTGAACCGCGTTGCCCGCAGGCCCCGGCCGGCGAAATCGTCGGCCAGCGCCTGCATGTCGTCGTCCCGCGCGGCGAGTTCCGCCTCGGCCCATCGCTTGATATCGTCGGCGATGCGCCGGCCGGAGGCATCGACGACGCCGCCGAGCCGGTACCAGCCGCCGCGCACGAGCACTTCGCGGAAGGCCTCTTCCGGCACGGCGGCATTCACGCCGGTCCGGCCCCGGCGAGTTCGCGGAAGGGCGCGAGCGAGGCCGCCTCGACGCCCATGGCCTTGGCCAGCCAGGGCGGCGGGCTTTTCAGCGACTCCCGGAGCCTCGCCAGGGTTTCCGCCGCCGGCCCGATCTTCGGCACTTTCACCGGATGCACGCCGGCGCGCACCACCTTCGCCGCCGCCGGCCCGCCGATGGACTGGAGGAACACCACTTGGCAGTCGGCGACGAGCCGGACGCGCGCGGAGGTGCCGTCGTCACCGGGCGCCGGACGCACGGCGACGAGCCGCGATTCCTCCGCGCCGACCTCGTAGATCAGGAACCGCTCGCAGGAACCGAAATGGCCGTCGAGCATTTCACCTTCGTTCGAGGCGCAGGCGGCAAGGATCGATCCGCGCATGGCGCCTCCTCAGACGTAGACGATGCAGGCATCGCCGGCCGGGCAGACATCGACGCACTTGGGCGAGTCGGCCTCGCCCTCGCACTCGGTGCAGGTCTCCTTGTTGATCTTGAAGACGCCGCCCTTGTCGGTGATCGATTTTGTGGCGCATACCGGCACGCAGTCGCCGCAGGACGAGCATTCCGCTTGTACGATTTTCATTGCCATGATGTCTTCCTTTACCTCACCAGATCGTGGTTGTAGTCCGTGGTGCCCATGCCGCGCGTCTGGTCGTCCAGGCGATCGAGCACCGCGTTGGTCAGCGTCGTCAGCACCTGCATCGCGCCTTCGTAGCCCAGCGTCGTCTGGCGGTGCAGATGGTGCCGGTCGAAGATCGGGAAGCCGATGCGGATCAGCGGCACCTCGAACTCCGGGCCCTTGTGCCGCGTGTCGCGCTGGATGAACTTGCCGTAGCTGTTTCCGATAAGGAAGTCGGGCTTGTCGGTGAAGCACAGGCTGCGCAGGTGCCACAGATCGGCGCTCGGATACGCGCGGCCGGAAGCGCCGTAGGGGCTGGAAGCCAGCAGCTTCTCCATCGCCTTCGCCCACTTCTTGCCGCCGTTGTGGCAGACGACGTGCGTCGGCTCGACACCGAACTCCATGAGCATCTTGACCATGCCCAGCGTGAAGTCCGGATCGCCGTAGAGCGCCATCTTCCTGCCGTGCAGCCAGGCGTGGGAGTCGGTCATCATGTCGATCAGGCGGCCGCGCTCCAGCGCCAGCGAAGCGGGGATCGGCTTGCCGGTGACTTCCGACACCTTCATCAGGAACGCGTCGGTCCACTCGACGCCCATCGGGATGTCGAGCTTGGGCACCTCGTGGTTCCATGTGCCCTCGACGAACTTCCTGGTCTTGTCGAGGCCCATCGGCTGGAGCAGGAAGGTGGTGTGGGCGTTGGGCGCGTCCTTGACCTCTTCCTGCGTCGTGCCGCCGGCGTACATGCGGAATTCGCCGTCGGCCGGCGTGTCGAGCACTTCCTCGGGATCGGAGAGCATCGTGGCGTCGACGCCCATCTCCTTCATGTAGCGCTTCATCACGCGGTAGTTGCCCAGGTAGGTCTCGAAGCCCGGCACGAGGTTGATCTTGCCGTTCGATCCCGGCGCCTTGCCCTCCATGCCGTTCAGCGTGAAATAGCGCAGGATGCCCTCCTCCATATTGTCCCAGCCGGTGACGTGGGAGCCGACGAAGCTCGGCGTATGGGCGAAGGGGATCGGGAAGTCCATGGGTACGTGGCCTTCCTTGCGGGCGTTGCCGATGAAGGCGTTCAGGTCGTCGCCGATGACCTCGGCGATGCAGGTCGTCGACATCGCGATCATCTCGGCTCCGTAGAGCGCCTTGGCGTTGGCCAAGCCTTCATGGACGTTCTTCTGGCCGCCGAAAACCGCCGCGTCTTCCGTCATCGAGTCGGCGATGAGAGCGATGGGCTCCTTGAAATGGCGGTTGAAGTAGGTGCGGAAGTAGGCGACGCAACCCTGCGAGCCGTGGATGTACACCAGGGTCTTGTGGAATCCCAAGCCGCACAGGGCGGAGCCGAGGGGCTGGCAGGCCTTGGCCGGGTTGACGGTCAGCGCCTCGCGCTTGAAGTTGAGCTCCTGGTATTCCTTCGTGGTCGTCCAGGCGAATGTGTCGGCGATCTTGTCCCTGCCGTGGACTTCCTCGAACGTCTCGCGCTTTCGGGCGATCATGTCCTTGTAGTCGTCGTCCCGGAACAGCGGGAAGCACGGTTTGATCTCTTCTGCGGTTTGCATCTCTCTCTCCTTTGCAATCAATGGCGGGCCGACAGGGCTTCCACCACCTTGCCGGCCGCCAGCACCGGATCCGCCTCCACCAGGAAGCGGGCGCCGAGCAGGCCGTCCAGGTCCTGGGTGAGCAGCTTGGTCAGGTCGGCGCCGCCGGTGACGGGGGGAACCGGATTGACGTAGGTGTTGATGCCCAGCGACACCGCCAGCAGGCCGTCGATCAGCGCGTCGTTGTTGTAATACTCGGGCGCGGCGGCGACCACCGGCAGCTTGGTCGGATCGACCTTCAGGTAATCGGCGAGCGCGAGGATCAACAGCGCCATGCGGCCGGTGTCCAGACAGGAGCCGAAGTTCAGCGCCGGCGGGATGCCGAGCGCCTGGCAGACCTGTTTCAGGCCCGGCCCGGCGTAGCGTTCCACCGCCGCGCCGTTCATGAAGCCTTCGATCTGGGCGGTGGAGGAGGCGCAGCCGGCCACCAGCACCAGCACGTCCTGGGCCAGCAGTTCCTCGAGGAAGCGGGTGAGGAAGCCGCCGGCGCCGGTCTTGGCGGTGACGCAGCTCACCAGGCCGACGACGCCCTTGAGGGTGCCGTTGCCGATGGCGTCCAGCAGCGGCTGCGGGCTGCCGCCGAGGGCCTTGAGCACGCTCTCGACGCCGAAGCCGGCGATGTAGGGCGTCTTGTGGGCGGGCACGCGCGGCGCATAGGCCGGATCGCGCCGGCCGTAGGCCTCGATCGCCATGGCGATCAGCTTTTCCGCCTGGGCTTCCGCCCGCTCCGGCGCATAGTCGAGGGACGCGTCGGCGGCGACGCCGCGCAGGCGCACGGCCGGGTTGACCGGCACCAGCCGGGTGTGCAGCTTGAGCTGCTCGATCACCGCCGGCAGCCCCGGCGCCGAGCAGTTCTTCTCCATCACGAACAGGTCGGCGACGCCGGTGGCGGCGACGAATTCCTGGGAGAGCCAGTTGCCCACCTGACCGTCGAGGTATTGGGCGGTGTCCGGCCGCTGCGCCAGCTCCTGGCCGGTGCACAGGCTGCCGTAGACCTTGATGCCGGCGGCGCCGGCGGCGCGCGCCCGCGCCTGGAATCGCTCTTCCCTGGCCAGCCGGCCGACGGTTGCGCCCATCCAGGGCACATGGCCGTGCAGGATGATGTTCACGCAGGCCGGATCGAGCACGCCGAGGTCGGCCTCGCCCTCGGTGATGTCGGGCGAGCCGAGCACGATGTCGCGCATGACCGAGGTGGCGATGTTGCCGAGGAAGCCGGCCGAGATGGCCAGGCGCAGCGCCGTCAGCGAGAGGTCGACGTAGTCGGTGTCGATGTTCGGCATCACCTTGGCGCCGGCCTCGTGCGCCTCGTGCAGGTAGCCGCCGGGCACGACGCCCAGCGTCCGCCACACTTGCAGACGGCTCGCCGGCGCGAGGTTGCGCACCAGGTCGAGCGGCTGATGCACGTCCTTGCGGAATTCGTCTTCCAGCGCATCGGCCACGCGCAGGCCCAGCTCGGCCGCGCCCAGGCCCTCGCCGGCCACGCCGAGGACGCCGGCGAACCAGCGCAGCTTGGCCTCGTCGCGCAGGCGGAAGCCGCCCTCGCCGCGGGCGGCCGCGCGCAGCGTGGCGATGCTGTGCTTGAAGTCGTGGGTGTAGGCCGCGCCGCCCTGGTTCACCAGGCGCAGCAGGTTGCGCGCGGCGATGCCGTCGGCGTCGATGCCGCAGCGGCCCCGGGTCGCGTTTTCGCGGATGCGGCAGGGGCCGTCGGGGCACAGCGTGCAGCAGACGCCCAGCTCCCCGTGCTTGCAGGTTCCCTGCTCGGCGTTGCGCTGCAGGAAGGTGCGGACATTGCGCGTGTCGAGGAACATGGCCATCTCGCGCACCGAGGCGTGGACACTGCCGCAACTGGCGCCGGCGGCTTCGACGACGCGGGCATCCGAGGAACCGTTCATGGTGTTTCTCCTTATGGTGTGGAATCGAACATCGTGGCGGGCACGGGGTCTGCTCAGGCGGCCTTCTTCCACGGCGGCGCGAGCATCTTCCAGCACGGGTTGTTGAGCGTCAGGTCCATGTCCTTGGCGAAGACCGCGAAGCCGTCGTAGCCGTGGTAAGGCCCCGAGTAGTCCCAGGAATGCATCTGGCGAAACGGGAAGCCCATCTTGTGGAAGACGTACTTCTCCTTGATACCGGAGCCGATCAGGTCGGGCTTCATGGCCTTCACGAACTCATCGAGCTCGTGGCCGGTGGCGTCGTCGTAGATCAGCGTCGCGTCGCCAACGTCCTTGATCGTGCGGTCGTAGTCGTCGCTGTGGGCGAACTCGTAGCCCGTGCCGATCACTTCCATGCCCAGGTCTTCGTAGGCGCCGACCACGTGGCGCGGGCGCAGGCCGCCGACGTAGAGCATCACCTTCCTGCCTTGCAGACGCGGCTTGTACTTGGCGATGATCGCGTCCATCGCCGGCGTGTATTTCTCGATCACGCGCTCGGCGCCTTCCTTGATGCGGTCGTCGAAGCGGGCGGCGATGGCGCGCAAGCTTTCGGCGATCTTGGTCGGGCCGAAGAAGTTGTATTCGAGCCAGGGAATGCCGTACTTCTCCTCCATGAGCCGGCTGATGTAGTTCATCGAGCGGTAGCAATGGAGGAGGTTGAGCTTGACGTTGGGCGTGTTCTCCATCTCCGCCAGCGTGCCGTCGCCCGACCATTGCGCCACGACGCGCAGACCCATCTCTTCGAGCAGGATGCGCGAAGCCCAGGCGTCGCCGCCGATGTTGTAGTCGCCGAGGATGGCCACGTCGTAGGGCGTCTTCTCGAACGGCCGGCCGTCGCGGTTGGAGAGGATCCAGTCGCGCACCGAATCGTTGGCGATGTGGTGGCCGAGCGACTGCGAAACGCCGCGGAAGCCCTCGCAGCGCACGGGCACCACGGGCTTGCCGATCTCGGCGGCGGCCTTCTTCGACACCGCCTCGATGTCGTCGCCGATCAGGCCGACGGGGCATTCGGACTGCACCGAGATGCCCTTGTTCAGCGGAAAGAGCGTCTCGATCTCGTTGATGAGCTTGGCGAGTTTCTTGTCGCCGCCGAAAACGATGTCCTTCTCCTGGAAATCCGAGGTGAAGTTGAGCTCGCTGAACGCGTCGACGCCGGTGGCGCCGACGTAGTAGTTGCGGCGCCCGCCGCGGGCGTACTGGCCGCAGCCGATGGGGCCGTGGGAGATCGAGATCATGTCCTTGATCGGGCCCCATACGACGCCCTTGGAGCCGGCGTAGGCGCAGCCGCGCATGGTCATCACGCCCGGCAGCGACTTGCGGTTGGAGGTGATGCACTTCTTCGACGACTCCAGCGTGACGTCGTTGACCATCAGGTGCTTGGCGCGGTCCTTCTTCGCCTTCTCGGGATAGACCTCGATCACCTCTTCGATGAGGGCCTGGGTTTCCTCGCGGGTCAATGCGGGCATGTCATTCTCCTCACGCGGCGGCGCACAGTTCGGCGGTCTTGGTCTTGCCGACGATGGACTCGTCCTCGACCTCCATGATCCCGAACTCCATCAGCAGCTCTTCCAGTTCGTCCATTTCGAGCGGCGTCGGGATCACGAACTTCTTGTTGTCGATGATCTTCTGCGCGAGCGCGCGGTACTCGTCGGCCTGTTTCGCCTTCGGGTCGTACTCGATCACCGTCATGCGGCGGATCTCGGCGTGCTGCACCACGTTGTCGCGCGGCACGAAGTGGATCATCTGGGTGCCCAGCCGCGCGGCCAGCGCCTCGATCAGTTCGTCCTCGCGGTCGGTGTTGCGCGAGTTGCAGATCAGGCCGGCCAGGCGCACGCCGCCGGAGTTGGCGTACTTGACGATGCCCTTGCAGATGTTGTTCGCCGCGTACATGGCCATCATCTCGCCGGAGACGACGATGTAGATCTCCTGCGCCTTGTTCTCGCGGATGGGCATGGCGAAGCCGCCGCAGACCACGTCGCCGAGCACGTCGTAGAACACGAAGTCGAGCTCCTCCTCGTAGGCGCCTTCCTCTTCAAGGAAGTTGATCGCGGTGATGACGCCGCGGCCGGCGCAGCCGACGCCGGGCTCGGGGCCGCCCGACTCGACGCACTTGACGCCGCCGAAGCCGACGTTCATCACATCCTCGAGTTCGAGGTCTTCCACCGAGCCGGCTTCCGCGGCCAGTTGCATGACGCTGGTCTGCGCCTTGCTGTGCAGGATCAGGCGCGTCGAGTCGGCCTTGGGGTCGCAGCCGACGATCATCACCTTCTGGCCGGCCTCGGCCAGGCCGGCGACCAGGTTCTGCGTGGTGGTGGACTTGCCGATGCCACCCTTGCCGTAGATGGCGCATTGACGTAGCTTTGCCATGATTCAGTCTCCTATGTGAATGGCGAATCCCGTGTTCGCCAAGGGAATGGCAAGGAGCGTGCCATGCGCCAGCACAATGACAACCCGTTGAAATGACAGAACTAAACGCCGAGCCGCCCCCTCCGTCCGCATCCGACAAAGCGCCCGGCGTTTGTCACAGTCCCGACAATCCGGCCCCCTCGCTGCCTTCCTGGGCTCGCCTGCCCATCAACCGCTGCAACCTGCCGGCGGTGATCCTGGGCAGCGTCACCTTCCAGCGGCACCCGACCGCGCTCAGGCTCGACGGCGTCGAGGAGCTGCACGCGGGGCTCTTCGCGCTGCTCGATCGCGAGGACGACGCGCACGAGCGCGCGCGGCTGTTCCGCGAGGGGCTCGCCGCGCACTTCTGCCTGGACAGCCTGGAAGACGCGGGCCTCGACGCGCACACGCATAAACGCGCCAAGGCCAACTGGCTGCGCATGCTGCGCGGCTGGAGCTTCGACTCGGACAGCCGCGAGGGCGCCGCGCTCAAGGGCTGGGTGGAGTCGCGCTTCGGCCTCGTGCCGCGCTTCCACATTGATCCGCTGCGCGACTTCACCGGCCCCGCCTGGCATCGCTACGAGAGCATGCGCGCGGCCGGCGTCAGCGGCACCAACGCCATCGAGGGCCAGCTCGACCTGCTCTACGCCTGGTGCCAGCGCGAGTTCGCACGGCTCGGCGCGCAGCCACGGCTGACTTTGTATCGCGGCATCAACCGCATCGACGAACACGAAGTCCTGAGCGGAAACGGCAGGCGCCAGGTCGTCCTGTTCAACAACCTCGCCTCATTCACCAGCTCGCGCGAACGCGCCGGCGAATTCGGCGACTGGATCATCGAGGCCGATGTGCCGACGGCCAAGGTCTTCTTCCACTGCGGGCTGACGCCCGGCGTGCTCAAGGGCGAGGGCGAGCACCTGGTCATCGGCGGCGCCTACGAGGTCGCGGTCGGGACGCTGTAGTCGAGGCCAGGCCCATGGAGACGTTCTCGCCGGCAACGGAAATCAACTGTGATCTTTCAATAGCTTGATGATTCCCTGAAAGGGACTTATCATTCCCATCCGGGGACTTGTTGATGACGCCATGAAAACACAGCCGCTCAGTGACGCCTTGTTCACCGGGACACAGCAGAAGGTGCTGGGCCTGCTTTATGGCAAGCCCGATCAGAGCTTCTACGTCAACGAAATCGCTCGCTGGGCACAGGTCGGCAAGGGAAGCCTGATGCGCGAGCTGGACCGGCTGCATAGAGCCGGCGTGCTGACCATGAGCCGTCAGGGCAACCAGACCCATTACCAGGCCAATCCCGAATGCCCGATCTTTGGGGAACTATTGGGCATCGTACGCAAGACCTTCGGTATCGGCGAGGTTTTGCGCGCCGCGTTGGCGCCCTTGGCCAGGCAGTTGGTGTGGGCCTTCGTCTACGGCTCCATCGCCAAGGGATCGGATCATGCCGGCAGCGATATAGACCTGATGCTGATCGGCGAGGACATCGGCTACGGCGACGTGGTGGAAACCTTGTTGCCTGCGGAAGAGCGTTTGGGGCGCAGCATCAACCCGACGATCTACACTCCGGTCGACTGGCTGGCGAAGAAGGCCGCCGGCAACAGCTTCGTCGTGCGGGTGTCAGGGCAGGACAGGATCGACCTGATCGGCGGGCCGCCGCCAGGGGAACCCGGCAATGAGCGGTAAAGACAACCTGGAAAACCTGATGCGCAGCGGTGGCCTCAACACGGAGCCACCTGATCGCAAGGAGTGCGAAGGTTTGCTGCGTTCCGCCATTGACCGGCTGAAGGATGCCCACAGCCCGGCACTGTCTTTCGCCAGCCGTTTCGACCTGGCCTACAACGCTGCCCATGCTCTGGCGCTGACGGCGCTGCGCCTGCAAGGCTACCGTTCGGACAGGCGCTATCTGGTGTTCCAGTGCCTGATACACACGATCGACGCAAGCAAGGCCCAGGTTCGGATGTTTGCGCTGTGCCATGAACGCCGCAATCTGGCGGAATACGAAGGCTATATGGACGTGGACGAAGCGTTGCTGACCGAGTTGCTCGCCGCGACCGACTGCCTTGTGGCCCAGGTACAAGAAGCCATGGCATCGCTTGATGGGGACGACGATGGCTAATGGTTTTGTCGGGGGTGATAGCACCATGTCGACCTGGGACGAGAAGCGCCACACCCTCGGGGTGGCGGAGATGGGTAATCCCCCCGGCAAATAGAGGTGGTCGGAAGTAGAATTTTCTCGAAAGGGGAAGTTCTCTACATGAAGAAGTCGAAATTCACGGACAGCCAGATCATGGACGCGCTCAAGCGGGCGGAGTCGGGGCTGGCGGTACCGGAGCGAAGCGCGGCATTTCCTTCTGCCGCTTTGATGCAATGCCCATCCGGTTCGATTACCGACGCGACCCCGATGGGCGCAATCGGTACTCGGGAACGAGGTGGAACGTCTCTTCGCCCATGACCAGGAGGAGATCGCCTTCCTGGATCGTGCAGTTGATCGACATGGTGCGAACCGCATGGCTCGCGAGCGATTTCGTCTGATCACCGGGCAGGTTGATGACCGACAGCTTGTCGAGCTTGCGTAGCGCAGGCTGGCCCTGTTCCCACCACAGATCGGCGGCGCGCCCGCCATACGACACGACGCAGACTTCGGCGGCCCGGCCGCGGGCCTTGCGCAGCCGCTTTTCGTCGGGCAGGCCGATCTCGATCCACTGCTCGATCGTCCCGGTCAGGTCCTTGCGCCACAGGTCGGGCTCGTCGTCCGCTGACAATCCCTTGCCGAATTCCAGGGCGGGATCTGCATGCAGGGCGAAGGCGATCAGCCGCACCATCATCCGCTCGTCGGTCTCGGAGGGATGGCGCGCGAGGGTCAGGGAATGGGTCTGGTAGCGGTTGCGGTCCAGGTCCGCCAGTTGCAGCTCGATCTTGAAGATGGTTGATTTCAGCGCCATGGGTTCTGTTACGCCAATCCGGAATATGCGGGGGTGGTCATTATCACGTTGAACGCTTCAGCCCGCCTGACACCAACTCCCGCGCCTGCCGGCGGCAATTCTCCCGTATCCCCGCGTCGAGCGTCCTGAGCCAGCGCGGGGGCAGGGCTTCCGGGCCGTAGAGCGCGCCGGCGAGCATGCCGGCGATGGCGCCGGTGGTGTCCGAGTCGCCGCCGCGGTTGACGACGTCGGTCAGGCATTCCTCGAAACCGCCGGTGTCGAGCAGGGCCTGGAGCACGGCCTGCATCGTCTCGACGATCCAGCCGCTCGGATTCTCGCGGCGGCGTGAACGAAAGGCGAATCCCGGATGCGCTTCCACGAACGGCCGGATGCGCCGTCGGTAGAGCTCCGGCAGGCGCGCGCCGCGCACGGCGTCCCGCACGGCGAGCGCGAGGAACGCGCAGGCGGCGTCGGAGTCCGGGTTGTGGTGCGTGACATGCGCCTGGGCGCGCACGGCGGCGCGCACTTCGTTCTCGCCGCGCCCCAGCGTGGCCAGCGCCACGGGCAGCACGCGCATCGCCGCGCCGTTGCCGGCGTCGTGCTCCGAGGGCGGCGCCTCGGGTTCGCCGGTACGGCGGAACCGGATCAGGTTGCGGCGTACCGTGTTGCCGATGTCGACGGGCTTGGCGCGCATCCATGCGTCGAATGCGCGGGCGCATGAAAGCGGCTCGACGCGCCCGCCGTCGGCGAGGATGGCATCGCCCAGCGCCAGGCTCATGGTCGTGTCGTCCGTGACCTGGCCGGGCCGCAGGCGCAGCCAGCCGCCGCCGCGCAGCTCCCGGTGGATGCCGTGCCGGGCTTGAATCTCGCGCGGCGTCATGAACTCGACCGTGGCGCCCAGCGCGTCGCCCAGCGCCAGGCCGAGCCAGGCGGCCTCGGCGCGGAGGATCATGGCTTACGCCGCCGCGATCTCGCGCTGCTCCATCGGACGCATCGCGCGCCAGAGGGCCATGACGGCCTCCTCGATCGGCTCCATCGCATGCGCGCTGTCGGGCCGGATGCCGGCGGCCTCCAGCTCGCGCCAGGGTTCGAGGCCGATGCGCGCGCACAGCACGGCCTCGCAGCCTTCGAGCGCGCGCAGGTTGCGCGCGAGCAGGTCCTCGTCGTCGCCGCAGGTCTCCTGACCGCCGCAGAAAAGCTCGGTCTTGCGCACGCCGACGAGCCGCGCGCCGGCTGCCGTCGCCTCGTAGACCAGGAACTCGCGCGCATGGCCGAAGTGCTCGTTGACGAGGCCCTGCCCGCGCGTCGCCACCGCCATCAGCACCGGCCGGCCTGCATCGCGTCGCGCCGGCAGATGCAGCGCGACGGGTTGCGGCGCCGGGGCGCGTGCCTGCTGCCCGACGTCCGCGCGGAACGCGGCGCGGCGCGCCATGGCGGCTGCGTGGTCGATCTCCATGGCATCGATCCTGTCCATGGTGAATTCGGCGCCGCGGTCCTCGCCGAGCATGCCGACCGCGTCGGCGCGGCACTGGCGGCAGTGGCGCATCATCGCCATGTCGCCTTCGCACTCGTCCTGGAGCGCCTTGAGTTCGGCGGGCGTCGGTCCGCGCCGGCCCGCGAGGCCGTAGTACGTGCCGTGCGCGGGGTCGGCGATCAGCGGCATCACGTTGTGCAGGAATGCGCCGCGCGCCTTGACCGCCTTCGACACCTCGACGAGGTGCCGGTCGTTGATGCCGGGGATCATCACCGAATTGACCTTGGCGAGGATGCCGCGCGCCGCGAGCATCTCCAGCCCCCGCAACTGCCGCGCGACCAGGATTTCGGACGCCTCGCGGCCGAACACGCGCTTGCGCTTCCAGAGGATCCACGGGTATATCTTCGCGCCCACGTCCGGGTCGATGCAGTTGATGGTGATGGTCACGTGGTCCACGCCGAGCCGCGCGAGTTCATCCACATGGTCGGGCAGGGCCAACCCGTTGGTGGAGACGCACAGCTTGAGGTCGGGTGCCTTTTCCGCGATGGCGCGGAAGGTGGCGAAGGTGCGCGCCGGATTGGCCAGGGGGTCGCCGGGGCCGGCGATGCCCACCACGCTCGTCTGCGGGATCGCCGCCGCGACGGCGAGCGCCTTGCGGGCGGCCTGGCCGGGCTTGAGCAGTTCGGAGACGACGCCGGGGCGCGATTCGTTCGAACAGTCGTACTTGCGGTTGCAGTAGTGGCACTGGATGTTGCAGGCCGGCGCCACGGCCAGGTGCATGCGCGCGAAGTGGTGGTGCGCCCGCTCGGAATAGCAGGGATGGTCTTCCACCTTGCGGCGGACGTGGTCGGGCAGCGCGCCCGTCCGCCCGTCCGATGCGCCGCACCCGGTTGCGCCGCAACCGCCCTTGACCGCGATGGGGGTGACCGTCTGGAACGCCACGTCGTTTCTCCGCAAGAGGTTTACTCTCCCGGAGCAACGCCTGTGCCAGCGGCTAACGCATTGATTGCGCTGGGGTGCGCGAGGCGATTGTCGCCAATCGCACAATCACCCGTCGGCGTCGAAGAAGCGCAGGGCGTTCCGTCCGGACGCCTTGACCTGGTACATGGCCGCGTCGGCCCGCTTGAGAATGGCGTCCATGTCCTCGCGATCGTCCATGAAGAGGGTGGCGCCGATGCTGGGGGAGCTGCGATGGACATGCGCATCGAGCCGGTAGGGCTCGTTGAGCGCGTCGAGAATCTTTCTGCCGACCTGCCGTGCCTGTGCCGTGGCTTCCGCAACCTCTTCGGACAGCCCCGTCAGCATGACCACGAACTCGTCGCCGCCCAGCCGCGCCACCGTGTCTCCGTAGCGGACACATTCCTCCAGGCGCCGCGCCACCTCCACCAGCAGCTTGTCGCCCATGTCGTGTCCCAGGCTGTCGTTGAGCGACTTGAAGTTGTCCAGGTCGATGAACAGCAGGGCGCCGTGCCGCCGGGTGCGCCGCGCCGCCGCCATGGCTTGCCGCATGCGGTCGGACAGCAGCCGCCGGTTGGGCAACTGGGTCATGGAGTCGTGAAAAGCCATGTCGCGGATCGTCTCTTCCGCACGGGCCCGCTCCGCCTCGAACGCCTTCCGCTCGGTGATGTCGGTGATGGCCGCGATGACGAAACGCCCCGCGTCGGTCTCCACGCTGCCCAGGCCGATCTCCACGGCCACGTTCGTGCCGTCCTTGCGCCGGCCGAAGATATCCCGCCCCGCCCCCATGCGCCGCGCGCCGCATTCGGTCATGAAGCCTCGGACGAAGGCGGCGTGCCGTTCCCGCGCGTCGTCCGGTATCAGCATGTCGATCTTTCGCCCGATCAACGCCTCTCGCGCGTAGCCGAACAACTGCTCCGCGTTTTCGTTGGCGAGCACGATGCGGCCTTCGGCATCCACCATGAGCATCGCCACCGGCGCGGCCTCGACGGCCGCGTGGAACCGCTCCCGCTCGCAGGCCAGAATGCGCCGGCTCCGGGAAACCGAAAACAGCGTCGCGAACAGGAGCAGGTCCGCCAGCAGGCCGCCCGCGGCGATCAGGGCGGGCTGCGCGCTGGAGACGGCCTCCTCGAAATGGGTGCTGCTGGTGAAGCGGGCCGTCCACCGCCTGCCGGCCACGTCGATCGGGATGTCGGCGGTGAAGCGCGGCCGGTGCCGCGTGCGCGCCGGCAGGCTGCCGTTGTTCCGCTCCATCAGGGCCTCGAAGCGGTACATCAGGGCATCGTCGCCCGGTGCGCCGTCATAGAGCTCGAAATGGAGCTGCGGAAGGCCCAACCCCAGGATGCCGCGCATGAGGTCCCCGATCCGGAACGGGCTGTATACGAAAGCCTCCAGCGCGGCGCGCCGGCCCGCCACCGTGGCCGGGCGCTGCCCGCCGCGGTAGATGGGCATGTAGAGCAGCGTTCCCATCTGGACGTCGCGCCCGGTCTCCTGAACGAGGATCACGCGGGCGGACATGGCGATCTGGCCCGTGTCGCGGGCGCGCTCCATGGCCTCCCGGCGCACCGGCTCCGAGAACATGTCGTAGCCGAAGGCCCGCCGGTTGCGCCAGTCAAAGGGTTCCAGATAGACGATGGCGCTGTATGGATCGCGACGTCCCGCCGGCCAGATGGCGAAATCCGGGAAGCCCTCCCCACGGACCGAGGCCTCCAGCGCGGCCTTGCGCGCCGGAGGCACCATGACGGCGTAACCCAGCCCCTGGATGCCCGGATAGGTCCTGTCGATCTGGAGCGCCTCGACGAAGGCCTTCCATTCCCCGCGCGTCACATGCTCGCTGCTGTCGACGAGCCCGGCGCCCGCCCGGAGGATCTCCTGGTAGGCCGTCATCCGCTCGGAGATGTTGTGCCGGGCGCGCTGGACGGCGGCGTTGAACCGTTCCTCGGCGTCCCGCTCCAGGAAGGTGTTCGAAACGAACCACGCCATGGCCGTTATGACGATGGAGACGGCCAGGACGCTCCAGGCCGTCGCCTCGCTGTGCAGGATGGTTCCAAGCTTCGGGTTCATCGCACCGTTCGCCCCCCGTTTCGGCCGCATATCCCGAATGGATGCCGAAGAGCAACAACTATAGCCCGTTCGCCGCGGCGGTCAAAGCCTCAGAACTGCTTGACCTCGATGTTCAGCGTCTGGATGCGGTAGGCGATCTGGCGCGGGGTCATGCCGAGCAGGCGTGCGGCGCGGGCCTGGACCCAGCCGGCCTGCTCCAGCGCGGCGACGACGCGGGCGCGCTCGTCGGGGCCGGGGATGTCCGGGGCGGCGCTGACGGGCGTCGGCGTATCGCGCTGGCGGTCGATCCGGATCAGGCCGGCGTCGATGGCGCCCGATTCGGACATCACCGCCGCCCGCTCCAGGCAGTTTTCCAGTTCGCGCACGTTGCCGGGCCAGCCATATTGCATGAGCCGCCGGACGGCGGCCTCGGAGAGGATGAGCCTGCGGCCCTGCGTTTCGCCGATGCGCTCCGCCAGGTGGCGGGCCAGGTCGGGCAGGTCTTCGGGCCGCTCGCGCAACGGCGGCAGGAGGATGGGCATGACGTTCAGGCGGTAGTAGAGGTCTTCGCGGAAATTGCCGGCATCCACCGCCGCCTCAAGGTCGCGGTGCGTCGCCGCGATGACGCGCACATCCACCTTGAGGGTGCGGCCGCCGCCGACGCGCTCAAGCTCGCCTTCCTGAAGGACGCGCAGCAGCTTGGCCTGGAAGGCCGGCGAGATCTCGCCGATCTCGTCGAGGAACAGCGTGCCGCCGTCGGCCATCTCGAAGCGGCCCTTGCGCTGTGCCTGCGCGCCGGTAAAGGCGCCCCTCTCGTGGCCGAAGAGCTCGGATTCGAGCAGGTTCTCGGGCAGCGATGCGCAGTTGAGCCGCACGTAGGGACCGCGGGCGCGCGGGGAACCGAAATGGATGGCGTTGGCGATGAGTTCCTTGCCGGTGCCGGTCTCGCCACGGATCAGCACCGTCGTATTCCATTTCGAGACCATGCGGACTTGTTCGAGAACGCGCCGCATCGCCGGTGAGCGGCCGATAATCATGATTCGCCATCCCCGACGGTGTTGCGCAGGGGCAGCGTCACTCGCACACGGCAACCGCCCGCCTCGCGCGGTTCGAGATCGATGCCGCCGCCGTGGTCCAGGGCGATCTGGCGGGCGGTGGCCAGGCCGGTGCCGAGATGCCCGCCGTCCTTGCGGGTGGAATAGAAGGGCTCGAAAACCTTCAGGCGCAGGGCGGGCGGAATGCCCGGCCCGCTGTCCTCGATCACCAGCTCGATGCGGCCATCCTCCGCGGCGGTGGCGAGAAACAGCTCCCGCGTTTTCCATCCGCGGCCGTCCATGGCCTCGATGGCGTTGTCCACCAATGCCTTGACCATGGCCCGCAGGCGGTTGGGGTAGCCGGCCACGGAGTGCAGCACCGGCTGGGGCTGGCAGGTGACCGTGATGCCGGTGGCCAGAAGGCGCGACGTGGACAGTTGCAGCACGTCCCGCAGGATATCGTTGAGATTGACCGCCGTCGGCGCTTCCCACCGGTGTTCCGGTATGGCGCCGCGAAGCGTGGCCACCGCGGCACGGGCGGCGGCCAGGGCTTCGCCAATGGCGAAGCCGGCGCCATGGCAGCATCCGCGCCGTTCCATGGTGGCCAGCACCGAGGCCATCACATTGACCGGGCCTTCCATCTGGAAGACGGCCGCCGAGAGCGCTTCCCTCAGATCGTCCACGCGCGATTCCTCGGCCAGCCCGGCCAACAGCATCGCTTCGGAGAGTTTGGTTTCCATGAGCAGGCACTACGCAGATTCCGTGCCATGGGCTCACGACCGCCGATCCGCGGCCTTTCTGTTGCGATTCCCCCCGATTGTCGGAGTTGCGACAATCATTGCTGCGCCGTCGAAGTGCATGCGATGCGCCCGGAACCCCCATTCCGGTGCGGGCTTGCCGGTCACGGGGGCAATTTTCAGCCTGGCATGAACCCTGCTGTCGGAACGGCATGATGGGCGAATTCCTGATCCTGCTGGTGACCACCGCGCTCGTGAATAACGTGGTGCTGGTGAAATTTCTCGGCCTGTGTCCTTTCATGGGCGTGTCCAGGCGCCTGGACGGCGCGCTGGGCATGGGCCTGGCCACCAGCTTCGTCATCGTTCTGGCCGCCGCCATGAGCTGGATCCTCGAACACTGGCTGCTGGCGCCGCTGGGGCTTGGCTTCCTGCGCATCATGACCTTCGTCCTGGTCATCGCCGCGACCGTGCAGTTCGTCGAGCTCGCGATTCGCAAGATGGCGCCCGACCTCCACCGGATGCTCGGCATCTACCTGCCGCTGATCGCCACCAACTGCGCCGTGCTGGGCCTGCCGCTGATCAACGTGCAGGAAAAACACAATTTCGTCACCACGATGGTCTACGACTTCGGCTCCGCTATCGGATTCACGCTGGCGATGGTGATGTTCGCCGGCATGCGCGAACGGCTGGCGCGGGCAGCGGTGCCGGCCGCATTCAACGGCGCTCCCATCGCCTTCGTGCTGGCCAGCCTGATGTCGCTCGCCTTCATGGGATTTTCCGGATTGAACTTCAAATGATCGCGGCCATTGCCAGCCTCACCCTCCTCGGCGCCGCGCTCGGCCTGGCCCTGGGCATCGCCGCGCGCAAGTTCGCCGTCGAAACCGACCCGCTGATCGGCGAAATCGAGGCGCTGATGCCGGGCTCGAACTGCGGCCAGTGCGGCCTGCCCGGCTGCGCCGGCGCCGCCCGCGCCATCGCCGCGCGCGAGGCCGCCGTCACCTGCTGTCCGCCCGGCGGCAAGGCGCTGGCCGCGGCGCTGGCCGCCAGGATCGGCGTCGCGCTGGACCTGGCTTCCGTGGTCGACGAAGGCCCCAGGCTTGCGGAGGTAAGGGAGGAAATCTGCATCGGCTGCTGCCGCTGCATCAAGGTCTGTCCGACCGACGCCATCGTCGGCGCCGCCAGGCAGATCCACAACGTGATCCGTGAAGCCTGCACCGGTTGCGGCAACTGCGTCGATCGCTGCCCGACAGAAGCCGTGACCCTGAAGCCGGTGCCGGTGGCGCTGCAACACTGGGTCTGGCCGAAGCCAGCGATGGCATGAGGCACGCGACGATGGGACTGATTGAAAGAATCCTGCACCGATCCGCCCCGCCGAAATGGGGGGTGCATCCGGACGACCGAAAACGGCCGGCCGCCGACGCGCCCCTGCGCACGCTGCCGATGCCGCCACGTCTTTACGTGCCGCTCTTGCAGCACGCCGGCCAGCCGGCGCGGCCCATCGTGCTGGTCGGGCAGAAGGTGCTGAAAGGCCAGTTGATCGCCGAACCTCGTGGCAAAGTCTCCGCGCCCATCCACGCGCCGACCTCGGGCATCGTCGCCGCCATCGGCGAGATCACCGCGCCGCATCCGTCGGGCCTGCCCTTCCATGCCATCACCCTCGAATCCGACGGTGCGGACAAGGCCGCCGATGCCGACGTGCCCGCCGATCCCTTCGCGCTTTCACCCGAAGAAATCACCGAGCGCGTCGCCGCGGCCGGCGTGGTGGGCCTGGGCGGCGCCACCTTCCCGTCCTCGGTAAAGCTTGCCCTTGGCAAGCGCACCGCCGTCGCCACGCTGATCGTCAACGGCGGCGAATGCGAGCCCTATCTCTCCTGCGACGACCGCGTCATGCGGGACTTCGCCGCCGGCGTCATCGACGGCGTGCGCCTGATGATGCACGCCATCGGCGCGCGTGAGGCGCTGGTCGGCATCGAGGACAACAAGCCGGAATCCATCGCCGCCATGAGAAAGGCCGCCGCGCCATTTTCCGAAATCAGGGTGCGGCCCGTGCCATCGCGCTACCCGATGGGATCGGACCGGCAGTTGATCGAGACGCTGACCGGCAAGGAAGTGCCCGCCGACTGCCGCGCCGCCGACGTCGGCGTGATCGTGAATAACGTGAGCACCGCCAACGCCGTGCATCGCGCCATTCGTCTGGGCGAGCCGCTGATCCGCCGCATCGTCACCATGAACGGCGGCGCGGTCTGGCAGCCGGGCAACATCCTCGCGCCGGTCGGCACGCTGGCGTCCGACCTGCTGGCCTTCGCCGGCCTCAAGAGCGAGCCGGCCCGCCTGCTGATGGGCGGGCCGATGATGGGGGCCGTGCTGCCCCATTCCCGGGTACCCATCGTCAAGGGCACGGCCGGCATCCTGGCGCTGGCCGAGGGTGAAATCGCCACGCCCGACGCCAGCCCCTGCGTCCGATGCGGCAACTGCATCCGCGCCTGCCCCATCGGCCTCCTGCCGCTGGAAATGGTCGCCCGCGTGCGCGTCGACGACCTTTCCGGCGCCGAGGCGATCGGTCTTGGCGATTGCATCTCCTGCGGCTGCTGCGCCTACATCTGCCCTTCCCGCATCCCGCTGGTGCAGTACTTCACCCATGCCAAGGGCGAACTCCGGGCGCGGGAAAGGGCCCGGCTCAAAATGGACGCGACCAGGCGCCTTGCCGCCGCCCGCATCGAACGGCAGGAGCGCGAAGCGAGGGAGAAGGCCGCCGCCGCCGCGCGTCGCAAGGCCGAGCGCGCGGCCCAGAAAGCCGCCGCATGACCCCGCCCACCGCCGCACCGCCCACGGCGCCGCACGCCATCGCGGGCAACAGCGTCCCGCGCATCATGCTCACCGTCGTCGCGACGCTGGTTCCCGCCACGCTTTACGGTTTCTGGCTCTACGGCTGGCCGGCCATCGACCTCTGGCTCGTCACCGTGCTCGCCGCCCTGCTGGGCGAAGGCGTCTGCCTGCGGCTGGCCGGGCGCCGCGCAATGCCGGAACTGCTGGACGGTTCGGCGCTGCTCACCGGCTGGCTGCTGGCGATCTCGCTGCCGCCCTGGGCGCCATGGTGGATTGGCCTCCTGGGCGGACTCTTCGCCACCGTGATCGCCAAGCAGGTGTTCGGCGGACTCGGGCAAAACCTATTCAACCCGGCCATGGTGGCCAGGGTCTTCCTGCTGATCTCCTTCCCGGTGCAGATGACCGTCTGGATCGCGCCGCTGCCCATCACCGCCGCCACGGCGCCCGGCTTCAGCGACGGCTTGCGCATTCTCCTCAACGGCGTGCCCGACCTCGATGCGGTGTCAAGCGCCTCGTTGCTGGGTTTTGCCAAGACCGAACTCTCCCGCGGCGTCGACCTGCTGCATTCGCTTGCGACCGCCACGGCTCCGGGAAACTCGCTGACCGGCGCCCGTCCGGGCAGCCTCGGCGAAACCGCCTCGATGCTGATCGCGGGCGGCGGCCTGGCGCTGCTGTTCCTGGGCATCATCACATGGCATATCCCCGTCGCCATGCTCGCCGGCATCGCCATCCCCGCTTTCATCGCCCATGCCATCGATCCATTGCGCCATCTCGACGCCGCCACCCATCTGCTCTCGGGCGGGGCCATGCTCGGCGCATTCTTCATCGCCACCGATACCGTCACCTCGCCGAACACCCGGGCCGGCCAACTGATCTTCGGCGCCGGCTGCGGCTTACTCACCTATGTCATCCGCACCTGGGGCGGCTACCCCGAAGGCGTGGCCTTCGCCGTGCTGCTGATGAACGCGCTGACGCCCGTGATCGACCACGCCATCCGCCCGCGCATCCTCGGCCGCGACCGTCGCGGCGCGCCACTCGATCCGGCCGTCGAGAGGGCCAAGTCATGAGCACCGTCGCCTTGTGGCGCGACAAGCTCGCCTACCAGCCCGCCTCGCTCGCCATCGTCGCACTGCTCGCCAGCGCGGCCCTGGCTTTCGGCAACCACGCCACCCGCGACGACATCCTCAGGGCCGAGGAGCGCGACCTGCAAGCCTCGCTGTCCCAGGTGCTGCCCGAGGGATACGCCGACAACGACCTGCTCGGGGACACGATGAAAATCGCCGACGGCGACGGAAAGCCCGTCACCCTCTACCGCGCCCGCAAGGCCGGCGTCGTGAATGGCGCCGTGTTCCAGGCTTCAAGCCGCGGCTACGCCGGCGACATCGTGGTGCTGATCGGGGTCGACGCCGCCGGCAGGATGCTCGGCGCCCGAGTCGTCAAGCACGTCGAAACGCCGGGCCTGGGCGACAAGATCGAGATCGCCAAGGCGAAATGGATACGCGGCTTCGATGGCAAGTCCCTCGGCGATCCGACGCCCGAAAAATGGGCGGTGAAGAAGGACGGCGGCGTCTTCGACCAGTTTGCCGGCGCCACCATCACGCCGCGCGCCGTGGTCAAGGCCGTCAAGGGCGGGCTCGAATTCTTCGCCGCGCATCGCGATGAAATCCTCAATGGAGGCTGACATGGACTACCGGCAAATCACGAAGAACGGCCTGTGGGACCAGAACGTGGTCTTCGCCCAGATGCTGGGCCTGTGTCCGACCATGGCGGTGACCACCAGCGGCACCAACGGCCTCGGCATGGGGCTGGCGACCACCGTCGTGCTGGTCGCCTCGAACGTCATGGTCGCCGCCATCCGAGACTTCGTTTCGCCCCATGTGCGCATCCCCGTCTATATCAGCCTCATCGCCACCATGGTGACGCTGGTCGACATGAGCCTCAACGCCTGGTTCCACGACCTCTACAAAGTTCTGGGCCTCTTCATCGCCCTCATCGTCGTCAACTGCGCGGTGCTCGGCCGGGCAGAATCCTTCGCCTCGCGCCAGCCGGTTCCGGCCGCGCTCGTCGACGGAATCGCCATGGGGCTTGGCTTCACCGCCGCCCTCACCGTGATCGGCCTGGTGCGCGAACTCCTCGGCGCCGGCACCCTGTTCTCGCAGGCCAGCCTGCTGCTCGGCCCGGAATTCGCCTTCATGGAAATCACCGTGCTGCCCGGCTACGGCGGCATGCTGATGATGGTCCTGCCGCCGGCCGGCTTCCTGGTGCTGGGCCTGCTGCTGGCGGCGAAGAACGTCCATGGGCGGCACAGGGAGGCATAGCATGCAAATCGGCGTCGTTTATTCGGAATCCATGCAACAGGTCTGGCTCACCATCGAGGTGCCCGACGATGCCACCGTCGAGGACGCCATCGAACATTCCGGAATTCTCAGGATGTTCCCCCACATCGACCTGGCCACGCAGAAGGTCGGCGTCTTCGGCCGGGTGGTGAAACCCGGGGCCGCGCTGAAACCCGGCGACCGCGTCGAAATCTATCGAGAAATCACCTGCGACCCGCAAACCGTGCCGAGGCGGGACGGAGCGGAGGCGGAGGCGGAGGATTGATACGCCGGTCCGGCTTCCGCCAATGCGGATTCCGGCACGACAAACACCCGGCCCGGCTGGCAATCGAAGTGGACATGGCAGGCGAAGCCTTCGGGTTGTTGCACCACCTTGAGCACCCCTCCGGCGCCGCCCGCAGGCACCAGCGTCTTGCCCGCGGCGGCCAGGGTTTTCGCGGCGACGACGCGCTGCCGGAACTCGAAAACACTGGGAGCCCACGCCTCGTCGGCGCCGATCAGTTCCTCTTCGCGGCAGCCGACGATGCGGTCCGTGTCAAGGAAATGCAGCGAGTAGATGACCTGGTCCTGGAGGAAGGTGCCGATATCGACGACGGTGCCGACGCTGCCGCGCCGGACCAGCAGCGCACCGGTGTCGGCGCCGGGCCAGGTGCCGTCGTTTCGGACGTTGCGCACGACCCGCAGCGTGTCGCCGATGTCCCAGCGCGTGCGCATCAGCGGCTCGCGCGGCCGATGGCCGAGATGGGTACGATGGCGATGCCCGCGGCGCGCCTGAACACGCCGAACACCTTCTCGGTCAGCGCATCGGAATGCACGAAGTCGTCGTAGGCGCGCAGGAGCCAGCCGCGATACTCGTCGCGGCTCGTCACGCCCACCGTTGCGTTGGCGGCCAGATAGTCGTGGAAGCGTTGCAGGATGTGCAGGCGATGGACATGCACCACAGACCGCTCGCAGGAAATGCCGAAGTGTTCGAGGAAGTCCTCGGCGCTTCCGCAGTCGGCGGTGTCCGCCGCGAAGTCGTAGTCGATTCCGTTCATGGCGCCTCCGCCAGAAGTTGCAGCAATTCGCCGTCGCCCGGCGGCCGCTTGCGCGCGGCGACGAAGCCGCGCACGCGCGCAAGCAGCGATTCGGCCTCGGCGGCGTCGAGCCGGCGGCCCAGCCGGGACATCACCAGTTGCACGGAGTGACGGCCCGAATGCTTGCCGAGCACGACGCGATGGCGGCGGCCGACGAGCCGCGGGTCGAATCCCTGGTAGTTGTCGGCATCCTTGAGCAGCCCATCGACATGGATGCCGGCTTCGTGGGTGAAAACGCCCTCGCCCACCACGCTCTTCTGCCAGGCCACGGGCCGCCCCGCCGCGCTTGCCACACGTTCCGACAGCGCCGGAAACCGGCGCAGGTCGACGCCGGTTTCGATGCCGTGGCACTGGCGAAGCCCGAGCACGACCTCTTCGAGCGGCGCATTGCCGGCACGCTCGCCGAGTCCGTTGACGGTGGTGTTGACGTGGGTCGCCCCGGCGCGCACGGCCGCCAGCGTGTTGGCGGTGGCCATGCCGAGGTCGTCGTGGGCGTGCATCTCGATCTCGATGTCGCTGATCCTGCGCAGCGCGGCGATGCGCTCATGGACGGAAAATGGGTCGAGCACGCCGAGCGTGTCGGCGAAACGGAAGCGCCGCGCCCCGGCCAACTGGGCCGTTTCGACCAGGCGCTTCAGGAAATCCGGGGCGGCGCGGGAAGCATCCTCGCCGCCGACGCAGACCTCCATGCCGGCGTCGAGCGCCAGGGCCACATGCCGCGCCACCGAGGCCAGCAGCCAGCCCCTGTCCCTGGCCAGCTTGGAACGCAAGTGCTGGTCGGAGGCCGGCGCCGAGATGTCGATCAGATGCGCGCCGAGACCGCGGCAGGCGGCGATGTCGTCCGCATGCATGCGGCTCCATACCATCAGCCGGGCTGAAAGGCCGAGTCCGGCGACGGCGCGGATGCCGTCGCGCTCGGCCGCGCCCATGGCCGGGATGCCGACTTCCATCTCGGGCACGCCGAGCGCGTCGAGACGGCGCGCGATGTCGAGCTTTTCGGCCAGGCTGAAGGCGACGCCGGCCGACTGCTCGCCGTCCCGCAGCGTGGTGTCGTTGATGGTGACGGTGGGCGGCATGTCGGGCTCCATGCCTGAGCTTTAGCAAATCCGGTGCCCGCAACGGAACCGCCGTCATATCAGCCGCTTACATCTGCACGACCACGCCCGTGTCGCAAACCCGACAATCAGTGGTCGTGCAGTTCCGCGCCGAAGGCGAGCTTCTTGAGGTGGAAGAGTTCGTCGCGCGCCGCCGCCGCCTGCTCGAATTCCAGGTTCTTCGCATGCGACTGCATGGCCTTCTCCAGACGCCGGATCTCCTTCGCCAGCGCCTTCTCGCTCATCGCCTCGTACTTCGCCGACTCCTGCGCCGCCTTGAGTTCCCGCGCCGCCGTGGCGGTGTCATAGACGCCGTCGATGATGTCCTTGATGCGCTTGGTGACGCCGCGCGGCACGATGCCGTGCTCGGCGTTCCAGGAGAGCTGCTTCCGCCGGCGGCGCTCCGTCTCGGCCATGGCGCGCTTCATCGAGCCGGTGATCCTGTCGGCGTACAGGATGGCCGCGCCGTTGATGTGGCGCGCCGCGCGGCCCATGGTCTGGATCAGCGAACGCTCGGAGCGCAGGAAACCTTCCTTGTCGGCGTCGAGGATCGCCACCAGCGACACCTCCGGGATGTCCAGGCCCTCGCGCAGCAGGTTGATGCCGACCAGCACGTCGAACAGGCCCAGGCGCAGGTCGCGGATGATCTCGACGCGCTCGACGGTGTCGATGTCCGAGTGCAGGTAGCGCACGCGGATGCCGTTGTCGCCGAGGAACTCGGTGAGCTGCTCGGATAGCCGCTTGGTCAGGGTGGTCACGAGCACCCGTTCCCCAACAGCCACGCGCTTCCTGATCTCAGTGAGCAGGTCGTCGACCTGCGTGCTCGCCGGACGCACGATGACTTCGGGGTCGACGAGCCCCGTCGGCCGCACCACCTGCTCCACCACCTGCCCCTGGTGCGCCTGCTCGTAGTCGGCCGGCGTGGCGGAGACGAAGACGGTCTGAGGCATCAGGCGCTCGAATTCCTCGAATCTGAGCGGCCGGTTGTCGAGCGCCGAGGGCAGGCGGAAGCCGTAGTCGACAAGGTTCTCCTTGCGCGAGCGGTCGCCCTTGTACATGCCGCCGACCTGCGGGATGGTCACGTGCGATTCGTCGATGAACATCAGCGAATCGGCCGGCAGGTAGTCGATCAGCGTCGGCGGCGGCTCGCCCTCTTTGCGCCCGGAGAGGTGGCGCGAGTAGTTCTCGATGCCCTTGCAGAAGCCGAGCTGGTCGAGCATTTCCAGGTCGAAGCGCGTGCGCTGCTCGATGCGCTGGCACTCGACCAGCTTCTGCTCGCGCTGATAGAACTCGATGCGATCGGAGAGCTCCTTCTTGATCTTCTCGATGGCCTGCAGCACCGTGGCGCGCGGCGTCACGTAGTGGCTGGAGGGGAAAACCGTGAAGCGGCCGAGCTTCTGCCGGTTGTGGCCGGTCAGCGGGTCGAACAGCGTCAGCGACTCGATCTCGTCGTCGAACAGCGCGATGCGGACCGCGCTCTCGGCGTGCTCGGCGGGGAAGACGTCGATCACGTCGCCGCGCACGCGGTAGGTGCCGCGATGGAAGTCCGTCTCGTTGCGCTCGTACTGCATCTCGGCGAGCCGCCGGATGATGTCGCGCTGGCTCAGGCGTTCGCCCTGGCGCAGGTGCAGGATCATGCTGTGGTAATCCACCGGGTCGCCGATGCCGTAGATGGCCGACACCGTGCAGACGATCACCACGTCGCGCCGCTCCAGCAGGCTTTTCGTGGCGGAGAGCCGCATCTGCTCGATGTGCTCGTTGATCGACGAATCCTTCTCGATGAACAGGTCGCGAGAAGGAACATAAGCTTCAGGCTGGTAGTAGTCGTAGTAGGAGACGAAGTACTCGACCGCGTTCTCGGGCAGGAACTCGCGGAACTCCGAATAGAGCTGCGCGGCCAGCGTCTTGTTGGGCGCGAGCACCAGCGCCGGGCGGCCGAGGCGCGCGATGACGTTCGCCATCGTGAAGGTCTTGCCGGAGCCGGTCACGCCCAGCAGGGTCTGGAAACTCAGGCCGTCCTCGATGCCCTCCACGAGCCTGGCGATGGCTTCGGGCTGGTCGCCTGCGGGCGGGAAAGGCTGGTGCAGGCGGTAGGGGTTATTGTCGGAGGATTGGGGCATCGTCAGGCAGGTGACAGGATTCGCGGGTATTATTGCCCGCTTTTCAAGGAACCACTCAGGAACGCAAATGGCATCCCCAATGGCATCCATTTTCGCCGCCGTCGACATGGCGCCGCGCGACCCCATCCTGGGCCTCACCGAGGCCTTCAATGCCGATACCAATCCGAACAAGGTCAACCTCGGCGTCGGCGTCTATTACAGCGACGAGGGCAAGATTCCCCTGCTCGCCGCGGTCAGGTCGGCCGAGGCGGCACGCATCAAAGCCCAGCCCCCGCGCGGCTACCAGCCCATCGAAGGCTCGCCCGCCTATAACCAGGCCGTGCAGAACCTGCTGTTCGGCAAGGATTCGCCGCTGCTGGCCGAGGGCCGCGTGATCACCGCGCAATGCCTGGGCGGCACCGGCGCGCTGAAGGTCGGCGCCGACTACCTCAAGCGCCTGCTGCCCGACGCCGGCATCCACATCTCCGACCCCAGCTGGGAAAACCACAAGGCACTGTTCGAGTCGGCCGGTTTCGCGGTGGAAAGCTATCCCTACTACGACGCGGAAACGCGCGGCGTGAACTTCCCGGCCATGATGGCCTGCCTCGCCGGGCTGCCCGAGAAGTCGATCGTCCTGCTCCACGCATGCTGCCACAACCCGACCGGCGCCGACCTGAGCGTCGACCAGTGGAAGAAAGTCGTCGCCGCCATTCGGGAGCGCAACCTGGTCGCCTTCATCGACATGGCCTACCAGGGCTTCGCCGACGGCATCGAGCCCGACGCCGTGGCGCTCAGGCTCTTCGCCGAGTCCGGCCTCCAGTTCTTCGTCTCCAGTTCCTTCTCCAAGTCGTTCTCGCTCTACGGCGAGCGCGTCGGCGCGCTGTCCATCGTCACGGCGAGCCGGGACGAATCGGCCCGCGTGCTCTCGCAGCTCAAGCGCGTGATCCGCACCAACTATTCCAATCCGCCCACCCACGGCGGGGCCATCGTCGCCGCCGTGCTCTCCAGTCCGGAACTGCGCGGCATGTGGGAGGACGAACTGGCCGGCATGCGCGACCGCATCCGCGCCATGCGCACCGGCCTCGTCGAAAAGCTCAAGGCCCGGGGCGTCGCCCAGGACTTTTCCTTCGTGGCCAGGCAGCGCGGCATGTTCTCCTACACCGGCCTCACCGCCGCCCAGGTGGAGCGGCTGAAGAACGAGCATGGCATCTACGCCGTCGGCACCGGCCGCGTCTGCCTGGCGGCGCTGAACAGCCGGAACATCGACGCCGTGGCCGACGCCATGGCGACGGTGTTGCGGGAAGGCTGATCTACCGGCGGGGCTTCAACTCCGGATCGCCAACGCTGCCGGCGATGGCCATGCCGGCGCGCATGGCGCCGGCGCTGCCCCGCATTTCCACGACGGCGCCGCCGTCGAGTTTCCCGCCGGCCGCCGTCGCCTGTCCCGACGCCCGCATCAGGCCGGAGGCCAGTTGCAGGTCCGTCAGGCGCACGCCCCGCTCGTCGGCGGCAAAGCCGCCGGAGAACTGCTCGAAGCGCGTCGCGCCGCCCCGGATCGGGGCGCGGGCGCGAATCGCCTCGGCGAGATCGATGCGCTTGAGAACGCCCTGGGCGATGTCGAAGCGGCCCGCCATCCGGACGGCGGCGGCAAGCCCGGCCAGCGCGGGCGCCTGCGCCTCCAGGCGCAGCCGGCCGCTCGCGGCCCCTTCGATGGCGGGTGCCGTCGAAAGTGCGGCCAGCAGCCGGTCGGCCGCCAGCCGCCTGAATTCCAGGTCGCCTTCAAAACGGGCGCCCTCCTTGCCCCAGGCAAGCACGCCGGCCCCTTCGACCTGTCCATCGTAAAGGCGTCCGTCGAACGTGCCGAAACGGAAGCGCCCGGCCGAGAGTTCCCCCTGGACCGTCAGCGCATCGAAAAGCAGCGCCGGCTGGAAAGGAGTCTTCCACAGGGTGCCGGAGGCTGAGATTTCCGCCGCCGTCTTGCCGGGACTGACTTCCAGCCGCAACGTGCCTTCCCGATTTCGCAGGGACCATTTCACCAGCCCGCGCTCCGGATCGATCACGCCCTCGCCCGACAGCCCGTCGGCCGACGTCTGCCCGAAATCGACCGACACGTCTTTCAGGATCAGCCGGCCGAGCGTCACGTTCCCCAGGGCGTCGGCCGGCAGCCAGCGCGCCGCCCGTTCGATGCCCGCCTGGGAAAGCCGAACCCCTTCGACACGCACCTCGCGAATCCTCTTGCGGCTTCCGAACAGGAAGGAAGGCTCGGGCAGCACGCGAACGGACGCCGCCGAGGCATGGCCGTCAGTTCCCACCGTCACCTGGCTCAGGGTGATGTTCGGGAACGGCGCGAAGCGAACGCCCAGGCCGCCCACCTTGACCGTGTCGTGCAGCGCCCCCGACAGCCACCGCTCGACGTCGGGCCGATAATTGCCGTAGGGAAACAGCAGGACAGCCAGAACCGCGAGCGCCACGCTGCCGAGCAGGCCGCCGGCGATCCATGCCGGCAGGCCGATGCGGGGAGAGGGGCGGCGCACCTTCTTCCGGCCGCTCCGACGTCGCAGGAATCCTCGCCACCACGCCGACGCCCCCTCCGGCAGCGAAGGCCGGGACGGCTTGCGAGACGGCATCTCCGCCGCCACCGGCACGTCGGACATCGGCTCGACGAAGCCGGGAACCACACGCACGCAGGCCGACACCTCGGCCGGCTCCCCGGGGGCTCGGTGGGCAGCATCGAGCGACTCGATCAGGCCGAGGGCTTCCAGTTCCGCCAGGGTGTCGTCCACCATCGCGGCATCGCCGGCCTTGCGCTTCAGCTCGGCCACATCGGCATATCCGTCGACGATGATCAGCACCGTGCGCAAATTGCGCTGGACCAGCCGCGTGCGCTCGCGCACCGCCTCCTCGCCAGCCGGCGTCTTGTGGAAGATTCGACTGTCGTCCATGTTCTCTTGACGGACTCCTGCCAAGTGTCTAAGATTCGCGCCTTCCGATTGATCCCCGATAGCTCAGTCGGTAGAGCGCCGGACTGTTAATCCGTAGGTCCCTGGTTCGAGCCCAGGTCGGGGAGCCAAATCACCTCGCATTGCCATTGTGTACCATTTCGTCTCATGATGCGTTCCGGGAAACACCCGGCGCAATGAACAATCCGGCCGCCCACTCCATCGCCTCCTCCCCGTTGCTGGACACCCGCGGGCGCCCAGTGCGCGATTTGCGCGTCTCGATCACCGACCGCTGCAATTTCCGCTGCGTCTATTGCATGCCGAGGACGGCGTTCGGCGCCGACCATCGCTTCCTGGCGCGCGACGATCTGCTCTCCTTCGAGGAAATCGAACACCTGGCCCGGCTGTTCGCCGCCCAGGGCGTCAGGAAGATTCGCCTGACCGGCGGCGAGCCGCTGCTGCGGCGCGACATCGAACGCCTGATCGGGCTCTTGGCGGCCATCCCCGGCATGGAAGTGACGCTGACCACCAACGGCTCCCTGCTCGCGAAGCGCGCCCGGAGCCTGCGCGACGCCGGACTGGCACGCGTCACGGTGAGCCTGGACGCCCTCGACGACGCGGTCTTCCGCCGCATGAACGACGTCGACTTTCCCGTGGCCCGCGTGCTGGAAGGCATCGACGACGCCGCCGAGGCGGGCCTGATCCCCGTCAAGATCAACATGGTGGTCAAGCGCGGCGCCAACGACGATGAAATCCTGCCGCTGGCCCGTCACTTCCGCGGCAGCGGCCATATCCTGCGCTTCATCGAATACATGGACGTCGGCAGCTCGAACAACTGGAACATGGCGGAAGTCGTGCCTTCCGGCGAGGTGGTCCGCCGGATCGGCGCGGAATTCCCGCTGGAGCCCGCCGACCCCAACTACGCGGGCGAAGTGGCCGAGCGCTGGCGCTACAGGGACGGGGGCGGCGAGATCGGCGTCATTTCATCGGTCACCCAGGCCTTCTGCTCGACCTGCACCCGCGCCCGGCTGTCCACCGAGGGCAAGATATACACCTGCCTGTTCGCCGCCGGCGGCCACGATCTGCGCGCCCTGCTGCGCGAGGGACGCTCCGACGACGAGATCGCCGCCGCCATCGCCCGCCTCTGGAGCGGCCGCACCGACCGGTATTCCGAGATTCGAAATGCGGAATTGTCGGCGGCGAAGAAGATCGAGATGTCCTACATTGGCGGCTGAAGCGGTCACCGGCCTCATCCTCGCCGGCGGCCAGGGCCGGCGCATGGGCGGCGCGGACAAGGGCCTGATCGACTTTCGCGGCCGTCCGATGGTCGCCCATGTCATCGAGCGCCTCGCGCCTCAGGTCGACCGGCTGATCCTCAGCGCCAATCGCAACGAGGCGGCCTACGCCGCCTTCGGCCTCCCCGTGGTTTCAGACCGCATCGCGAATTTCCCCGGCCCGCTCGCGGGCGTTCAGGCGGGGCTGGCCGCCTGCGAGACGCCGCTCCTGGCCACGGCGCCCTGCGATGCCCCGCACCTTCCTCCCGATCTTGTCGCGCGGCTGCGCGCGGCGCTGGCTGGCGACGCGATGATCGCCGTCGCGCGGACTGCGCGGGGAACGCATCCGGTGTTCATGCTCTGCCGGCGCGAGGCGCTGCCGAAGCTGGAGCAATGGCTGGCGAGCGGCGAGCGCGGCTTCGGCGCCTGGCAGCGGCGAATGGCGGCCGTCGAGGTCGATTTCGAGGACGAGGCCGCCTTCGCCAACATCAACACCCCGGAGGAGCTTCAGGGCTTCTGCGCGGCCGGATCGTAGAAACGCACCGCGTTCCGCCCGGATTCTTTGGCCTGGTACATCGCCCTGTCGGCATGCTGAATCAGCGCATTGGCCGACTCCCCGTTGCCGTGGAAAAGACAGATGCCGATGCTGCTCGAACCGCGATGCTCGTGGCCATCGAGCAGGTAGGGCCGCATCAGCGCCTCGCGAATCTTTTCGGCGACCAGCCCGGCCTTGCGCGAAGCCTCGCCCCGATCCGCGCCGAGATCTTCGACCAGAACGATGAACTCGTCGCCGCCCAGCCTGGCCACGGCATCCATTTCACGCACGACCGTCTTGATCCTGGCCGCCACCTCCTTCAGCATCAGGTCGCCGCAGTCATGTCCGAACGCGTCGTTGAGCGACTTGAACCGATCCAGATCGACGAACATCACCGCGCCGTGGTTGTTGCGCCGTTCGGAAGCATGGAGGGCCGCCTGGAGCCGCTCGATCAGCAGGCGGCGGTTGGACAGCCCGGTGAGCGGATCATGGAAGGCCAGGGTGTGGATCGCCTCCTCGGCCTTCTTGCGTTCCGTGATGTCGCGGCTTGCGGCGAAAATGAAAACCTGCCCATCGATCTCGATGCCGGAGGTGCTGATCTCGACGTCGATCAGCGCGCCGTCCTTGCGGCGCTGCCGGGTTTCGATCATGGCGCTGTTGCCGATGATGTTCCTGAATGCCGCCCGCAATTCCTCCTTCGAAAAATGCACGTCCCAGTCGGCCACGTTGAGCCGCTTCACCTCTTCCTGCGTGTAGCCCAGCATCGCGCAGAAGGCGTCGTTGGCCTCCACCACGTTGCCCTGCAAGTCCATGACGTGGATGCCGTCGAGGGACGTATCCATCAGTGCATGGTTGCGGCGCAGCAGCGCACCGGCTTCGACTTGCGCCTGTTCCAGTTCCTTCGTGCGCTTCCTGACGCGTTCTTCGAGATGCAGCGACAGTTCGTGCTGTTCCTCGATCAGCGCGTTGAATCCATCGGCCATTTCGTTGAAGCTGTCGCCCACCTGGGCGAGCTCGTCATGCGCGTCGAGGTGCACGCGCTCATGCGTGTCGCCGCCGGCGAATGCGTGCGCGGAGCGCGCGAGCGAACGGACGTTGCTCGCGATGGCGTAGTAGATGCTTCCCATGAGATAGGCGACCGCCAGAAACAGCAGCAGGGTGACGCCGAGGCTCGCATACAGGAGATTCTCCGCCCCGGACAGGCGCGTCCTGATGAGGGCATTGGCCATCGGCACCATGGATTCGCGCAGTTGCTCGTAGCTCCGGTCGATGGATGCGGTGGCCATCCCGAAGAACGCGTCGGGTTCCGTGGCGAAGCGGCCCGCGAGGATGTCCGTCCCCACGAGATCGGTGACCAGACGTGCCGAACTGGCGATGTCCGTGGCGATGTCCGAGGCCTGACCCCGCATTTCCGGGTTGTAGCGGCCGACCTTCTCCAGATTGATACTGAGCTCGCCGAGCCTGTCGCCGAGTCCCGCCACCAAGGTGTGCAGCCTGATCTTCTGGGCTTCGGAAACCTGCTTCCTCGCCAGAATGGTGGCGCCGTAGGCGCGCAACTGGCCGAGATGCTCGATCGCATGCGGCAGCTTGTTGACCGCGGTGTCGATCAGGTAATAGGTGGCGTGCTCCGGGTCAAGGGTCAGCGCGTATTCATCGGTGGCATCCACGCCGAACGCCTGTACCCGCGCGACCAGTCGGGTATGCGCGTCGAAGCTCTCCTCCGCCGTCCGGGTGGAATCCTCCTTCCGCAGGCTTTCCCAGTCCGCCCGGATGTTTCGGAGGGCATCGCCGAGCGCGAGGCCGGATGAAATCTTCCCCTCAAGCGATCCGAAGGCCTCGTCGACAGCCTTCGCCTTGGCGGCGCGCCTGTCGCGCAAAGCCTCTCCGTCATGCCCCGCGAGCAGCATCGCGGACATCCCGCGGTGTTCCTGGACGCGCTGTACCGTCATGGAAACGGGGCCGACCAGTTCGAGGCCCTTCAACTCCTGCCGCGACAGCCCGACGAGCAGGTCGAGGTTGTTGTGAGGACTGATCCCCACCACGGCGATCGCCAGCAGGGAAACCACCGCCAGCAGCACGAACTTCTGCGCATAGCCCAGGCGATTCATCAGTGCGATGGCGGGGGCAAAAAATCTCTGCATCATCGCGGCTCCTTTCGGCGACCTTCCGACGACCTGCCCGTCCAGTATAACCGCCCCCCCGGCGCTTCAACGCCGGCGACGACGATCAGCAATGGCGCAGATGCTCGACCGCCTGCTCGATCCGGTCGAGCGCGACGACCTCGATGCCCTTGATCGCCTGCTTCGGCGCGTTGGCCTTCGGGATCAGCGCGTGCGTGAAGCCGAGCTTGGCGGCCTCGCGCAGCCGCTCCTGGCCGCGCGGCGCGGGACGGATCTCACCGGCGAGTCCCACCTCGCCGAAGGCGACGAGCTTGCCCGGCAGCGGCTTGTTGCGCAAGCTGGAAACGATGGCCAGCAGCATGGCGAGATCGGCCGCCGGCTCCTGGATGCGCACGCCGCCCACCGCGTTGATGAACACGTTCTGGTCGAAGCAGGCGATGCCCGCGTGGCGGTGCAGCACCGCCAGCAGCATCGCGAGCCGCGTCGATTCCAGTCCCACCGAAAGCCGCCTCGGGCTGGGCGAGTGGGCCTCGTCGACCAGCGCCTGGATTTCCACCAGCAGCGGCCGCGTGCCCTCCTGCGTCACCATCACGCATGAACCCGACACCTCCTGCGCGTGCTGCGATAGGAACAGCGCCGACGGGTTGGAAACGCCGCGCAGCCCCTTGTCGGTCATGGCGAACACGCCGAGTTCATTCACCGCGCCGAAGCGGTTCTTGAATGCGCGCACGAGCCGGAAGCTCGAATGGGTGTCGCCCTCGAAATAGAGCACGGTGTCGACGATGTGCTCCAGCACGCGCGGCCCGGCCAGCGCCCCTTCCTTGGTGACGTGGCCGACCAGGATCACGCAGATGCCGGTCTGCTTCGCCAGGCGCGTGAGCTGCGCCGCGCACTCGCGCACCTGGGCGACCGAGCCGGGCGCCGAGGTCAGCGCCTCGGAGTAGAGCGTCTGGATCGAGTCGATCACCGCAACCATCGGCTTTTCGCGTTGCAGCGCGGCGAGGATTTTCTCCAGGCCGATCTCGGGCAGCAGCCGCAGGCCGTGCGTTTCGAGCTGGAGGCGACGGGCGCGCAGCGCCACCTGCTCGGCGGATTCCTCGCCGGAGACGTAGAGCACCGGCTGGCCTCCCTCCGCCAGCCGCGAGAGCGCCTGAAGCAGGAGCGTGGATTTCCCGATGCCTGGGTCGCCGCCGATCAGCACCACGCCGCCGGCCACCAGCCCGCCGCCCAGCACGCGGTCGAATTCCTCGATGCCGGTCGGCTGGCGCGGCTCCTCGCGCGGACGGATGGCGGACAGGTCCTGCATCTGCCCGCCGCCGGCCAGCGCGGCATAGCGGTTGGCGCTTCCCGCCGCGGCCTCCGCCACGGTCTCGACCAGCGTGTTCCACTGCCCGCAGCCGGGGCACTGGCCCTGCCACTTGGGCGAAGCGGCGCCGCATTCGGTGCAGGAATAGACGGACTTCGCCTTCGCCATCAGGCGTCCACCACCGGCACGCGCGCCTTCATGGCGCAGAGCAGCTCGTAGCTGATGGTGCCGGCGCTCGCCGCCACCTCGTCGACGGAGAGCGTGGTTTCGCCAAAACGGCCCCAGAGCGTGACGGGCGTGCCGACGCCGGCCTGGGGGATGTCGCCGAGATCGACGCACAGCTTGTCCATGGAGACCCGGCCCAGCGTGCGCGTGCGCCGGCCGTCGACCAGCACCGGCGTGCCGGTCGGGGCGTGGCGCGGGTAGCCGTCGCCGTAGCCGCAGGCGACGAGGCCGATGCGCATGGGCGCCCCGGCCTCGAACGTGCCGCCATAGCCGACCCGGTCGCCCGGTTTCAGGTCGCGCACGGCGATGATTTCGCTCGCCAGCGTCATCACCGGCTGCAACCCGAGTTCTTCCGCGGGCGTTTCCGGAAACGGCGAGCTGCCGTAGAGCATGATGCCCGGTCTCGCCCAGTCATGCCCGCCGCCGCGGGTTTCGGGGTGGCGCAGCAGCGCCGCCGAATTGGCCAGCGAAACCGGCAGCGACCGGTGGCCCTCCCGCATCGCCTCGAACCGCGCCATCTGGCCGGCGACGCCGCGCTCGTTGTCGGCGTCGGCGAAGTGGCTCATCAGGGTGATGCCGGAAATCTCCGGCATCGCCGACACCCGCTCCAGCGCGACGGCGAATTCGTCGCCGTCGAGGCCGAGCCGGTTCATGCCGGTGTTGAGCTTCAGGTAGGCCGGCAGGCGCGCCGGCAGCGCGGCGGCCCGCAGGTCTTCGATCTGGGCCAGGGAATGCAGGACGGGGATCAGCCGGTGCTCGGCGAACAGAGGCAGCTCGTCGACGCCGTAGAAGCCTTCCAGCATCAGGATCGGCTGCCGGAAACCGGCCTCCCTCAGGGCGATCGCGGCGTCCAGCTCGATCAGCGCGAATCCGTCGGCGGCTTCCGCCAGGGCTTCCGCCGCCCGCATGAAGCCGTGGCCGTAGGCGTCGGCCTTGATGACGCTCCAGAGGCGCGCCGCGCCGGCATGATGGCGGGCGACGGCATGGTTGTGCCGCAGGGCGGCGGCGTCGAATCGAGCGTGGAGGGGACGCAATGAGCGGGGCATGCCCGCAATGTTACTTGATGACGGAGATCTGCTTGAGCCGGCCGGCCGCAAATTCGACGAAGGCGGTCACCAGCCGGGAACGGAACTTCTCCTTCGGATAGACCATCGACAGGGTGCGGATCAGGCGCGGCTTGAGCGGGATCGCCACCAGGTCGCCGAGGCGCTGCGCCTTGGCCACCGAGGCGCGCGAGGCGATGGCGAAGCCCAGCCCCGTCTCCACCACGCCGTTCAGCGCGATCGGGCTGCCCAGTTCCATCACCAGCGTCATCTGGTCCAATCCGATGCCGGCCTTGCGCAGGTAGCCGTCGGTGAATTCCCGGGTGCCCGATCCCGGTTCGCGGGATACGTACGGATGATCGGCCAACTGGGCGGGCGTCAGCTCCTTGAACTTGGCCAGGGGGAACTTCGGGCTGCAAATGGCCACCAGTTCATCCTCGCAGCAAATTTCCGTCTGGAGGTTCGGCTGATGGGAGGGCGACTCAATGAATCCGATGTCGAGGGTATGTTCCGCCACCCGCGTTTCGATGGCTTCCGAATTGGCGACGATCAGGCGCGGACGAACATTGGGATGGCCGGACTTGAACTCGCCGAGGATGCGCGGCAGCATGAATTCGGCGATGGTGGTGGAGGCGCCGACCAGCAGCGAGCCGCCGATCTCGCCCGTCATTTCGCCCAGGCGCACATCCATTTCCGAGGAAAGTCCGAGAATCCGCTCCGCGTAATCCAGCACCAGGTCGCCGGCGGGCGTCAGGGCGATGCGGCCGTGGCCGCGGTCGAACAGCCGGGTGTTGAAGTGCTCCTCCAGCTGCTTGATCTGAAAGGTGACGGCGGGCTGCGTCATGAAAAGCACTTCCGCCGCCTTGGTGAACGACAATTGCTTGGCGACGGCGTGAAAAACCTGCAGCCTGCGATCGGCCATGGCGAAACTCCGGAGAAACATTCGACAGGGCTAACATTCAAGCACAAATTCCACGCATAAGATAGCCTGATGCGTCAAAAACGTGCCCCAAAACATTCGGCGCCCCCCGTAAGAAGGGCATCCGGGCAATCGTGGTATAAACCTTCCCGCCCATGACCCTCGGCTTCTACCTCATCATGGCGGCGCAGTTCTTCTCCGCGCTCGCCGACAATGCCCTGCTGATCGCCGCCATCGCCATGTTGCGCGAAGCGCAGGCTCCGGCCGAATACGAGCCGCTGCTCAAGACCTTCTTCACCCTTTCCTACGTCCTGCTGGCCGCCTTTGTCGGCGCCTTCGCCGACTCGATGCCCAAGTGGCGGGTCATGTTCATCAGTAATGGCATCAAGATCCTCGGCTGCGGCATGATGTTCTTCGGCGTGCATCCGCTGGTCGCCTACGCCGTGGTGGGCCTGGGCGCCGCCGCCTACTCGCCGGCCAAGTACGGCATCCTCACCGAATACCTGCCGCACCGGCTGCTCGTCGTCGCCAACGGCTGGATCGAGGGCCTGACGGTGATGGCCATCATCCTCGGCGTCGTCATCGGCGGCGCGCTGATCAAGCCGGACATCGCCGCATCCCTCCTCGCCTTCGACCTGCCGCTGGTCGAGACCGGCATCGACACCGTCGCCGAAATGAACCTGGCCGTCATCGGCCTGCTGTACCTCGTCGCCGCGCTCTTCAACCTCTACATCCCGGACACCGGCGTCGACCACAAGCCGCTCAAGAGGAACCCGGTCTACCTCTTCCACGAATTCAACCACTGCCTGAAGCTACTCTGGCGCGACAAGCTCGGCCAGATTTCCCTGGCCGTGACCACCCTGTTCTGGGGCGCCGGCGCCACCCTGCAATTCATCGTCATCGAGTGGGCGCGCGCCGCGCTGAACCTCGACCTATCGAGGGCCAGCATGCTCCAGGGCATCGTCGCGCTGGGGGTCGCCGTCGGCGCGGCGCTGGCGGCCCGCATGATCACGCTGCGCAAGTCGGTACGGGTAATCCCGCTGGGCGCCGCCATGGGCATCGTCGTCATCGGCATGGTCTTCGTGCGCGACATGGCCCTCGCCGCGCCCCTGCTCGTGCTGGTGGGCGTACTATCGGGCTTCTTCGTCGTCCCCATGAACGCCCTGCTCCAGCACCGCGGCCACATCCTGATGGGCGCCGGACATTCCATCGCCGTGCAGAACTTCAACGAGAACCTGTCGATCCTCGTCATGACGGGCATCTATTCGGTACTGGTCAGGGCCAGCCTGTCGATCCACTGGATCATCGTCCTGTTCGGCCTGTTCGTCGCCGGCGCCATGTGGCTGGTCAAGCGGCACCACGAAGCCAACCAGCGGCGGTACGACGACGTGATCCACCTGGAAGACGTCGCCCACCGCTGAGATCAAAGGTCCTTGACCGCGTGGATGGCGGGCAGGTTGCGCCACGCGCCCTTCACGTCCATGCCGCAGCCGAAGACGTAGCGGTTGGGCAGCCGCACGCCGGAAAAGTCGGCCGCGAGGGGCTGCGGACGGCCGATGTCCTTCACCGCCAGCACGGCGGTCAGGCATTCCTTCGCGCCCTGTTCGAGCAGCCGCGCCTTGATCGCCGCCAGCGTGATGCCCTCGTCGAGGATGTCGTCGAGCACCAGCAGCGTGCGGCCGGCCACGGGCGTGCGCGGCTCGATCACCCAGTCGATGCCGTGGCCCTGCGTGGTGTTGCGGTAGCGCGTGGCGTGGATGTAGTCGCACTCCAGCGGAAAGGCCAGCCGCGGCAGCAGCTGCCCGGCGAGGAACACGGCGCCGGTCATCACGGAAAGCACCAGCGGATTCGATTCCGCCATGCGCGCCGAAATCTCAGCCGCCATGCGGTCGAGCGATCGCTGGATTTCCCCGGCGTCGACGATCAGGTCGGCCTCGGCCAGGAGGGTGCGCGCCTCCGCCGGCGTCACGGCTTTCCCCGTTCCTTCAGGTAGGCCGCGAAGCCCGCCCCCACCTCGGCGTGGCGCAGCCCCAGCTCGACGGTGGCCTGGAGGTAGCCGAGCTTGGAGCCGCAGTCGTAGCGCACACCCTCGTAGCGGTAGGCCAGTACCTGCTGCTCCTCCATCAGGGAGGCGATGCCGTCGGTGAGCTGGATCTCGCCGCCCGATCCGGGGCTCACCTTCTCCAGGTGGTGGAAGATGCGCGGCGTCAGCACGTAGCGGCCGACCACGGCGAGCGTCGAGGGCGCGTCCTCGGGCTTGGGCTTTTCGACGATGGCCGTCACCTGCTCGGTGCGCTCGGCCAGCGGGCGCGAGGCGACGATGCCGTAGCTCTTGGTGTCGGCGCGCGGCACATCCTGCACGCCCAGCACGGAGCAGTGGTAGTAGTTGAAGGTATCCACCATCTGGCGCATCACGGGCGGGTTGCCATCCAGCAGGTCGTCGGCCAGCAGCACGGCGAAGGGCTCGTCGCCCACCGCCGGTCGGGCGCACAGCACCGCATGCCCCAGCCCCAGCGCCTCGGGCTGGCGGATGTAGATGCAGTTGATGTTCTTCGGGATCATGTTGCGCACGAACCCGAGCAGCTCCGCCTTGCCCCGGTATTCCAGCTCGCTTTCCAGCTCGTAGGCCTTGTCGAAGTGGTCCTCGATGGCCCGCTTGGATCGGCCGGTGACGAAGATCATGTCGGTAACCCCCGCCGCCACCGCCTCCTCCACCGCATACTGGATCAGCGGCTTGTCGACGATGGGCATCATCTCCTTCGGACTCGCCTTCGTCGCCGGCAGGAATCGCGTGCCCATGCCGGCGACGGGGAATACTGCTTTGGTGACTTTTTTCATTGTTCGAGCAACTCCCTTAATTGCATTTCATCGATCACAGCCACACCCAATTCCCGCGCCCTGTCCAGCTTCGAGCCGGCTTCGCTGCCGGCCACGACAAAATCGGTCTTCTTCGACACCGAGCCGGCGACCTTGCCGCCTTTCGCCTCGATCAGTTCCTTCGCCTCGTCTCGGGTCAGCGTCGGCAGCGTGCCCGTGAGCACGAAGGTCTTGCCGACGATGGCCGAGGATACCATCGGCGCCGACGCGCCCTCCTCCCAGCGCACGCCGGCGGCGACCAGCGCCCCGATGACCGCGGCATTATGCGGCTCGGCGAAGAAGCGGGCAATGGAGGCGGCGACGACCGGGCCGACGTCGGGCACCTGCCGGAGCGCGGCTTCGTCTGCCGCCATCAGCGCGGAAAGGCCGCCGAAGTGCCGTGCCAGGTCCTTCGCCGTGGCCTCGCCGACGTTGCGGATGCCCAGCGCGTAGATGAAACGGGCGAGCGTCGTGTCCTTGCTCTTCTCGATGGCGTCGAGCAGGTTGGCGGCCGACTTTTCGGCCATGCGTTCGAGGTTCGCCACCGCGCTCATGCCGAGCCCGTAAATATCGGCGGGCGTTTCCACGAGGCCGTTGTCGACGAGCTGGTCGACGAGCTTTTCGCCCAGGCCCTCGATGTCCATCGCGCGGCGGCTGGCGAAGTGCAGCAGCGCCTGCTTGCGCTGCGCGGGACAGAACAGCCCGCCGGTGCAGCGGGCGATGGCCTCGTCCTCGGGTCTCTCGACGGCCGAGCCGCAGACCGGGCAGGCCTTCGGCATCATGAACTCCGGCGCCATGATGGGCCGCTGCTCCGACACGATGGCCACCACCTCCGGGATCACGTCGCCGGCGCGGCGCACGATCACCGTGTCGCCGACGCGCACGTCCTTGCGCCGAACCTCGTCCTCGTTGTGCAGCGTCGCGTTGGTCACGGTCACGCCGCCGACGAACACCGGGGCCAGCCGCGCCACGGGTGTGATCGCACCCGTGCGCCCGACCTGCACCTCGATGGCCTCCACCGTGGTCAGAGCCTCCTGCGCCGGGAACTTGTGCGCGACGGCCCAGCGCGGCGCGCGGGAGACGAAGCCCAGCCTTTCCTGGTCCGCGATCGAATCGACCTTGTAGACCACCCCGTCGATGTCGTAGGGGAGCGAATCGCGCGCGAACCCGAGAATCCTGTAGCAGCCCAGCAGACCCGATAGCCCAGCCGCCAGCTGGCGCTCGTGCGCAACGGGGAACCCCCATCCGGCCAACTGGTCGAGCAGCTGGCCATGCGTTTCGGGCCAGTACTCCATTTCAGCCACGCCATAGGCAAAGAATCGCAGCGGACGGCGCGCCGTCACCTTCGGGTCGAGCTGGCGCAGGCTGCCGGCGGCGGCGTTGCGCGGGTTGGCGAATTCCTTCTCGCCACGCTCGCGACAGCGGGCGTTGAGCTTCTCGAAATCGGCCTTGAAGATCAGCACCTCGCCGCGCACTTCCAGCCGCGCAGGCCAACCCCCGCCCTGCAGATGCAGGGGAATGCTGCGCACCGTGCGCAGGTTGTCCGTCACGTCCTCGCCGGTAAAGCCGTCGCCGCGCGTCGCGCCCCGGACAAAGAGTCCGTCCTCATAGATCAGCGTGATCGCCAGGCCGTCGAATTTCGGCTCGACGGCATAGGCGACCTCGTCGAGGCCCAGCCCCTCGCGGCAGCGGCGGTCGAAGGCGGCGACCTCATCGTCGGCAAAGGCGTTGTTGAGCGAGAGCATCGGCACGCCATGCGCGACCTGCCCGAACGCCGCCAGCGGCGCTCCGCCGACGCGCCGGGTCGGCGAATCGGGCGCGCGAAGCTCCGGGTGTGATTCCTCGATGTCCTGCAATTCCCGGAAAAGCTTGTCGAACTCCGCGTCCGGGATCGTCGGCGCATCGAGGACGTAGTAGGCGTGGTTGTGGCGCTCGATCTCGGCGCGAAGCGTGGCCGCGCGCTCGGCGGGAAGCATCAGGCAAACAGCCGCAACGCCCGGGCGCCGCCGGCGGGGATCCGGTTTTCCGCCATCTTCTGCTGCATCTCGCCGATCCTGGCGCGGATGGCGGCGATCATGTCGTCCGACAGGGGGTTGCGCTGGGCGTCGGCCAGCATGCCGCCCCGTTCCTCGATCAGCTGGCGGGCCATCGCGAGCATTCGGTCGAAGACCGCCTGGCCGTCGGCGACCCGCGGCACGTCGAGCGTGAAGGGCGTGAGCGTCCCGTCGGCGCCGACGACGTTGATGTCGAGCTGGACATCCACGCCGGCGCAGAACTCGTCGAGAGCGCGGGCATGGGTCAGGACGCCGTCCTGCGCCGGCACCTCGGCCAGGCCGGAAAACTGCCGGGCGATCTGGCGCACGCCGTCGAGGAAGACTGAGAGCTCGCTGTCCGGCACCGCGCCCTGGCGGTCGGCCAGTTGCAGCGTGGCGCAGACCACGGAGTAGCGGCCGGCGTCCTCGGCGGTCAGGCGCCGCCATGCGCCGGCATGGTCATCGAACCCCAGCCAGGACAATGCCTTCGAGACGCGCGCGGACCAGGATTCCTGTACCGCCCACAGCGAAGCCGCCGGCACCGCCTCGACGAAGTCGATGCGGATGGCGCAGTCGGCGATGTCGTCGGCCCATTCTTCGGGCAATGGTGGAAAATTCGGCGGCAGGTCCTTTTCTTCCTCGGGCGCGTCGCCCCGCGGCTCGATGCGCTCCGTCGGCGGTTCGGCTTCGTCCGGCTGCCCTTTCATAAGAATATCCGGCTGCCCGCCGTGGAAAACCTTCTCGGCCAGCTTCCGGTGGCTGCGCTCCTGCCAGCGGTTGTAGGCCCACACGACGACGACCGCCGCGCTGCCTGCCGCGATCAGGGCTGTCTGGAGATCGTTCACGCTGCCTCCTTCACGGTCATCCGGAGCGCCTCTTCCATATCCACTTCCACGACGCGCGAGACGCCCCGCTCCTGCATGGTCACGCCGATGAGCTGCTGCGCCATTTCCATGGCGATCTTGTTGTGGGTGATGAATACGAACTGGGTGTGCTGCGACATGCGCCTGACCATGTCGCAGAACCGTTCGGTGTTGGAATCGTCGAGCGGCGCGTCGACCTCGTCGAGCATGCAGAAGGGCGCGGGGTTGAGCTGGAACAGCGCGAACACCAGCGCGATGGCCGTCAGCGCCTTTTCGCCGCCGGAGAGCAGGTGGATCGTCGAGTTCTTCTTGCCCGGCGGCTGCGCCATGATCTGGATGCCGGCGTCGAGGATCTCCTCGCCGGTCAGCAGCAGCCGCGCCTCGCCGCCGCCGAAGAGCTGAGGGAACAGCGTGCCGAAGTGGCCGTTGACCGAATCGTAGGTCTCCTGGAGCTGCTCGCGGGTTTCGCGGTCGATGCGGCGGATGGCGTCTTCCAGCGTGCCGATGGCCGTGTTGAGATCGGCGGACTGGGCGTCGAGGAAGCCCTTGCGCTCGGTGGCCTGGGCCAGCTCTTCGAGCGCGGCGAGGTTCACCGGCCCCAGCGCCTCGATCTCGGCGTTCAGCCGCGCGATGTCGCCGGCAAGCTGGCTTTCCTTGAGTCCGGGCACGAGATCGGCCGCAAGCGCCGCCTCGGCGGCCTCGTCCGCCACGCCGGCCTCGGCCAGGCGCTGCTGGAACTGCTCCTCGTTGAGGTGCGACTCCTGCTGCTTGAGCTTGAGCGCGGTGATCTTATCGCGGGCCGGCTGGAGGCCCTGTTCCAGCTTCAGCCGCTGCTCGTCCTGCGCGCGCAGTTCCGCGGCGGCCGCTTCCAGCGCGTTGCGGCGCTCGGCCAGCAGGCCCTCGCGGCCCTGCTTCGCGCCCAGGGCCGACTGCAACTGCTCCTGCAAAACGGCGTCCGAGATGCCGGCAAGCTCGGCCCGCGCGGCGTCGGTGTCGCCGGCGACGCGCTCCATCTGGGCCTTCGCCGTCTCGCCGGCGCGGGCGTTGTCCGCGAGCTTGGAGACGCACTCCCGCTCGGAGAAGCCCGCCTCCTGCGCCTCGCGGGCCAGCTGATGCTCGAGCGCGCGCACCTCGCGCAGGGCCGTGTCGCAGCGGCGCTGGCCATCGAGGGCCTCTTCCAGGCGCGCGCGCACGGCGTCCAGCTGCTCCCGGCAGCGGGCCGATTCATCCTCGGCGCGCGCCATCTCGACGCGCTCGGTTTCCTCGCCGCGGGCGATGTCCTCCATGTCGCGGGCGATCTGGCCGGCGCGCTCGTCGAAGCGGGCCTGGGCCTGGGTCAGCTTGAGCGCCTCGACCTGGGCGGCATGGGCGCGCTGCTGGCAGGCCTGCGCCGCCTGGCGCGCCTCGGCCAGCCGGGCCTGCGCGTCCGACAGGGCGCGCTCGGCTTCGGCCTGCGCCGCGCGGGCGGACTCTTCCTCCGCCGCGCGGGTTTCGATCTGCGCGTCGAGCGCCTCGATCTCCCGCTGGCGCTCGATGACGCCGTGGGTGCGTACGTCCGGCACGTAGAGCGTCAGGCTGTGCGGCGTGCGCAGGTGGCCTTCGCGGCTCACGCATGTGCCGGAGGCGCCGGCCAGCGCGGAAGCCGACTCGACCGCTTCGATGCCGGCCAGCCATTCGTCAAGCGCCGCCGACCACTTCGGATCGTCGCAGCGCACCTTGGCCCGCAGGGAGCCGGCTGACCGGGAAATAGGGGAGGCGGCCCCTTCGCCACCCGGCAGGGCCACGGCAAAAGTCAGCGGCGGCGGGACGGCGAGCGCCTGTCGCACCGTTTCGGCATCCGCGGCCAGGGCCGCCAAGCGCTCCCGCAGCACGGCTTCCACGGCCGTTTCCCAGCCCGGCTCGACCTGGAGGGCGCGCCACAGGGGCTCGCCGTCGGCCAGGCCGCGGGTCTTCAGCCAGTCGCCGATCTCGCCGTTCTGCCGAACGCGCTCCTGCAACTGCCGGAGCGCGTCGCGGCGGGCGCGCGCCTCGGTCGCCTGCCGGTGGGCGGTCTGGAGGCGCTCGCGGGCGGCGCGCAATTGCGCTTCCAGCCCCGGCAGCTGCCCTTGCAGGCCGGCCACGGCCTCCTGCTTCGCGGTCAGGTCGGCCTGCGCGGCGGATTCGGCCTCCCGCGCGGCGGCCAGATGCGCGGCGTCGGGCTGGCCCAGGGCCGCGCGTTCCTGTTCCAGCCGCGCCCGGCGGCTTCCCAGATTCTCCAGGGCGCGGATGGCGTGGCCACGGTCGGCCTCGGCCAGGCGCGCCCCCTGCTCCGTCTCGTTCAGCGCCTTGCGGGCTTCGGCCACAGACTGGCCCGCGGCCTGCACCGCGGCTTCCGCTTCGGGCAGCCGGGCAGCGGCCTCCCCGTGGCGGGCGGCGGCCGTGCCGGCGCGCTCGCGTGAATTTTCGAGGAGGGAATTCCAACGGAACTCTTCCTGATCGACCCGCTGCTGCTCGCCGTGCCAGTGGTTGCGCTCGACGTCGAGCTGCGCCAGCCGCGTCTCCAGGCGTGCGCGCGAATCCTGCACATGGTGGATCTCGGATTCCAGCCGCTTGACCTCGGCGCTGGCGGCGTACATCTCGGACTGGGCGGCATGCAGGCTGTCGGAAGCCGCGAAGTGGGCCTCGCGGGCCTGTTCCACGCGGGCCTCGACCTCGCGCAGCGCGGCGGTCTCGGCCTCGACGCGGTTGACCGCCTCTTCCACGTTGCGGGCGTGGCGGGTGGCCTCGACCCTCGCGTCGTTGCGCTTCTTCAGCCACAGCAGGTTCTGGCGGCGGGAGAGCTGACCCTGCAGTTCGTGGTACTGGCGCGCCACCTCGGCCTGGCTTTCCAGCCGCGCGATCTGGCCGCCCAATTCGTTGCGGATGTCCTCGACGCGGGCGAGGTTCTCGCGCGCGTCCTCCAGCCGGTAGCCGGTTTCCTTGCGGCGCTCCTTGTACTTGGTGACGCCGGCGGCCTCTTCCAGGAAGAAGCGCAGTTCCTCCGGCCGGGCCTCGACGATGCGCGAGATCATGCCCTGGCCGATGATGGCGTAGGCGCGCGGCCCCAGGCCCGTGCCGAGGAAGAGGTCGATCACGTCGCGGCGGCGGACGTGCAGGTTGTTGATGTAGTAGCTCGAATTGCCCTGGCGGTCGAGGATGCGCTTGACGGTGATCTCCGCATACTGCGACCACTGGCCGGCGGCTCGGCCCTCGTGGTTGTCGAAGAAGAGTTCGACGCTGGCGCGGCTGACTTCCTTGCGCCCGCCCGAGCCCTTGAAGATTACGTCCTGGATCGACTCGCCGCGCAGTTCGGAGGCCTTGGACTCGCCCAGCACCCAGCGCACGGCGTCGATGATGTTGGACTTGCCGCAGCCGTTGGGCCCGACCACGCCGGCCAGCGCGCCGGGGAAGAGGACGGTGGTGGGCTCGACGAAGGATTTGAAGCCGGAAAGTTTGAGCTTGACGAGTCGCACGGGTGGGCGCTTTGGGTTCGGGCCTGGAGGGCGCATTATAATCGCTCGCCACATAACCTCGCGCCCCGCCCGGACATCATGACAACCCGCCCCAGCAAGACCCTGGAGACCTTCGACAACCCGGCCCCCCGCCGGGACTACCGGATACATATGGAGATTCCGGAATTCACCTGCCTGTGCCCCAAGACCGGCCAACCCGACTTCGCCGTGCTGACGCTCGACTACGTGCCGGACCGGCTGTGCGTGGAGCTGAAGAGCCTCAAGCTCTACGTCTGGAGCTTCCGCGACGAGGGCCATTTCCACGAGGACGTGGCCAACCGCATCCTCGACGACCTCGTCCGCGCGACGAAGCCGCGCTTCATGCGCCTGACCGCCCGCTTCTTCGTGCGCGGCGGCATCTTCACCAATGTCGTGGCCGAGCACCGCAAGAAAGGCTGGAAGCCCGCGGCGCCCGTGGAATTCGCCGAATTCGATCCCCAGTCGAACATACGGGGCTGAACGCCCGGAAAGGAGCAGACATGCCGAAGAACATCCTCATCGCATTCCTGGCGGTCGCCATCGCCGTCGCCGCTGGCCTGTTCTGGCTGCGCGGCGGCCTCGACGGCCTCGTCCGTGACGGCATCGCCCATTACGGCGGCGCCATGACCCGCGCCGAAGTGAAGGTCGGCGGCGTCGATATCCGCGCGGGCGACGGCGCCGGCTTCATACGCGACCTCAGCATCGGCAACCCGCCGGGGTTCAGGACGCCGCACGCGCTCAAGGTCGGCGAGATCGAGATCGCCCTCGACGTCGCCAGCCTCGCCGGCGACGTCGTCGTCATTCGCCGCATCCTCGTCAAGGCGCCCGACGTGATCTACGAGAAAGGCGAGACGGCGACCAATTTCGACGCCATCCAGAAGAACATCGCCGACTATCTCGGCCCCGACCGGAAAACCGAGCCCGGCAGGAAGCTGATCGTCGAGGAGTTCGCCATCCGCGGCGCCAAGGCCCAGGCCAGCGCCGCCTTCATGAAGGGCAAGGCCGTCGCGGTGCCCCTGCCCGACATCGTGCTGCGCGACCTGGGCAAGGCCAAGGGCGGCATCCCGCCCGGCGAACTCGGCCGGGAAATCGCGCAGGCGCTGAAACAGAGGCTCTCGTCCGCAGTCAGCTTCGAGGGACTCGCCAAATCGGCCGGCCAGTCGCTCGACAAGGCTGGCGACGCGATCAAGGGGCTGCTCAGGTAGGACGGATGCGCCCGCCATCCCACCGGTCGGCCGCCGCGTCGTCGGACTCGCGGGCGTCCACCCAGCGGCCGCCTCCGTCCGTTTCTTCCTTCTTCCAGAAGGGCGCGCGGGTCTTCAGGTAGTCCATGATGAACTCGCAGGCGGCGAAGGCCTCATGGCGATGGCTCGACGACACCGCCACGAAGACGATACGGTCGCCGGGGAGCAGCCGCCCGACGCGGTGGATGACGCGCACGGCCAGGAGCCGCCAGCGCGATTTCGCCTCGGCGACGATCTCCGAGAGCGCCTTTTCGGTCATGCCGGGATAGTGTTCGAGCGTCATCGAAGCCACCTCACCGCCCCGCACCAGGCCGACGAAGCTCGCGACCGCGCCGGCGGAAAGGTCGCCCGCCGTCAGCGCCGCGATTTCGGCGCCGGCGTCGAAGTCGGCTTCTTGGATAGAAACCTCATTCACGTCAGCCCCCTGTCACCGGCGGGAAAAAAGCCACCTCGTCGCCCACCGCCACCGGCGCCTCCGGCGACACCATCGACTGATTGACGGCAATCCGCAGGTTCTTCGCGGTTTTCAGCGCGCCCCAGGGGTCGCCTCGGCCGGCCAAGTGGTCGCGCAATGCGCCGGCCGTCGCAACGCCGGCGGGCAGTTCGAGTTCCTCGCCGGAAACGCCGAGCGATTCGCGCAGGCTGGCGAAATAGAGGACATTGACCTTGCTCATAGCAGCTCCGAGAACGGCAGGAAGCGCACCGAATCGCCGGGACGGACGGCCTGTCCCGGCGGGTTGTCGACGAGGCCGTCGGAGCGCACGGTGGAGGTCAGCACGCCGGAGCCCTGATGGGGGAAGAGTTCCACCCGGCCATCGGCGGCGATGCGGGCGCGCAGGAACTCGCGGCGCTTGTCGGGCTTCGGCCAGTCGAAGGCGGCGGTCATGGCCAGCGCGCGCGGCAGGATTTCAGACGCGCCCTGGCACTTGCGAATGAAGGGCCGCACCAGCATCAGGAAGGTGACGAAGGCGGAAACCGGGTTGCCCGGCAGCCCGACGAAATCCGCCTGCCCGACCTTGCCGAAGGCCAGCGGCTTGCCCGGCTTGATGCCGATCTTCCAGAGGTTCAGTTCGCCCACCGCCTCGACGGCGGGCTTGACGTGGTCCTCCTCGCCCACCGACACCCCGCCCGTCGTCAGCACGAGATCGGAAAGGGCGGCGGCCTTGGCGAGCGCCTTTTTCGTGGCCTCCAGCGTGTCGGGCACATGGCCAAAATCCTCCACCTCGCAGCCGAGGCGTTGGAGCATCGCGACCAGCAGGAAGCGGTTCGAATTGTAGATGCCGCCCGGCGGCAGCGGCTCGCCCGGTTCGGCCAGCTCGTCGCCGGTGGTCAGCAGCCCCACCCGAAAGGGACGCATCACGGAAAGCCGCGACGCGCCCACGGAGGCCGCCAGCCCGATGGCCTGGGGCGTGAGCAGCGCGCCCGCCGGCAGGATCTCGTCGCCCGCGCGGATGTCCTCGCCCGCGCGGCGGATGTGCTCGCCGGGCTTCGGCACATGGTCGATGGAGACGCGCCCTTCGCCCGCGTGGCCGCACCGCTCCTGCATCACCACGGCGTCCGCGCCCGCGGGCACCGACGCGCCGGTGAAGATGCGCGCGGCCGTGCCCGGCGCCAGGGTATGGCCGATGCTGCCGGCCGGAATGCGCTGGGCGACGGGCAGCACCGTGCCGGAGGCCTGCACGTCGGACACGCGCACGGCGTAGCCGTCCATCGCGCTGTTGTCGAGCGGCGGGACGTTGATGGAGGACGCCAGCGGCTGGGCCAGGATGCGGCCCGCGGCGGCCCCGAGGGGGACGCGATCCTCGCCCTTCAGCTTGCGGGCCGAGGCGAGCAATTGTTCGAGGGCTTCTTCAAAGGTCAACATGGTTCAGCACGAATGTTGCGATGGCGTCGCGGTCGTTGAGGTCGAGCAAGGGCAGCGGGCAGTCGAGCGCGGCATCGTCCGTCGCCACGGCGACGATGTCCGGGTTCTCCGGCCAGATGGGAGGCTTGCCGTGCGCGGGCCGGTGCACTTCGAGCTTGGGGATCGGCGTGGCCTTGAAGCCTTCCACGAGTACGAGGTCGCAGGGCGAGAGGATCTTGAGCTGTTCCTCGATGCCCGGCTCCGGCCGGCCCCGCAGCTCGTGCATCAGCGCCCAGCGGTTCTCGCAGGTCAGCAGCACCTCCGTGCAGCCGGCCTCCCGGTGGCGGTGGGAATCCTTGCCGGGCTTGTCCACGTCGAAGTTGTGGTGCGTGTGCTTGATCAGCGATACCGAAAGGCCGCGCGCCGTGAGGCGCGGGATCAGCGCCTCGATCAGCGTCGTCTTGCCCGAACCGCTGTAACCCGCGAAACCAAAGACCTTCATGCGATCACCACCCTCGCGAACCCGCCGCCCGGCGTCCTGAAATTCGTCGTCTGTCCCTGCCAGAGCCGCGCGGCGACGCTCTGGATGCGACCGTCGTAAGCATAGCAGCGCAGGTCGCACTTGAGTTCCGCCGCCCCGCCATCCACGGCGATATTTCTCGTCGGGGGCGGCACCATGGCTTGGGCGACATAGCGGCCGGCCAGCACCTCGTCGAAGACCCGGCGCGTCATCTTGTCGCCACGCCATGCGGCCTTCGCGCCATATCCCGCCGCCGGCTTGAAGAAGAGCCGCCTGCGGCGCGCCCAGAGGTCGTCCGCCCGGTCGGGCGCCACGAGCTCTGTGCGCGGAACGCCGGCGGCCAGCACGGCGCGCGTTTCGGCATCGACGCCCCAGCCGGCGAGCAGCGCATCGTCCGAGAGCGCGACGAGGTTGCGCTTGTCGGCGTAGAGGGCATGAAGGCGCGGATTCGGCGTCACCACGGCCGCGCCGTCCCGCCAAGACTGACTTAGCGCCGCATGGGCGTCTTCCGCCAGCGCGAAGTCGGTCAGCCGGTTGTAGACGAGGTCGATCCTCGTCTCCTCGAACCAGAGCCCGCCGTGGCAGAGCATCAGGTCGGACGGATCGCAGACGACGGCGGTGATGCCGTGGCGCTCGAACAGGTCGCGGAACAGGAGGAATTCCGGATAGAGAAACTGGTCCGCCGGCGCCTCGTCGACGATGGCGATGGCGCGCAGGGGCGCATCGCCGCGCTCCGCCCGCCATTCGGCGCGGAACATGTCCACAAAGGCGGACTGGAGCGCCTCCCGTTCCTCCCCCCCCTCCCGCCAGGCGCACAGCAGGCCGCCGCCGGCGTTGGTGTTGATCTCGATGAGCTTCGGCCCCTCGGGCGTCTCGTGGAAGTCGTAGCCGAAGAAGACGCTCCTGGCAGCCGACTCGTGTCGGGCCGCCTCCGGCGCCCAGGCGAGCACATGGTCGCGCCAGGCCGGCAGCGCGACCACCCGCTCGATGGCGACGATCAGCGCGGCCATGCGGCCGAGATCGTCGGCGGCCACCGTCACGGTGACGTCTGAAAACAACGATGCGGGGAATTCCATGGCCGCGATTCTATCCACCTATGGGATCGGCCATGGAAAACCGGCTTGTGCGAGCCTGCGGGAGGAGAGCCGGTTCACTCCCCGGCGTCCATCTCCGGCGCCTGGAGTTGCCGCGCGGCCTTGTCCACCTGGGCGAGCTCCCGGATATCCTTCCCCTCGGGCGCGGCCTGGAGGTCGCGGAACTTGCGGGCGGAGACCAGCACGCGCGATTCGAGCGAGGCGACCGAGCTGTTGTAGGCGCCCACGGCCTCGGAGAGGTTCTTCCCGACCTTGCCCCAGTGGTCGCCCAGCGTGGCGAGGCGCTCGTAGAGTTCGCGGCCCAGTTCGCTGATCTTCTGCGCGTTCTCGGCCAGCGCCTCCTGCTTCCAACCGTAGGCGACGGCGCGCAGCAGGGCGATGAGCGTGGTCGGCGTGGCGAGGATCACGCGGCTCTCGACGCCGGCCTCGATCAGCGAGGGGTCGGCTTCCAGCGCGGCGCTGTAGAAGGTCTCGCCGGGCAGGAAGAGCACGACGAAGTCCGGCGAGGGCTGGAACTGCTCCCAGTAGGACTTGCGGCCCAGCTTCGCCAGGTGGTCGCGCACGTGGCGCGCATGGTCGGCCAGCTTGCGGCGGCGCTCGTGCTCGTCCTGCGCTTCGAGCGCGTCGAGGTAGGCGGCCAGCGGGGCTTTCGCATCGACGACGATGTTCTTGCCGCCGGGCAGGCGCACGACCATGTCCGGGCGCAGCCGGCCCTCCTCCCCCCCGTTGACCGGGGTGCTCTCCTGCTCGTGGAAGTCGCAGTGATCGAGCATGCCGGCCATCTCGACGACGCGCTTCAATTGCAGCTCGCCCCAGCGGCCCCGCGTATGCGGCGCGCGCAGGGCCTTGACGAGATTCGCGGTTTCGGCGCGCAGATGGCCCTGCGACTCGGCGAGGCTCCGCACCTGTTCGGTCAGCGTCGCGTAGGCGTCGATGCGCGACTTTTCCACCTGGCCGATCTGCCGCTCGAACTTTTCCAGCGTGGCGCTGACGGGCGCGACGACGTCGGCGAAGGAACGGTTGTTGCGCGCGAGCGCCTCGGTGGAGAGGGCGTTGAAGGCGTCGAGCATCGCATCGCGCCCGGCACGGGCGGAACGCTCGTGGGCGATCAGCAGCGCGGCCGCCGCGCCGCCCCCGATCAGCAGCCCCGCGAGAAAGGCCAGCAGCAGTTCCATCGCGTCAACCCCCGTGGAAGACCGCGAATTCGGAAACCGGCACCCGCTCCGTGACGAGGGCGTTGGCCGGCGCCGCCGGATCGGCGTGACCCAGCGCCATGCCGCAGACCACCATCTCCTCCTCCGGGATCGCGAGCATTTCCCGGATGACGCGGTGGAACTGCGCCCAGGCCGCCTGCGCGCAGGTGTCCAGCCCCCGGGTACGGGCGGCGATCATGATGTTCTGCATGAACATGCCGGCATCGAGCCAGCTGCCGCGCCCCAGCCGCCGGTCGATGGTGAAGACGAGGCCGACGGGCGCGCCGAAGAACTCGAAGTTGCGACGATGCGCGAGGCGCATGCCCTCGGCGTCGCCCTTGACGATGCCCAGCAGGCCGTAGAGATCCCAGCCCACCTTGCGGCGGCGCGAGAGATAGGGCTCGAAGAACTTCTCCGGGTAGTAGTCGTACTCCATGCGGTGCGCGTCGGGCGCCTCGTCGAAGGCGCGGCAGACTTCCGCCACCAGCCGGTCGCGGGCGGCGCCGGTGAGCACATGGACGCGCCAGGGCTGGGTGTTGGTGCCGGAGGGCGCCCTCGACGCCACTTCCAGGATGCGCCGGATCGTCTCCGGCGGAACGGGGGTGCCGAGAAAGGCGCGGATCGAGCGACGGGTTTCGATGGCCCCGTCGACGGCTGGAATCGCGGTGTCTTCTGTCATGGCGCCATCCTACAGCCGATAGTCCATCTGGAGCCGGCTTTGCAGCTTCTTCGCCTGACGGAAGGCTTCCTTGAGGATGGTGCGGTCCAGCTCGTTCAATGCGTCCGGGTCGATGCGGTTGGCCGCGCCCTCGGCCGCGCCGGCCTGCTGGTGGCGCAGGCGCAGCCGCTGGATGTGATAGAAGCCGTCGATGATGGCATCCACGTCGTCGCGACCCAGCTTGCCCCTTTCCGCCAGAACGCGCAGGCGCTGGGCGGTGCCCGTTTCGCCGACGCCGCCGGCCAGCGCCAGGATGCGGGCGGCATCGACGAAAAGCCGCGCGCCGCCGGCCTTGAGATCGATCGTATGGGGAAACGCCTCGTTCTTGTCGAAGATGAAGTCGCGGATCATGCCCAGCGGCGGCTCGACGGAAAGCGCATTGCCCGCCATGAATCGCAGGAACAGCGTGGCGGAAGGAATGGTCGTCAGCAGCCATTCTCGCAGGCGCTCGGCCAGGCCGCCGGCGCCGTATATCGGCCGGAAGTCGAAGAAGATGGTGGCGTTGAGCAGCGCCTGCGGGTTGTTGGAGTGCATCCACGTGGCGAACTTGTGCCTCCATTCGTCCAGGGACAGGCACAGCTCCGGATTGCCGGCCATGATGTCGCCCTTGCACAGGGGGAAACCGCAGGCCGCGAGCCGCCCGTTCACCTCCCGACAGAAGGGCAGGAAGGCAGCGCGCAGGCGTTCGGCCTCGCCCTCGCCGGCGGCGAACAGCAGGCCGTTGTCCTGGTCGGTGGACAGCGTCTGCTCAAGGCGGCCTTCGGAGCCGAAGGCCAGCCAGCACCACTCGACCGCCGGCAGCGCGAACCGGGTTTCGGTCAACTCGATCACGCGCGCGGCCAGATGGTCGTTGAGCGTCGATATGCGCCGGGTCAGCACTTCGGCCGCCGTCCCTTCCGACAGCATCCCGTCGACCAGCCGGCGGACATCCCCGGCGATGGCGATGAGGGATTCCATGCTTTCGGCGGCATGGATGGCGCGGGTCGTCCCGTCCGGCTCCATTCAGTACGTTACCTTGGCGTAGAAGGTTTTCCGGGCCGCCTCGCGCGCCTGCTCCAGCGTGTGGATGCCCATGCCATCGAGCAGCGCCACCAGGCGCAGGAACACCTCGCCGGTAACGATGGCGTCGCCCAGGGCCGTATGGCGGCCGATGAGGGGAACGCCCAGGCGCGCCGCGATGTCCTCCAGCGCGTGGGATTCCTGGTTGGGATGCGCGACGGCCGACAGCAGCAGGGTGTCGAGCAGCGGCTGGGTGAAACGGATGCCGGTGGCCGCCTCCTTGAGCTGGAGGAAGCGCATGTCGAAGGCGGCGTTGTGGGCCACGAGCACCGTGTCCTCGCAGAAGCGGTGGAAGCGGGGCAGCACCTCACTGATGACCGGCTGGCCGGCCAGCATCTCCGCCGTGATGCCGTGAATGGCGGTGCCCTCGCGGGAAAGCGGCCGGCGCGGGTCGACGAGCTGCTCGAAGCTCTCGTGAGGCAGCAGCCGTCCGTTGACGATGCGCACGGCGCCGATCTGGATGATCTCGTCGCCCTTCGAGGGTTCGAGGCCCGTGGTCTCGGTGTCGAACACCGTGAAGGCCAGGTCGGCGAGGCGGCGGTCGTCGAGGGCGTGGCTCTCGTCGCCGCGGTGGAAGAGGTCGAAGTCGTAGAATTCGGGCCGGCTGCTTGCGCGCAGCGGCTGCGCCGGGCGCGCCGCCGACGGCTCCGGCGCGGCCGCGACCGGCAGCACGACGCGGAAGAAGGCGGCGCGCTCCGATTCCCGCTGGTGCCAGACTTCGCCGCCGTGGCGATCCACCACGTCGCGCAGGGTGAGGGGATTGGATTCCTCGCCCACGGTCATGGGCTCCAGCTCCCAGTTGAAGAGCGCCTCCGTCGAGACGATGACGTCCGGCCAGATCATGTCCACGAAGGCCATCCGTCCCTCGGAGGAGAGGCGGAAGCGCAGCTCGCGGATTCCGTATTCATCCTGGAGTCGGGCGGCCAGGAAGGTGATGGCGTGGATCAGCGAGAAGCTGTCGGCGCGCACCCACAGGCCGTCGTCCAGCGCCTCGGCGCGCGTGGCCAGGCCGAGCCGGGCCTCGATGCGGCGGCGGGCGGCCTCCACGAGGTCGGCGCCCTGCACGTCCTCCAGCGGCCAGCGCGTCTTCAGGGAATCGGCGAACTCGCCCATGGTGGCGTCGAGCCGCTGGCTCATGGCGGTGACCTCGTCGCCGATGACGCCGGTGAACCGCTCGCGCTCCGCCTCCGCCATGCCGGGGCTGTCGCGCAGCATCTCGACGGCCGCCCGGATGCTGCCCAGCGCGGCACGGCTGCCGTCCGTCAGGGCGTGGAGCACCCGGTCGCGCGCGGCCGCGCGCTCGAATCCGGCGGTGATATCGTCGACGGTCAGCACATAGCCGGTGATCTCCGGCGCGCCCTCGCCCCCCGGCAAGGCGCCGAGGACGGCCGCCATCTGCACGCGCAGGAGCCGCCCGGCGGCGGTCGTCGCGATGAAATTCGCCGTCGCGCCGGCACTGACTTTCCTCATGCGCTGCCGGACGTTCTCCAGCGCGTGGGCGATCTGGCCCCGTTCGAGGATTGAAAAGATGGAGCGGCCCAGGCCGACCGACGTCTCGAACAGGGATCGCGCGCGCTGGTTGTAGAGCAGGATGCGCCCGTCCAGGTTGCAGACGACCACCGCCTGGGCCAGCTCGGACATCAGGGCGGCCAGCCGGTTCCTTTCCTCCTCCACCTTCGCGCGGGCCGCGAGGACCTGCGCCTCCACGTCGGCCAGCAGCGCGTCGCGCTGGGCGGCGAGGTCGTTGGCCGCGCGCGCCAGTTCCCGCATTTCGGGCGGTCCCTCCGCCGCGACGCGGTAACTGCGGTTGGCCCCCAGCATCAGGCGCAGCTGCTCCGCCACTTTCATCGGCCCGAGGACGTACTGCCCGAACAGCAGGTGAATCATCCGCAAGCCGAGCAGGAAGCCGATGACGGTCAGGAAGGCGCCCAGCGGCAGCCGGGGCAGGAGCAGCTCCGCCGCTCCCCGTTCGGCCTCGTTCATCTCCGCCGAGAGGATCGCCGCCATCGCCAGGAAGGGCCCGACCATCAGCAGGGCCAGCGCGAGCGCGGCGGCGAGGATGCGCGGATTCACAGCAGGGACTTCACCTTCGCGACCAGCTCGCGGGTGGAGAACGGCTTGGTGACGTAGGCGTCCGCCCCCAGCGCGACGCCCTTGGCCACCTCGGCGTCGCGCCCCTTGGCCGTCAGCATCACGATCCGCAGGCCGGCGCGCGCGGGGTCGGCGCGCAACTGCTGGCAGACCTCGAAGCCGGACTTCTTCGGCATCATCACGTCGAGCAGCACCAGGTCGGGCGCGAAGGCCGCCACCTGCGCCAGCGCGGCCTCGCCGTCGGCGGCCACCGCCACCTCGAAGCCTTCCTTCTTCATCAGGTATTCGAGGGACACGACGATGTTGGGCTCGTCGTCGACGATGAGTATCCTGGCGCTCACTGGCTTCCTCCCGTTGCTCCCGTTGCAATTGCGCCGCCATTATCGCCGCCCTTCAGCGGCAGCGTGAAGAGGAAGCGCGCACCCCGCCCCGGCGCGTTTTCCACCCACATGCGGCCGCCGAAGGCCTCGACGATCCGGCGGCTGATGGGCAGGCCCAGGCCCGTGCCCTGGGGCTTGCCGGTCAGCGTGCCCCCGTCTCCCGTGCCCTGCCGGAACTTCTCGAAGATCAGTTCCCGCTCCTCCGGCCTGACGCCCGGCCCGTTGTCGGCGACGGCGACCCTCGCCTGCCCGTCCGCCGCATCGACCTCGACGAGGATGCGCCCTTCCCCCGGCGCGACGAACTTCACGGCGTTGGACAGCAGGTTGAGCATGACCTGCACCAGCCGGTCGCGATCGGCCAGCACCACCGGCCCGGCGCCCGGCAGGCGCATCTCGACGGCCGCGCCCTTGTCCTTGACGATCTGGCCCAGCGCGTCGAGCGACTCGCGCACGACGCCCGCGAGATCGACCTCGCCGCGAATCCACTCGACGCGCCCCGCCTCCAGCCGGGCGAGGTCGAGTATCTGATTGATCAGGCGCGAGAGTCGCTCGGCCTCGGCGACGATGATGCCGAGGAATCGCGTGCGTTCGGCGAGAGGCATCTTCGGGTCGTCGTTCAGCATTTCAGAGAAGGCGCGGATGGAGGTCAGCGGCGTCCGAAGCTCGTGGGTGACGGTGGAGATGAAGTCGTCCTTCATGCGGTCGAGCTCCTGGAGGCGCTCGTTGGCGGTGCGCACCTGCGAGGCCTCGTCGAGGATGTCGAGCACCTCGCCGATCTCGATCGGCTCCTCCTTAGCCACCGAGGCCACCGCCACCCGCGCCGAGGCCGAGCCGATGGCGCCGGCCAGCAGGCTTTCGGCGAAATGAACCAGGCCGGCGTCCGCCGGCAGCGCCTCGACGCCGGCCGCGCCGCGGCTGCGCGCGTACTGCGCGAAGGCCTCCCGCGCCCGCCCCGGCCCGACGAAGCGGCCGGCCAACGGGAGAAGATCCTTCACCCGCGCGCTCCCGCGCCAGCCGTCGGCGCCGCGATCGATAACGCCATCGACGAAGCGCGTAGCCTGGCGCGCCTCGCGGACGTTGGGGGTGCGCCACTGGGAGACGCCGAGGTAGGCGCCGACGTTCGCCAGCAGGCTCCAGAGCAGGCAGTGGCTGATCTCGTCGAGCCCCGCGAGGCCGAAAAGCCGCTGTGGGCGCAGGAGGTCGATGCCGAACATGCCTTGGCTCATGAAGTCCTCCGGCAGCCAGCCGGACTTGGCGAAGGACGGCAGCAGCAGCGTGTAGGCCCACACCAGGAAGCCGGCGGAGAGCCCCGCCAGCGCGCCTTCGCGCGTGCCCCCCTTCCAGTAGAGGCCGCCGATCAGTGCCGGCGCGAACTGGGCGACGGCGGCGAACGAGATCAGGCCGATGGCGACGAGCGCGTAGGCCTCGCCGGCGACGCGGAAATAGGCGTAGCCGAGCAGCAGGATCAGGGCGATGGCCCAGCGGCGGATTCCCAGCAGCAGGCCGGAGAGGTCGCGTCGCTCGTGCAGGCCGAGGCGCGGCAGGCGCAGCAACACGGGCATCAGGAGGTCGTTGCAGACCATGGTGGACAGCGCGATGGTTTCGACGATGATCATGCCGGTGGCGGCCGACAGCCCGCCGATGAACACCAGCAGCGCCAGCCCCTCGGCCCCATGCGCCATGGGCAGCGTGAGGACGAATGTGTCGGCGTCGACACCGCCCGCGCCGAAATGCAGCAGGCCGCCCAGCGCGATGGGCAGGACGAAGAGGTTGATGAGGAACATGTAGAGCGGGAAGAGCCAGACGGCGCGCTTCAGGTGGCTTTCATCGACGTTCTCCACCACGGCGATCTGGAACTGGCGCGGCAACAGCAGCGCCGCGAACATCGACAGGAAGACGAGGCCGGCCCAGCGGCCGTAGCCGCCCGCCGTATCGTCGGCCACCATCAGGCGGGCCAGCTCCGGCGCCTCGCGCGCGCGGTCGAACAGCTCGACCGGGCCGCCATGGATGCCGAAGGTGACGAACAGGCCGACGGCGAGGAAGGCCACCAGCTTCACCACCGACTCGAAGGCGATGGCCGCGACCATGCCCTCGTGGCGCTCGGTGGCGTCGAGATGGCGGGTGCCGAAGAGGATCGTGAAGGCGGCCATGACCGCGGCCACGTAGAGCGCGCTGTCCTGCCACAGCGGCACGGCGACGGCCCGGTCCGGCATGACGATCTCCGGATAGTGGGAGAGGATGGTGAAGCTGTTGGAAACCGCCTTGAGCTGGAGCGCGATGTAGGGGACGACGCCGACCACGGCGATGACCGTCACCAGCCCGCCGAGCAGCTGGCTCTTGCCGTAGCGCGAGGCGATGAAGTCGGCGATCGAGGTGATGCGGTTGGCCTTGGCGACGCGCACGACCTTGAGCAGGACGAGCCAGCCCAGCGCCAGCATCAGCGTCGGCCCCAGGTAGATGGGCAGGAAGCCGATGCCCGTGGCCGCCGCGCGGCCCACGCTGCCGTAGAACGTCCAGGCCGTGCAATAGACCGCCAGCGACAGCGCATAGACGACCGGATTCCCGATGAGCGAGCGGCCCGCGTCCGCCCGCCGGTCGGCGTGCCAGGCGATGGCGAACAGGATGCCCAGGTAGGCGAAGGCCGCGAGGACGATCACCCAGCCCTGGAGCATGTCAGTCGCCCCGTCGCTCGATCGCCAGCGCCATCAGCGCGATCAGCAGCAGCCAGGCGCCGAAGAGGTACGCGTAGAGCATCGGCACGCCCAGCACCGCGAGCGGCCGGTTGAACAGCGCCAGCATCGGATAGTTGAACAGCGCGCAGCCGAGCAGGAACAGGGCCGCGAGTCGCTGGGCGGTGAGGCGGAGGTCGGGGGGTCGCTTCATTTCGCGCGATTGTAGCCCCAAGGCGCCTTAGCCAACCCGCCGCGTCGCCAGCGCCAACTTTTGCCATTTGAAGATTGCCAATCGCGGCAAACAACAACACTAAACAACTTTTCCTTAATGATCTACAATCAAGCAAATATTATTTGTCTTGATTGACTATCATGCTTCAAGTATCTGAACTTGAAATAGAAAACCGCCTGCGGGAAGACAACCCGTGGTGGCTTTCCGGCGGTGGAATCGAGGCGGATCGCGCTGCGATGCCCCGGCGCGCCTACCTGCCGGCGTTCAAGATTCTGGTCCAGTCCGGCGGGGCGCACCGCGCCGTGCTGTTGATGGGGCCGCGCCGGGTCGGCAAGACGATCCTGGTGGCCCATGCCATTCACGCCCTTATGGAAGACGGTGTCGCAGGGCGCGACATCCTCTATGTTTCCCTGGAAACGCCATCCCTGATCGGCCTGAGCCTCGATGCCCTGGTGCGACGTTTCGAAAAGATGTTCGATCGGCCGGCCAACACGCGGCTCTATGTGTTCTTCGACGAGATCCAGTATCTCAAGACCTGGGAGGTGCATCTCAAGTCGCTGGTGGATTCGCACCGCCATTGCCAGTTCGTTGCCACGGGCTCCGCGGCGGCGGCGCTCAAACACAAGAGCGCGGAATCCGGCGCCGGCCGCTTTACGGACTTCGTGCTGCCGCCGCTGACCTTCTTCGAGTTCCTGCGCTTCGTCGACAAGGAAAGCTCGCTCATCCGCGAGGAGGAGGCGGAAGGCGGGACGCGCCGCTATGTCGCGCAGGACATCCACGCGCTCAACGAGGCCTTCGTCGATTACCTGAACTACGGGGGCTATCCCGAGGCGCTGTTCTTCGAGGGCATTCGCAAGAATCCGCGCCGCTACATCAAGAGCGACATCATTGATAAGGTGCTATTGCGCGATCTGCCGAGCCTGTACGGGATTTCCGACGTGCAGGAACTGAATGCGCTGTTCAACACCCTCGCCTACAACACGGCGCAGGAACTGAGCCTCGAAGATCTGTCGCAATCCTCGGGCGTCTCGAAGCCGACGCTGGCGAAGTATCTGGAGTACCTGGAGGCGGCTTTCCTCATCAAGCGGATGCGGCGTGTCGACAACAACGCCCGGCAGTTCAAGAAGGCGATGACCTTCAAGGTCTACCTGACCAATCCGACCATGCGTGCCGCGCTGTTCAGTTCACTGACGGCAACCGATCCTGCGATCGGCCACCTGGTCGAGACGGCGGTTTTCAGCCAGTGGCTGCACAACGACGCGCACATCGACTCCCTGCGCTACGCCCGCTGGAAAAAGGGCGAGGTCGACCTGGTGAGCCTCGACCAGCGCCAGCAGCCGCGCTTCGCCGTCGAGGTGAAATGGTCCGACCGGCCGTTTGACGATCCCAAGGAGATTCGCGGCATCATCGAGTTCGCGACGACGAACAAGCTCGCCCGCATGCCGCTGGTGACCACCTTCAGCCGTGGTGGCGTCAAGGCCATGAATGGCGTCGACATCGAGTTCGCGCCGACCAGCCTGCATTGTTACACGGTTGGGCGCAATACCCTGGACCGCAGCCGCTGACGGCCATTGCCAATCTCATCTTCTGAGCGCCCCGGCGAACAGATCAAGCCATCTGCTTGAGCTGTTCAAGAATGGCCGGGTTCTCCAGCGTCGAGACATCCTGCGTGATCTCCTCGCCCTTGGCCAGCGAGCGCAGCAGCCGGCGCATGATCTTGCCGGAGCGGGTCTTGGGGAGGTTGTCGCCGAAGCGGATTTCCTTGGGCTTGGCGATGGGGCCGATCTCCTTGGCGACCCAGGCGCGCAGCATGTCGGCGATCTTGTGCGCCTCGTCGCCGGCGGGGCGGGCCTGCTTGAGCACGACGAAGGCGCAGACGGCCTCGCCGGTCAGGTCGTCCGGACGGCCGACCACGGCGGCCTCCGCGACGATCGGGTTGGCGACCAGCGCCGACTCGATTTCCATGGTGCCCAGGCGATGGCCGGAGACGTTGAGCACGTCGTCGATGCGGCCCATGATGGTGAAGTAGCCGGTCCTGGCGTCGCGCACCGCGCCGTCGCCGGCGAGATACAGCCGGCCCTGGAAATCCTCCGGATAGTAGGACTTCCGGTAGCGGTCGGGATCGCCCCAAATGGTGCGGATCATCGAGGGCCAGGGCTTCTTGACGACGAGGAAGCCGCCCTTGCCCCATTCGACGTCGACGCCGGTCTCGTCGACGATCTCGGCCTGGATGCCGGGGAACGGCAGCGTGCAGGAGCCGGGCACCAGCGGCGTCGCGCCGGGCAGCGGCGTGATCATGTGGCCGCCGGTTTCAGTCTGCCACCAGGTGTCCATGATCGGGCAGCGGCCGCCGCCGACGTTGGTGTGGTACCACATCCAGGCTTCGGGGTTGATGGGCTCGCCCACCGAACCGAGGATGCGCAGGCTCCCGAGGTCGTAGTTTTTCGGGGCAGTCGCCGGGTTGGCCTCGTTGGCCTTGATGAGCGAGCGGATTGCCGTGGGCGCCGTGTAGAAGACGCTGACTTTGTGGTTCTGGATAGTCTTCCAGAAGCGGCCGGCATCGGGGTAGACGGGCACGCCCTCGAACACGATCTCGGTACCGCCGCAGGCGAGCGGCCCGTAGGTGATGTAGGTGTGGCCCGTGACCCAGCCGATGTCGGCCGTGCACCAGAACACGTCGTCGGGCTTGAGGTCGAACACCCACTTCGTCGTCAGGATGGCGTGCAGGAGGTAGCCGCCGGTGGAGTGCTGGACGCCCTTGGGCTTGCCGGTCGAGCCGGAGGTGTAAAGCAGGAACAGCGGATGCTCGGCCTCGACCCATTCCGGCTCGCAGGCGTCGGGCTGCCCGGCGACGGCGTCGTGCCACCACAGGTCGCGCCCGGCGACCATGGCGCAGGCGCCGCCGGTGCGCTTGTATACGATGACCGACTTGATGGATTCGCAGCCGCCCAGGGCGAGCGCCTCATCCACGGCGGGCTTGAGCGCGATGGCCTTGCCGCCGCGCATCTGCGCGTCGGCCGTGATGACGGCCACGGCGCCGGCGTCGACGATGCGCTCCTGGACCGACTTGGCGGAAAAGCCGCCGAACACCACGGAGTGGATCGCGCCGATGCGCGCGCAGGCCTGCATGGCCACGACGCCCTCGACGGACATCGGCAGGTAGATCAGCACGCGGTCGCCCTTGCCGATGCCCTGCGCCTTGAGCGCATTGGCGAACTGCGCGGTCTTCGCCAGCAGTTCCTTGTAGGTAACCTTGGTCACCTGGCCGTCGTCGGCCTCGAAGATGATTGCGACCTTGTCGCCGAGGCCCGCCTCGACGTTCTTGTCGAGGCAGTTCCAGGAGACGTTGAGCTTGCCGTCGGTGAACCACTTGAAGAAGGGAGCGTCGGATTCGTCCAAGACGTGGGTGAAGGGCTGCTTCCAGACCACATGCTCGCGGGCCAGCCGCGCCCAGTAGCCAGCATAGTCCCGCTCGGCCTCCCTGCACAGCGCCTCGTAGGCGGCCATACCGGATACGGCGGCCTTCCGGACAAGTTCTTCGGGCGGCGGAAAGACGCGATTTTCCTGAAGCACCGACTCGATCGTGGACATCGAAAAACCCTCCTCTGGTTGTCTGAAGCCAATTCTAGATTAGAGTGGAACACGCTTACGCTTTTCTTACATCCCGCTTGCTGCGCCGCGGCATCGCGGACTCCCGATGTAAAATGCGGTGAGAAAATCCCCGGAGACACCCCCATGCAAAAATCCGTGAAGGCGATGGAGAGCTTTATCTTCTGGAGCCGCTGGCTCCAGGCGCCGCTGTACCTCGGCCTGATCGCCGCGCAGGGCGTCTATGTCTATCAGTTCATGCACGAGCTGATGATCCTCATCACCAAGGCCGGCAGCCTCAGCGAGTCGGAAGTGATGCTGATCGTGCTGGGTCTGATCGACGTGGTCATGATCGCCAACCTGCTCATCATGGTCATTATCGGCGGCTACGAGACCTTCGTATCCAAGCTCGATCTCGAGGGCAATCCCGACCAGCCGGAATGGCTCTCGCACGTCAATGCCGGCGTGCTCAAGGTCAAGCTCGCGGTGGCGCTGATCAGCATTTCCTCGATCCATCTGCTGCGCACCTTCATCAATGCCCCCCATGTCGAGGACCGCGTCGTCATCGCCCAGGTCGCGATCCACGCCTCCTTCCTGATTTCCGCGCTGGCCATCGCATGGACCGACAAGGTCATGATGCAGACGCTGATCATCAGCAAAAGCGCCCACCACTGAGAGCAACCCATGACGACCACCATCAAGCAGGAGGACTTCATCGCCTCCATCGCCGATGCGTTCCAGTACATCAGCGTCTACCACCCGCTCGACTACATCAAGGCCCTGGGTGAGGCCTACGAGCGCGAGGAAAGCCCCGCGGCGAAGGACGCCATCGCCCAGATCCTCACCAATTCGCGCATGTGCGCGGAAGGCCACCGGCCCATCTGCCAGGACACCGGCATCGCCACGGTCTTCCTCAAGATCGGCATGGACGTGCGCTGGGACGCGAGAATGAGCATCCAGCAGATGATCGACGAGGGCGTGCGCCGCGCCTATCTCAACCCGGACAACCCCCTGCGCGCCTCGGTGCTGGCCGATCCCGCCGGCAAGCGCACCAACACGAAGGACAACACGCCCGCCGTCGTGCATGTCGAGATCGTCCCCGGCGACCACCTGGAGGTGATCTGCGCGGCCAAGGGCGGCGGCTCGGAGGCCAAGACCAAGTTCGCCATGCTCAACCCCTCGGACGACCTCGTCGACTGGGTGCTGAAGTCCGTGCCGCAGATGGGCGCGGGCTGGTGCCCGCCGGGCATCCTCGGCATCGGCATCGGCGGCACGCCGGAGAAGGCGATGCTGATGGCCAAGGAATCCCTGATGGCCCCCGTCGACATCCATGAACTCAAGGCACGCGGCGCGAAGAACCGCGCCGAAGAGCTGCGCCTGGAGCTCTACGACAAGGTCAATGCGCTGGGCATCGGCGCGCAGGGCCTGGGCGGCCTGACGACCGTGGTCGACGTCAAGGTGCTCGACTGCCCGACCCACGCCGCCAACCTGCCGGTGGCGATGATCCCGAACTGCGCCGCGACCCGTCATATCCATTTCCACCTCGATGGCTCCGGCCCGGCGAAGCTCGAACCGCCGAGGCTGGAAGACTGGCCGAAGGTCACCTGGCGAGCCGACGCCGCCACGGCGACCCGCGTCGACCTCGACAAGCTCACGAAGGAACAGGTTGCCGCCTGGCAGCCCGGCCAGAAGCTGCTGCTGAACGGCAGGATGCTCACCGGCCGCGACGCCGCCCACAAGCGCATCGCGGACATGCTCGCGAAGAATGAAAAGCTGCCCGTCGACTTCACCAACCGCGTCATCTACTACGTCGGCCCGGTCGATCCGGTGAGGGACGAGGTGGTCGGCCCCGCCGGCCCGACCACGGCCACGCGCATGGACAAGTTCACGCGCATGATGCTGGAGCAGACGGGGCTCATCGCCATGATCGGAAAGTCCGAGCGCGGGCCCGCCGCCATCGAGGCGATCAAGGACAACAAGTCCGCCTACCTGATGGCGGTCGGCGGCGCCGCCTACCTCGTCTCGAAGGCGATCAAGGCGGCTCGGGTGGTCGCATTCGCCGACCTGGGCATGGAGGCGATTTACGAGTTCGAGGTGAATGACATGCCCGTTACCGTGGCGGTCGACAGCCAGGGCACCTCGGTGCACCAGACCGGCCCGCACGAATGGTGCGCCCGGATCGGCAAGATCAAGCCGGCGAAGCACTGAGCCGGCCGGGGACGGCATGTTCCGCATCCTGCGCATCGCCGTCCTGCTACTGATCCTCGCCACCGTCGCCCAGGAGGCGTGGCTCGCGCGCTCGCGGGCCGTGTCCTGGAAGGAGGGTATCCTCGTCGCGCTCTATCCGATCGACGGCGACGGCAGCGACGCCGCCGCCGGCCATGTGCGGCGCCTGCAGGCCAGCAGCTTCAAGGGCATCGAGCGGTTCATGGACGAGGAGGCCAAACGCCACGGCCTCGACCTCATGCGCCCCGTGGAGATTGTGCTCGCACCGCCGCTGGACAGCCGGCCGCCGCAGCCGCCCGTCCGCCCGAACGCGCTGGAATCCATCCTCTGGAGCCTGCAAATGCGCTGGTGGACCTGGCGCAACGACGGCATCGACGGACCGAGGCCGAACGTGCGCATATTCCTGCTCTACCACGACCCGGACCGCAGCCCCCGCCTGCCGCACTCGGTCGGGCTGGCGCGCGGCCTGATCGGCTTGGCCAACGTCTTCGCCACCAACGCCATGGCGGCGCAGAACAACGTCGTCATCGCCCACGAGATGCTGCACGCCCTGGGCGCCACCGACAAGTATGACCTTGCCACCAACCTGCCGAGCTTCCCGGACGGCTACGCCGACCCGGCGCGCAGCCCGCGCCATCCGCAGGACTACGCCGAGATCATGGCCGGCCGCGTGCCGGTCTCGGAGACGGAGGCGGAAATCCCCGAAAACCTGGAGCAGGCGCTGATCGGCGCCGCGACGGCGGCCGAAATCAACTGGTCAGGGCGCTAAGACAGGGTGAGCGACAGAATCTGTCGCAAAGCGCAGAGCGGAGCGTCGAGGTCAGGGCGCTTCTTGACGATGGCGACGAGGACATAGACCGATACGGCGATCCATATCTGCGACTTCACCGCATTCTCGGACATGCCGAGGAACTTCTTGATACGAAGATGCTGCTTGATCCACCTGTGCAGCGGCGATGACAACTGAGACAGTTCAATCCTCGCCCGGCCCTCCACCGCCGATATCGAGAACTACGGCTGGATGTTTCAATCCTCGCCCGGCCCTCGCGGGCCGGGCGTCAGGAGGCCGCATGAGCCTGCGCGCCGTCCAGACTGTTTCAATCCTCGCCCGGCCCTCGCGGGCCGGGCGTCGCGTGCCGCGGCATTCCGCTAGTATCACGACCCATTAATTACGCAACATAATGCCGAGCCATTTTCAGATCCGCGTCTTGCCGAGAGAACGTCCACTCGATGCATCGCCGCTCGTTGTTTCGGCGTCGTTGCCATGCATTGACTTCACTGGCGAGTGCGTCACGGTCAGGCAAGCGCCGATCGAGGCATTGGCGGTCAAGGATGCCAATTTCGATTTCCGCCATGTTCAGCCAGCTGGCGTGCTTCGGCGTGTAGTGAAAGACGACTCGTCGCAGCAGTTTGTTCGCCGCCCTGATTCCGAGCACTTCCTCGAAGCACTTGCGGAAATGCGTGTTGAGGTTGTCGAGCACGAGGTGAATGCGACGTGCCTTCGCATAGACCTGTTCGAGCAGGTACTGGACGAAGGCGACGAAATCCGTTTTGGCCCGATGATCGGTCATCTGCACGGTCCGTCGTCCGCCCTTGGGTTCGACCGCCACGAACAGGTTGCAGGTGCCGCCGCGAACGTACTCGTAATCCAGTCGCACGGGCGTTCCAGGCTTGATCGGCAGGGGTTGGCGCGAATCCTTCAGCAGTTGCTTGCTCTTCTCGTCCAGGCAAACGACCGGTTCTCTCGATCGGAACGGACGGGCGTACAAATCGAGCAGATCGTACATCCGCTGCCGGTACTCTTCGGTCAGTCTGCCGACGCACCACATCAGCTTGCGCCACGGCTTGATGCGGTTTTTTTTAGCAGCCGGCGAATCGTTTCGCGGCTGATCGGTCCGACACCGGCCAAGGAATGCGCCGCCTGTTCAAGCAATTCGAGTGTCCATCGCGTGGCCCCCTCCGGTGGCGATGAGCAGGCCAAGGCTGAAATCTGCGCTTCGACATCCGCGCCGTATTGGGCGGGTTTGCCCGGGCGCGCCACATCGCGCACCGCGTATTCCGCCCCGCCTTCCAGATACGCTGCCCGCGTTCGCCAGATCACCGTGCGCCCTACGCCCAAGACCGTCGTGATCTGGGACTCCGGAACGCCACGATCCAGCGCCGAAAGAACATGCGCCCGATTCACTTCCCGGGCATGGCGCAGACCTTTCGTCCGGTACGATTCGATCAACTCGCGATCCTCGTCGGTAAGATGCAGCTCAGTCTGTCGCATAGCCAGCTCCTCGTCATGGGGTGGGTATGCGACAGCATAATACATGTTGCGTTATTTATGGGTTTTAATACTAGGGTGTGGCTTATGGAGTTTCAATCCTCGCCCGGCCCTCGCGGGCCGGGCGTCACCGGCACTGGTGACGCTGTCCTCCACGCAGATCAAGTTTCAATCCTCGCCCGGCCCTCGCGGGCCGGGCGTCCGGGTTTTGCCGGGGTGATGTGGGGGCATCATAAGGTTTCAATCCTCGCCCGGCCCTCGCGGGCCGGGCGTCCCGCCTGTCGCCATCAAGCGCGAACCACTGAAAGAGTTTCAATCCTCGCCCGGCCCTCGCGGGCCGGGCGTCCTCAGTGCTGAGGGCGTAGCGGTGCAGTCGGAGTGTTTCAATCCTCGCCCGGCCCTCGCGGGCCGGGCGTCCTCAGTGCTGAGGGCGTAGCGGTGCAGTCGGAGTGTTTCAATCCTCGCCCGGCCCTCGCGGGCCGGGCGTCGACGTTGCGCGCCGGGGTCTTGCGGTGAGGATGTTTCAATCCTCGCCCGGCCCTCGCGGGCCGGGCGTCCCTTGCTGCCCGGATCGATGCGCCGCCCTTGGTGGTTTCAATCCTCGCCCGGCCCTCGCGGGCCGGGCGTCCCCTTGCTGCCCGGATCGATGCGCCGCCCTTGGTGTTTCAATCCTCGCCCGGCCCTCGCGGGCCGGGCGTCACCAGCATACATATCAATGCCATCTATCCACTAATAGTTTCAATCCTCGCCCGGCCCTCGCGGGCCGGGCGTCAGCCGCGCCGCTGGCAGGGCATCGACCCGGTGAAAGTTTCAATCCTCGCCCGGCCCTCGCGGGCCGGGCGTCCCGCCCACATCACCGACCAGCGGGCCACCGAGCTGTTTCAATCCTCGCCCGGCCCTCGCGGGCCGGGCGTCCGTGCTGGCCTGCAATAACCTACTACACCAAAGGGGTTTCAATCCTCGCCCGGCCCTCGCGGGCCGGGCGTCCGGGTCTTCGGCTGGGCGGCGGGCGTTAACCGACAGTTTCAATCCTCGCCCGGCCCTCGCGGGCCGGGCGTCCAGGGCGAGCTTGGGCATGCGAACGTCGCCTGGGTGTTTCAATCCTCGCCCGGCCCTCGCGGGCCGGGCGTCCCTTGAAGACTTCCTCCAGGCGTCCGTCCGCCTTGTTTCAATCCTCGCCCGGCCCTCGCGGGCCGGGCGTCCGGCGGTCTCGCGCGGGTGGTTCTGGAATCCAATGTTTCAATCCTCGCCCGGCCCTCGCGGGCCGGGCGTCAGGGTTAGGGAACAGGCGCTCCGCATGACGACTTTGTTTCAATCCTCGCCCGGCCCTCGCGGGCCGGGCGTCCCCGGTTCCATTCCCGTTCCGGCACCTCGGAACGAGTTTCAATCCTCGCCCGGCCCTCGCGGGCCGGGCGTCATTCTCGACGCTGCTCATAGGCTTACCTCATCGGGTTTCAATCCTCGCCCGGCCCTCGCGGGCCGGGCGTCCGCTGGCGCAGATCAAGGAGCAGCTGCTCGAAATGTTTCAATCCTCGCCCGGCCCTCGCGGGCCGGGCGTCCCGTTGGTGAGCAGGACCCAATCGACGCCCTGGTGTTTCAATCCTCGCCCGGCCCTCGCGGGCCGGGCGTCCGGCCGTCGTTGGGATTGACGCCGCTGATCTTGATGTTTCAATCCTCGCCCGGCCCTCGCGGGCCGGGCGTCCCGGCTTACCTTGATCTGGCGGTTAAGGTCGCAAGTTTCAATCCTCGCCCGGCCCTCGCGGGCCGGGCGTCGCGCGATGTCGCATAACTCGGCACCGATCCACGGAGTTTCAATCCTCGCCCGGCCCTCGCGGGCCGGGCGTCGCGGAACGGGCAGCATTGGCGGGGCTTTCCAGCGGTTTCAATCCTCGCCCGGCCCTCGCGGGCCGGGCGTCCTGGGAATATAAAGGTGAGCTGCCCGAAGAAGACGTTTCAATCCTCGCCCGGCCCTCGCGGGCCGGGCGTCCTGGGAATACTCCGGCGAACTTCCCGAAGAAGACGTTTCAATCCTCGCCCGGCCCTCGCGGGCCGGGCGTCGTCGGCCAGCTTCTCGGTGGCGTAGTTCACCTTGTTTCAATCCTCGCCCGGCCCGCGAGGGCCGGGCGTCAGCGCGCCGAACGAATACTTCGCGGCATCGGCGATGTTTCAATCCTCGCCCGGCCCTCGCGGGCCGGGCGTCCGCGAGTGGCGGTTCTTTACCGACCTCGTCAACAAGTTTCAATCCTCGCCCGGCCCTCGCGGGCCGGGCGTCAACTGGCGGGCGCGCTTTGGCCTGGCGGTGTGCGTGTTTCAATCCTCGCCCGGCCCTCGCGGGCCGGGCGTCATTTATTGCATACTTGTTGTTCCATAACCACCGGAGTTTCAATCCTCGCCCGGCCCTCGCGGGCCGGGCGTCAGCGACAAACTGCGACAATGGCGAAAACGAGGTTGTTTCAATCCTCGCCCGGCCCTCGCGGGCCGGGCGTCAGTTCGCGTGCTGGCTGTTGAATCACAAAGAATTTTCCAAACCATTGCGCGAACGTCCTGCCACCTCGCCGAAACGAGGTCTGCCTGATTCTGCCTCGATGTGATTCCGAACGCAAAATCAGACACTTCGCTTCTGCGCGAACCCCACGGAAAATCTGCGTCACTTGGGTTCCGCGCGTCATATCACCAATGGCCCCTCAAAATCCACGGCCTTGAACTTGCCATGCTCGCGCACATGCAAATCAACCGGTTCTGTCAGGCGATAGAAGCGCAAGCTGTCTTCGTCGAGTTTGATCTCGGCGAGTAGGCGGCGTTCGAGTTCTTCGTATTGGGCGATAGTAACCTTGCACTCAAAGACTGACTTCTGCACACGCTGGCCGGTGCTTTCACACACCCTGGCGACACGGCGCAGGCGCTTGCGGCCGGCGGCGGATTCTGTCGATACATCGTAGCTGACGATGACAAGCATGGTTATCTGGGCGTAAAGGGCAGATAGCCCTCGGCGTCACCGCGCACCGTGCGGGCGATCAGGCGTGCCTGCACGAATGGCGCAAGACCGAGCGCAAGTTGGGTTTGAAGCAGCGGATGCGCCAGCGTTTCCTGCTTTCGCTCCTGGTAGGCGGTGACCACTTCCTTACGCGCATCATCCTTCAATGTAACGGCTCCGCCGGGGTGCTCTACGAAATCATCGGCGTCAAGCTGGCGGCGATTGATGAGAGTGAGCGCCAGTCGGTCGGCCAGCAACGGGCGGAATTCTTCCATCAGGTCGAGCGCCAGCGCGGCTCGACCTGGACGCACAGCGTGCAGAAAGCCAATCTGAGGATCGAGGCCGACGCTCTCTATCGCGCTCCTCGCATCGTTCATCAGCATGGCATAGAGGAAGGAGAGCAGCGCATTCATGCGATCCAGCGGTGGGCGGCGGGTGCGGCCGCTGAGGGTGAAGGCAGAGCGCGCATCGGGGCGCACGATGAGGGGTAGCGCGGCAAAGTAACGCTTGGCGGCGTCGCCTTCGATGCCACGCACGGCATCGAGGTCGGGCGCATGTTCGAGTCGTGCCAGCGCGCGAGTGAGTTCGTCGGCGGTATCGGCCAGCGCGGCATTGTCGTCCTCGCGTCCCGTTTCGCGCGCACCGCGTTGCAGGACTTGCCGACAGTTCTTCAGCTTGCCTGCGATGCAGGCCTTGGCAACGGTTACGCAAAAGTCAGTGGCTGCGGTACGGCGATGCTGGGCTTGGCGCAACAGCACATTGCCCGATACGGGGCCTTCGAGCCGCGCCTTGAAGCGGCCGTGGCTGTCGAGCAGCACCAAACTCTTACCTTCGTCGGCAAGGCGGTGCATGAGAATGGGCGAAACCAAGACATGGCCAAAGCAGATCACCGCGGAAAGATGGTGCAGCGGCACGCGTAGCCGCGTTTCGTGCTCGATCTCGATACGCAGGGTGTCGTTGTCAAGATGCAGATAGCTCTCGGGTTGGGTGACGTAGAGTGTGTTGAGGATCTGCATGGCGATAGGTGCGCGGCTCAATCGCCCACCGTGAACAAATCGTGCCGCGCCTCACGCAGCACCGCGCCGGTTTCGCCGAGCGCCGGCTGGCACAGCTCGATCAGCGAACACTGCTTGCAGCGGGCGTCATTCGCCGGCAGCGGAACATCACCGGAATCAACTTGGGCGTGAACAGCGATGGCAACCTCCTCGACGCGACGGCGTAGATCGGTCGTGATCTGCACCCCGCGGCGACGCTTTGATCTGGCGTAGTAGAGCGCGCCCGCCGGCACGGCATGCCCTGTCATTTCTTCCAGACACAGCGCCTGTGCCGCAAGTTGCAGATCGTCGCACGCGGCAATCCACGCCGCCTTGTTGCGGCTGCCGTGCTTGTATTCCACCGGGTAGGGCGTGCCGTCGGCCTCGAATTCGACGATGTCGGCCTTGCCGATCAAGCCGAGACGATCATTCCAAACAGGTAGCGCGCGCTCGACGCGCAAGCCGGCGCGGGTCTCAACGCCGGGCTGGTCGACCTGCTTGTGCACCGCTTGGCCGCGCAACGTGTGCAAGTTATCGGCGAACACCTGCTCGACATGGATCAGCGCGCACTGGCGCGGACAGTAGCACCAATGCTGGAGGGCAGAGAGGGGGATGGGGGCACGCTCATCCACGCGGCAGGGTTTCTCGGAACGAACGCACGCGAATCGTCTCACGCCCGACCACGGCAAAATGGCCTTCCGGCACTCCGTCGAGTGCACGCCGCGCCGCTGCCAGCACATCGGCGACGATGATCGGATGGAGCCGGAACAACAGGAGCGCAGGTGGCGCGGGGCAGCCGTGCAGGAATATCAGATCGCCGAAATCGGCATCGAAGGTCAGCAACCAGCGCCCCCCTGCCCGCGCCTGATCCAAGACGACCCGATCGTCGACCCCGGCCATCGAGCGAGCCACTGACACGAGGTCGTGCCCATCGGCGATCAGCGCATCAATGACCGGGCCGGGGAAGTTTTCGTCGGCCAGCAAGCGCATCAATGGATCGCCGCCTCGTCGATGACGCTGCGCATGATGAAGCCCTCGTCCTTGATGCAGTCATGGACAAAGGCAAACACCGCCCGCAAATCCTCCTGCGACAGATGCGGATAACTTTCCAACACCTGCGCCTCGGTCCAGCCCGAGGCGAACAACTGCATGATGAACTCGACCCCCATGCGCGTACCCTTGATGCGCGGCTTGCCGACAAGCGTGTCAGGCGTGGCGACGATACGGTCTTTCCAGTCCATGTCGGTTTCTCCTATTTGGTAATGGGCAAGCTTACGCCACCGGCGCCGCGTGAAGCTGGAAGCCCATCGCCTTGACCACCTTCATGACGGTGGCAAACTCCGGATTACCTTCGCCAGACAGCGCCTTATACAAGCTCTCGCGCGAGAGGCCGGTATCCCGCGCCAACTGCGTCATGCCGCGCGCCTTGGCGATCACGCCCAGCGCATGAGCGATCAGCGCCGCGTCGCCGTCCTCCAGGCAGGCCTCCAGATAGAGGACCATCTCCTCTTCAGTCTTCAGATGCTCGGCCGAATCCCAGTGCCGTAATTTGACTGTTTTCATGCTTTGCTCCTACAGGCTGCGGGCCAGTTCCAGCGCCCGCTCGATGTCCTTCGGCTGGGAGGACTTATCGCCTCCCGCGAGCAGAATCACCACCTCCAACCCACGCTGCGCGAAATAGACGCGGTAGCCGGGGCCGTGGTGAATGCGCATCTCCGATACGCCCTCGCCCACCGGCGCGCAATCGCCGAAATTACCCAGCCAGGCGCGATCGATGCGGGCCTGAATGCGCACCTTGGCCCGGATGTCCCGCAGGCCGCCGAACCAGCCATCGAAGACGTCGGTGGTGAGAATCTGCTTCATCGGCGATTGTATCCCATGAGCTACGTCGATGGAAGTATCGGCATCGCGTCAGCGGCACCAGTCTCGCCCATCAAGGCGATCATCCGACGGCCTGTTGGACAGTTTCACCATCCGCCGTGCCTCCGCGAAGGCGCACATCTGGCGAGGCGTCACGACGCATGGGCATGGGCGTTCAGTACAAGCGGAGTCGATCAGAACCCCTCGATAACTTCCGGCACGACCCCGCAGTCAGACAGAGCAGAGCTATCGAATTCGCCATTCGGCCCGATCTTCGTTCGATCCAGGCTGGCATGAACCTTGGCCGACGAACATTTGCCCTTGCCTTCCTGCTGCCACCAGACCACCTTAACGACCTCCATGCTGCCCTCGGGACGCGCCGATGAGGCGTCGTTCTCGAAAAGTTTCGGCAGGATGGCCTTGATGGCCGCAGCGTCTTCCCCCGAGAAGCCGGTGCGCTCGGCAAGTTGTGGATTCATGCTACCGTAACTGACATAGATGCCGTGATCGACGCGATGCTTCATGCCCATGGTGTCGGAGCCGCGCTTGCTGCCATCGCCTTCGCCGCTGACACTCTTGGTGATTTGCGTACTGGTGACGCTAACCGGCTCCAGCGAGAAGGCCGATTGGATGGACACGGGGCCGCGAATACCGACTGAAATGCCGGTGTCGCCCCCAATGTCATCGGTAGCCTCCGCCTTCTTCGTCTTCTTGGCGGCTTTGATCGCGAATAGCTGACCGAAGGCGCGCACGTCAAACCACGCACCGCAAGCGAGCTTTGCCGTTTCCGCACCACCAAGCTTGTCGCCAAGGACGGCCCTGGCTCGCTCCGCGAGGCTCTTGTGTTCGTCGTTCTTGCGGTCGTCGGACTGCACATAGATCCGATAGCCCGCCTCCTGCAAACGGTCACGGAGCTTGCGCTTGAGGCAGACATCGGTGATCTCGCCCAGGCCACCATAGTCGGTGCGCGGGCGGTTGCCGTTGAGGGGATCGCCGTTTGGATTGGCGTTCTTGACGCGAAGGACGATGGCGAAGTCGATCTTGTTTTGCAGTGCGGTCATGATGTGTGTTCTCCCGGATTCAGTCGTCAGAGGATTGGTCGTTGGCATCGGATTGGGTAGGCGCGAAGAGCTCGCGGCGCTGGCAGTGGTAGCCGATCAGGAACTCGCCGGTCAGGGGGCTATCGTTCGTGAAGTCGTCCGCATTGAACCGGCACAGGATTTCATCGAGCCGCTTCTCCCGGTCCAGGAGGAAGCCTCTCGAAATCTCCGATGCCCGCAGGCGGCCCTGATATGGGCGCAGCGCAAGCTCGATGTTGCGCCAGGTGGAGAAAGGCCGGTCGGCGAAACGCTGCATCAGTCTCGCCGCCATGGTCTCTCTGGCCTCGCCGGATTGGCGCAAGGCCTTCCCCTCGATGTTGTCGGCCACCGCGAGCAGCCGTCCATAGAGGTAGTCGCGGCTGTTTCTGTCCTGCTCCAATGCCATGTCGTACTCCTTTCCCTTCGATTTCGAATAGCCCCGGAACAACGCACAGGCGATGCCGAGAAATCTTTCCCACTCTTCCGGCGTGAGGGCCACGCGGGACGACGCACGACGCACGGCCGAGAGTACGAGGTCACGGGGCACACATTGCCCATCGACGATGCAGGGCAGCAGGCGCTCGACAGTGGCCTTGCGCAAGGCGTCGTCAAGACGCAGTTCCCCCGAGGTGCCAAGGCGCGTAGCAAAGGCGGCTTCGGCGAAGTCGCGCGGCGCGGGCGCGCCGACGAATCGGCGGTCCTTGCCGAAATCCTGATGCCACGCGTATTGCTCGTGCCAGCGGCGAATCCGTTCAAGGAACTCCGAGCCCTTGAGTTCGCGGTAGTAGGTGATGGCCATGCGGCCGGGCGTCGCCGAGTCGAGGCCCATGACCACGATATCGTCAGACGGGTCGAGATTGCCGCCGTAGCCAGCGATGACGCGGCGAAAGCGCGTTGCGAAAGTCTGTCCCACGTCGCCGGCATTCGCGGTGCTCGCGGCAGGCATCGCCACCGTCGGCAAGTGCTCGTAGCGAAGCACCATGTCGAGGGAGTTTGACCATGGGTCGGGAATGGCCTTCCCTCCCACGGCCCAAGCGACCACTGTCTGGCCTGATTCATAGTCTCGATAAGCTTGGCGTTCGATCAGCCAGCGTAGGGCGTTATGTGCCTTCTGGCTGACCTCGTAGGAAACGGTGCACGCCTGCTTGCCGTAGTCATCCTTCTGGTCTGTAAAGCGCCCACGGAATGTGAAGCCGTCAGAGTCGTTGCTTGAGATCAACTTGGCGCCATCGCCTGGATAACGTATGAACTTGGAGTGCCTTTGGGCGATCCGCTCACGCTGACCCGTAACCATGCATAAATCAGTTCGCCAGCCATGGCCACTGTGAAATCGTGTCCAGGCCTCTATAAGGCTCTTATCTTCCCAGGTCGCGGCGCAGGGATTGCCAGGCTCTTCGACGACCCATCTGACGAACGCCTTTTCGTCAGCCACCTTGGACTTCCGGCCTTTGGCGTCTTCTGTCGTCACCGGAAAGATGCTTCGCCCGTCGAGATCGCTCCACAGCGAGCCTCGGGAGACATAGGCCAACACGGCACGGACCTTCGGATGTCCGTGATCGGGTGAATCGCTCCAGCTCGCCAACAGTTCCTTGTACGTTGCGTATCGCCCCGCCTTCGCACCGGGAAGATCGGCTGCGCAATAGCCCAACTCTTCGCAAAGCGGGTGCGGCTCATCTCTACTGCCCGTTCTTCCTGCCGACTTCTCGGTTGTCGGAATAAGCGTCGGCGATTCGCTCCGGCCCAATACGCGAGCCCTTCTGAATTTGCCTTCCGCATCGAGAACGACTTCCACATTGGCTCTCTTCACTACGTGCGAAACAGGCCACAGATGAGCGCCGATTGGCTCTATCTTGTCGGCGCAGTTCTCATAGGTCCGGAAAAGCTTCTCAATCCAAGCCATCGCCGGCCTCCAGTTGCAGTTCCGCCGCTTCTGCCCCGACGCCGCGCAGGTTGATGTCCTTGACGAAGCGCTTCGCGGTCATCTCGCGCACGTCCTTTCGAATGAGATTGTCACTACCGGGATGAGGGAAGCGGATGACGCCATCTTTCATCGTCGGCCGTCCAAAGCGCGCACGGAGTACCCCCCGTTGGTTCTCGTCGATCCCGGTTTCGTCGGGATAGTCGAAGCCGTGGAACATCAGGCCGAATGCCAGTTCATCCGTATCGTCGTACGCACCGGCGCCGCTACCGAACTCGCAGGGTTCGACGTAGCCTTGGCAATCGCGGGTGCCAAGAAAGATGTCCTGCCGCCCGCCGCGTTCCAGCGTACGCTGGGCGACCGCGAAGTGTTTGCCCGGGTTGTGGTCGTCGGCGAGTTCTGGCCGGTGCGTGTTCCATTCGAAATGGGCGCGCACCTGGTATTCGACGTTGGCGAGGAAGGTATAGGTCGCCAGGTCGTTGCCGCCGGAAAGCACGAGCGGCTTAACGCCCTTGGTCTGGGTGCGTATGCGCTTCATGACCCGCACCTCGTCGACAATCCAGATGAAGGTCGGCTTCCAGTAGATCGACTTGCAGACACCCTTCATCGCTTCGTAGGTGGGGATATGGTAGGAGCACTTCTCGCCGCCAACGCGGGTTAGCGGGTCGGTGAATAGTGCATACCGCCCCCACACCTTGAAGGAAATTCCTTTGTGTCGGGTTTCATTCACGATAGCAAGGTCTCCATAGGGTTAACCGGCTCGGTGACAAGGCCGAACTCGGCGCTGTAGTGGCGGGGATCGAGATGCAGGATGGCCGAGTCCTCCTGAACCGGATGCAGGGCGCCGCTTTCCTGCAACTTGCGCAGGTCGCCGGGAAAGACGTTGACAGTGAATTGCTGCGCGCGGCGCAACAGGTTGATCTGACGCTCGACCTCGATCGCGGCGCAAAGATCGTTGACGAGTTCCCGTCCCCTGTCTCCGTGGGGAACAATGACGCCTTGCGTGGGGGCGTCGATAGCCTTGAAGGCCTTCGCCGCCGTCATGAATGCCTGGCGCAGCCAGACATCTGGCGCCTTGCCCTTCCGCTGGCCGTACTCGGCGACCGCCAAGGCATTCGTCGACAGAAGATTGGTCAGCATGTCGTCATGGCCCAACTTGCCGGCTGGCACCGGGTAGCGCATGTCGTCCTTGCGCGCGAAAAAGTAGTTCTCGTAGTACCACGCCATGGCGGCCGGACCAATCAGGTTGTGGCCAAAGCGAGCGGGGTCGTCGGCATAGTCATCCAGCATTCGCGCAGTCTTGTCCCGGCCGATGCGAATGTCAATCAAGGCATCGATATTCTCGTCGCACGGGTTGACCACATGGACGCGGCCGGTCGGCCGCCGTCCATGCCTGTTGCAACGCCCTGCCGCTTGGGCGATGGAGTCGAGTCCGGCGGCGTAGCGGATCACCGCGCCGAAGTCGATATCGACGCCAGCCTCGATCAGTTGGGTGCTGACGCACAGTACGGGCTTCCGCCGGTCCAGACGTTTGCGCATCTCGGCCAGCCGCGCCTTACGGTGCGCCGGGCACATGTTGGTGCTGAGATGAAAGACGGGAATATCGACTTGCGCCGTCACAAGCCGATAGACCTCTCGCGCCGCGCGCTTGGTATTGACGACGACCAGACAACTGCCGACCGCATTGGCTTCGTCAATGGCCAACGCTGCGATCTCTTCCGGCGTCCAACCGCCGGCCTTGTGGCGATTCAGTACCTCGGTTCGCTTCAGATTCGCGAACAGGCGTCCGACGTTCGGCATGATCTCGGCGTCTTCGAGGAGCTTGATAGCACCCTGGCTGGCGTCGACCTTGTCGAGCAGCGGCTGGGTCGCGGTGCACAGAACGGCCGTACTGCCTCCAGTGTCAACCAGGAAGTTGACGGCATTGTTGAACAGATGGACGCAGGAAACCGGCAGCGACTGCACTTCGTCGAAGATCAACACGGCGTTGGCGAGCTGGTGCATCCGCCTGGCACCTCGTGTACCGGCCCCGAACAGGGCTTCGAGGAATTGCACCATGGTCGTGTAGATCACCGGCGCATCCCAGTTCTCGGTGAGCATCTTGTCGCGCCACCCCTGTATCTCCGGTGTCAGGTTACCGTGGTGTTCGAGCACGACGCGCCCGACGGATGCAGGATCATCTTCGGTTTCTAGGATCGCGCGGACGACCTCTGCGTTCTGGTCGATGATCGACGTAAAGGGAATGACGTAAATAATGCGATCCATCCCGTAACGCGCCGCGTGATGCATGGCAAAGCGCAGGCTGGCCAAGGTCTTGCCGCCGCCCGTTGGGACGGTGAGCGAGTAGATACCCCGCTCGCGAGCCGCCGCGCTCAGGCAGTGTCGCGAAATGTCCCGCCGCAGGTCGTCGATAGGCTCGCGCGGTTCGAAACCGGCAAGATGGGCCTCCAGATTGCCAATCAGTCGCTCCCAATCGGCGTAACAGCCATGGGGGCGATGGCGATTGGCCCGTGGCTTCTCGAAGGTAGCCGTATCGAGCCGGTCTGCGTCGATCAGGCAGCTGAACAGGAAGCGCACCAATAGGGCAACCTGCTGTTGCTCGATGATTTTCGAGTCGGCAACACCATCCGGTAGCGACTGGCTGATGCGCTTGACCGTACCCACGAGATCCTCGCGGATTTTTGAGTCCGAGAGCAGCACCACAATCCGATCACGGATGTCGGGATCGACCTTGCTCCACGCTTCTTGCAAATGGGTGCGCTCGTCAGCCTTGTCCATGCGCCCGCCAAAAACATCCTGGCCGAACGCTGGCCCCTTGGCACCGATGCAATCGATCAAGCCCGAATGGTGCGACGCGACGCAAAGCGCAAGCACCTGGCCGGCGATGCGCCCCGCTACTCCCTGACCACCAAGTTCGCCCCAGACAATCTGGGCTCCGGCGGTCGAATGATCGATCTTGCCCTTGAGTCCGCCGGCGTCGACATAATTCTCATCGGTGTCCTGATCGAGCAGGTCTGTCGCCGATTTGAGATAGCTTTGGAATGCAGCACTGAACTTCCCGATGTCGTGCAGCAACCCAAGCAGTTCGCCATGAGCCGATAACCCGATCTTTCCTGCATTACGGCTGGCTAGACGTGCTACGTCCAACAAATGATCCTGTAGCGATTGCGTATCGCCATCCACCCGAACATGCGCCAGATAATCGTCCATCCGCCCCTCCCCATGCTTATTGCGTCGGTTGGGTACATCGTAAACGGGCTAAGGCTCACTGGATGAGCCTGAGAAAAGACTGTTCGGCCGCTTCAGGCAGGCCAGGCGCTGACGAATTCCTTCCAGTGCTCGGCGTCGCCGGCCGCGAGCTGGCCGCGAACGAAGGCCGCCTCGGCGTCGTGCTCCGCCGCCGTCATCGCGCCGCGCATCTTCTGGAAACCCAGCCAGACGAGATAGGTGTTGACGACGTCGGTCTCGCAGTAGTCGCGGATGTCGTCGATCCTGCCGTCGAGGTACGCGCCCCAGACGGCGGAACCGTCCATGCCCAGCTTGCCGGGCAGGCCCATCAGCTTCGCCAGCTCGTCGAGCGGGGCGCTGGCACGCGGCTGGTACATGGCCAGGAGGTCCATCAGGTCGAGGTGGCGCGCGTGGTAGCGGCTGATGTAGTTGTTCCACTTGAAGTCGCGGCTGTCGCGGTAGTCGCCCTCGCCCATGTCCCAGTAGCGCGGCGCGGCCACGCCATGGATCAGGCCCCGGTAGTGAAGCACCGGCAGGTCGAAGCCGCCGCCGTTCCAGGAAACGATCTGCGGCGTGAATTTCTCGATGCCGTCGAAGAATCGCTGGACGATCTCGCCCTCGGTCATCCTGGGCTCGGCCAGCGAGAACACCCGGAAGCCGTCGTCGTTGCGAAGGGCGCAGGAGATGACGACGATGCGCTGCAGGTGGAGCGGCAGGAAATCGCTGCCGTTCTTCGCCCGCTGCTTCTGGAAGGCGAACTCGGCCGCCTCGGCGTCGGACAGGTCGGCAGGCAGGCCGTGCAACAGCCGCAGCCCGGCGACGTCGGGGATGGTTTCGATGTCGAAGGCGAGGATGGGCGTCATTTTTCGGGTTGGGCGGGCGCCTCCGCCGCCGGCTTCTCTGCCGGCGCCTCCGGGAAATGCACGTGCAGATTGACGCAGGCGGAAAGCATCGGGACGGCGATCAGCAGGAGGAGTTGACGGTTCATTCGGACGGCTCATTCGATGACGATGGCGTCTGCGCCGGACTTGCCTGCGATCACGGCGCGGATGCGCGCGAGCATCGCTTCCCAGTCGATGCGGCGATTGTAGCCGAGGATGTTGATCGAGGGGATGCCGCGGCCCTCCATCAGCACGACATGCCGGTCGTCGCCCGTGCCGGGGATGCCGTCGAGCCGGCAGACGCCGTCCCTGAGGGCAAGGCCGACGCCGATGCGCGCATAGCCGAAGCCGCCGACGCTGCGTTCCGGGATGCGGCGGGCGAGCCTGCCTTCCTTTTCCTCGCCGAGCGCGGTGATGTCCTGAAGCGCGCCCAGGCTCAGCAGGCGAAGGTGGTCGCCGGGGCTGCTGTCGATGCGCGCCGCAAACCGCACCGGCTGCCAGCCGACCATTTCGAGGTCGGCGATGTCGGCGTTGAAGCGCCCCTCGATGCTGCCGAAGGCGAAGGTGCGCGTGAGCATGCCCAGGTCGAGGTCGCGCGCCGTGACGTCGAGGACGGTGCGCCGGCCGGCGGAGAACGGATCGAGCACGCGCAGGCGGTGCGCGATGATGCCGCCGTCGAACACCTCGATGCCGAGCGCGCCGTCCAGTACCAGCACGCCGTCGGCATAGGCGATGCGGGGGATGCGGGCGGTCAGGCTGCCTTCCATGCGCGGCAGCTTGAGCAGCTTCGACAGCCGCGGCATCGAGACGCCCTCGATGCCGCCGGCAAATTCGCCCCGCCAGCCGGCGGGCAGGCGCTCGACGCGCAAATCTTCGATTTCGAAGCGCCCGTCGAGCAGCGGCGCCGACGCATTTCCGACGCGCGCCTCGCGGCCGGAAAGGCGCATCGGCAACGTGAAGCCGCCGAGCGGCAGGTCGCCGAAGCGCGCCGAGGCGATGCCGAACGAGGCATCGGTGGCCACGCCCGCTTCCCAGGGGATGTGCGCCTCGACGCCGTGGAGTTCGATGAATCCCGTCCCGTCGGCAAGCTGCGCGCCCTCCAGCCCCGCGTAGAAGCTCTTCAGCGCACCCTCCCATTCGGCGGCGAACCGGGCCCGGCCCGACACCCGCCACGCCGGGAATCCGAGCGTGGCGAGCCAGGGCTGCACGCCCTGCTCCACGGCCGTCGCCAGGTCGAGGCGCTCGGTGACGAAGCCCCAGCGCACGGGCTCGCCGCGCTCCCTGTCCCAGAGCAGGCTGGCGGTGACGCCGCCGATTCCGGCCAGGTCGAGCCGCGCGAGGTCGACGGACCATTCCGCGTCGGTGAGCGTCCCCTGCGCCGCCGACGCGACACCGGCCTTGCGCACCCAGGGATCGGCACGCAGCGTCCCCTCCGGCCAGTTGAGCGTGGCCTGCCAGGACCAGCCCTTGTCCGTGCGCTGCGCGGTGGCGACGATGTCGACGGACATGCCTTCGGCGGCGACGCCGCCCTTCGGGCCGGCGAAGCGCAGGTTCCGGAAGGCCAGTTTGATCTCGGCGCGGCGGCGGTCGGCCGTCAGCCGCAAGTCGGTACGCCCTTCCGGCTTCCAGGCGCGCAGCCGCCTGATGAGCGGCGACCAAGCGCTCGCGTCGGCGCCCTCGACCGCCAGATCGATGCGGCCCTCGCCCTGCCGCCATGAAAAGGAGAACGGCAAGGGCGGCCGCTCGCCGCCGCGCCGGGATTCGCGCCGGATCTGCCCCTTCGGGCAGTCGATGCGCCCGGCGTCGAGGCTGAACCCGGCGCAGTGCAGGCTGACATCCCGGTACTCGAAGCTGCCCGCCTTCAGCCGGGCGATCCTGATGTCCGCCTCGCCCGGACGGAAGGCGTCGAGGTGGACGGTGATGCCGTCGGCCTCGAAGGCCGGGTGGCGCAGGGAATCGAGCGAGAGCGTGATCTGCGCCGCGTCGCAGGGCAGGGCGAAAAGAAAAGTCAGTGCCGGCAGGACGGCGCGGAAGGGCATCCGCACTCCAGGCTCAGGCGGGAAAGACCCCGGTGGACAGGTAGCGGTCGCCGCGATCGCAAACGATGGTGACGATCACCGCGTTCTCGACCTCGCGGGCGATGCGCAGCGCCACGGCCAATCCGCCGCCGGAGGAGATGCCGGCGAAGATGCCCTCCTCGCGGGCCATGCGCCGGGTCATCTCCTCGGCCTCCCGCTGGCCCACATATTCGAGGCGGTCGATGCGCGAGAAGTCGCAGATCTTCGGCAGATATTCCATGGGCCACTTGCGGATGCCGGGAATCTGGGCGCCTTCCTCCGGCTGACAGCCGACGATCCGCACGGCGGGGTTCTTCTCCTTGAGGAAACGCGAGCAGCCCATGATGGTGCCCGTTGTGCCCATGCTGGAGACGAAGTGGGTGACGCGGCCTTCCGTGTCGCGCCATATTTCAGGGCCGGTGCCCTCGTAGTGGGCCAGCGGATTGTCGGGATTCGAGAACTGGTCGAGCATGACGCCGCGGCCCTCCGCGACCATGCGCTCGGCCGCGTCGCGCGCGCCCTCCATGCTGGCCGCCTTGGGCGTCAGCACCAGCTCGGCGCCGAAGGCGCGCATGGTCTGGCACCGCTCGACGCTCTGGTTCTCCGGCATCACGAGCACCATGCCGTAGCCGCGCATCGCGGCCGCCATCGCCAGCGCGATGCCGGTGTTGCCCGAGGTCGCCTCGACCAGCGTGTCGCCGGGCCGGATGTCGCCGCGTTCCTCGGCGCGCAGGATCATCGACAGCGCCGGACGGTCCTTGACCGACCCGGCCGGATTGTTGCCTTCCAGCTTGGCGAGGATGACGTTGTTGCGGCGCGCGTTCTCCTCGCCGGGGATGCGCTTGAGCCGGACGAGCGGTGTGTCGCCGACGAAGTCTTCGAGGGTGCGGTAGGCCATGACGCCCATGATACCGGAGCTCGCCGATAAGCTAAGCGCCGCCGGTCATCTCGCCGGGCCGCACCCAGCGATCGAAATCCTCCGCCGTGACGTACCCCAGCGCGAGCGCCGCCTCGCGCAGGGTTTCGCCCTGTGCGTGCGCGCGCTTGGCAATTTCGGCGGCGCGGTCGTAGCCGATGTGCGGCGCGAGCGCCGTCACCAGCATCAGGGAACACTCCAGAAGTTCGCCGATGCGCTCCCGATTGGCCTCGATGCCGCGCGCGCAACGGGCCTCGAAGCTCGTCATCCCGTCGGCGAGCAGCCGCACGCTTTGCTGGAAATTGTGGGCGATGAGCGGCTTGCCGACGTTCAATTCGAAATTGCCGGAAGCGCCGGCGATGCCGACGGCGACGTCGTTGGCCATGACCTGGACGCAGAGCATGAGCAGCGCCTCGCACTGCGTCGGGTTGACCTTGCCCGGCATGATCGAGCTGCCGGGTTCGTTCTCCGGAATGGCGATCTCGCCGAGCCCGCAGCGCGGCCCGGAAGCCAGCCAGCGGATATCGTTGGCGATCTTCGTCAGGGCGACGGCGAGCACTCGGAGGGCGCCGTGCGCGGCGACGAGGCCGTCGTGCGCGGCCAGCGCGGCGAACTTGTTGGCGGCGGCGGCGAACGGCAGGCCGTGGCGCTGCGCGAGTTCGGCGGCGACGCGCGCGCCGAACTCGGGATGGGTGTTGAGGCCGGTGCCGACGGCGGTGCCGCCCACGGCCAACGGGTAGAGCGACGGCAGCGCGCCCTGGACGACGGCGTCGGCGTGGTCGAGTTGGGCGACGTAGCCGGAGAACTCCTGGCCCAGGGTCAGCGGTGTCGCGTCCTGCAAATGGGTGCGGCCGATCTTGACGATGCCGGCGAACGCGTCCGACTTCGCCGACAGCGTGGCGCGCAGGCGCCCCAGCGCCGGCAGCAACGAACGGACGACGCCGGTGGCCGCCGCGACATGCATGGCGGTGGAGAAGACGTCGTTCGACGACTGGCCGAGGTTGACGTCGTCGTTGGGATGTACGCGGCGGTCCCCGCCGCGCCCGCCGCCGAGCAGTTCCGAGGCGCGGTTGGCCAGCACCTCGTTCATGTTCATGTTGGTCTGCGTACCCGATCCCGTCTGCCAGACGGAGAGCGGGAATTCCTGCCCGTGCCGGCCGGACAATACCTCTTCCGCCGCGGCGACGATGGCCGCCGCCTTGTCCTCCGGTAGCAGGCCGAGGTCGCGGTTGACGCGGGCGCAGGCGGATTTCACGGCCGCGAGCGCGAGGATGATCTCTGCAGGCATGCGCTCGACGGAAATGGCGAAGTTCGCCAGCGACCGCTGCGTCTGCGCACCCCAGAGCCGGTCGGCGGGCACCTCGACGGCGCCAGAGGAATCGCGTTCCGTCCGGCTCGCGTTCATGGCGTCCTTCCGGGGCCGGCCGGCCTCAATCGGCGAGCGCGGTGGCGATGTCGCGCTTGTGCTCCTCCTCCTGGATCAGGATGTCCTCGAGCACGCGGCGCAGGCCGTATTCCCTGAGCGCCTCGGCCTGGGCGATGCGCTCCCGATAGCGGGCGATGGCGTTCTCCTCGCCAGCCAGGTCCTGCCGGAGCATTTTCACGCTATCGCCGGAAACTTCGCGCTTTTCCACTTCGACGGTCGGAACGCCGCCGAGGAAGTCGATCTGCTCGGAGAGCATCACGGCATGCTGCATCTCCTCCTGGGCGTGGATCAGCAGCTCTTTCTGGATCGAGTCGTACTGGGCGCCGCTGATCGTCGCGGCGTGCTGCACGTACTGGATGGCGGCGGCGTACTCCCATTCCAGATCCTTGTTGAGCTCGGCCAGCAGCTTCTTCCTGGAAATTGCCATGGTCTTCTCCCGTCAACAAAACGCTTCCATCATAGTCCAGGATGGTGGGCTGGATGCGGTCAACAGTTAACCCGGCTTCAGCCCGCCTTGCCATCCACCCGCGGCTGCATGAGGAAGGGGATGTATCGCCAGCCGAGCATCGCGAAGCAGGCGAGCCAGCAGGCCGCGGCGAGCGATATCCAGAGCGGGTAGCTCCCCGGGAGCGCCTGCGGCGCGATGACGCGCAGGATGAAGGCCAGCACCATGATCCGCAGCGCCGCCTTGTCGACGCCGTCGAAGGCCGGCTTTCTGCCCGTATGGCCCTTCGAGATACGGATCAGCATGGCGGGGAAGACCAGGCCCATCGCGCCGAAAGTGAAAACGTGGACGGATACCGTGCCGATCCATGCCGGGTGCGCGAGCTGGCCGGCGGCGTCGAGCAGCAGCTGGGCGACGATGGCAAGGTAGCCCAGGTACATGACGCCGATGTCGAGCCGCCGCAGGGCCAGGTGCGGCTTCCAGAAGGCGAACCGGCCGGCGAGCAGCAGCGCGAGCAGCACGGCGAGCGCGGCCGAAACCGGCGGCGGCAGCAGCCCCGCGAAGGCCAGGACGAGGGCGAGCGCCTTGATGGCCTTGTCCAATGCGCCGTTGCGCAGGATATCGACCTGGAAGGCGCCCTTCATGAACTGGCTCAGGGTGCGTTCGAGCATGATCAGGAAGGCCAGCCGGAACAGCCCGATCGCCATGACCCAGCCCGCCTGGGGGGCGTCGGCGCCCAGCATCAGGTTCTTCGCCACCGGGAACAGGGGGAGGAGGAGCAGGAAGAAGATGTTGTCGCCGCGGTAGCTGTCCTTCGCGCGGTACCGCAGGAGCGTCCACAGGATCATCGCGACGATCGAAACCAGGAACAGGTTGTTCGACAGCCGGAACAGGAGCGGCGGCCAGGCGCCTTCGAGCCACATGCCGGCCCGCTCGAAGACCCAGGCGGCGGCGAGGAACACCAGGGCCTTGCCGTGGTAGCCGCGAATCCCGACCCAGTTCTTGGTCGAAGTCAGCAGGAAACCGCCGAGGACCGCCCATCCGAAGCCGAAGAACATCTCATGGGCATGCCACTGGAACACGGAGAAGGAAGTCTGCGGCGGCGACACGGCGCCCGTGAAGATCAGCGCCCACAGCACCGACAGGCCCACCCCGGACAGGCAGGCCAGCGCGAAGAAGGGCCGGAAGCCGGCCTGCCAGAAGGGATGCGAGGACAGGTTCATCGCGCCGCTCCGTCAGGGCTCGGGGTCACGGCGGAAACCTCGATGATGGCGGGATCGTCGGCATGCTCGATGAGCAGGCGGCGAACCCGTTCCTGCCACAACTGCCTGAACAGCGCGGTCTCCCCGGCGTTCGCCTCGCCGGACAGGCACAGCGGCATCAGCCGGGCCATGCGCGGGTCGCCGGGCAGGCGGTCCAGCCGGGCCGTAACCTCTACGGCCGCGCCGCTGTCGACGCGCCGGAAGCGCGCGACGCCGCCCACGGGGCAGCCGAAGGCCAGTAGGCCTCGGCGGCAGAAGCGCCCGCCGAGGCCCTTGAACCCGCCCTCCCCGGCGGCCCCGGTGACGAGGGTGGTCACGGCGGCCATGACGCCGGCGACCCCGGCATCCTGCTCTTCCCTGAACTCGACCCGGACGCCGCCGCGTTCCGGAAGGGCGCCGGGATAAAGCGCCGCCAGGGCCGCCCGGGTCATCAGGAAGGCCGAGGCCACCGTCGGGCATGAGTGCCCCGCCAGGCGCACCGCATCGCCATAGCCGTACTCGATGGCGCCGCCCTGCGCGGCCCCCAGGAAATCCGCCAGCGGATCGAAAACGGCAATTGACGGCGCGGCGGCGAAGAAATCGGGAAAGGTGGCGGAATTCATGAACTGTCCTGATCGCGGATCGTTGGAGACGTCGGAAGATAGCAGGTTCGGGCCGCATCGGAACCCGCGATTTCGAGGAATGGGGAATGCAAGCCTTTAACCGCCCCTTCAAGTTCTGTATAATCTGCGGCTCTTCGGTTTCGACGTTCTCTAATTTCAGGGATAACAGTATGAGTTGTGACGGAAAAGTTGTTGTCTGTGGCCGGCGGCGCCTGCTCGTCGCCGCCGCGACCCTCTTTGTCTTTGCCTGCCCGCTTGAACGCGAGTATGGGAAAGACGTCAACTAACTTGCCAATCGCGCCGAATGCTGCATATGGGGCATCGTGAAGTCAACGCACCATCGGTTCGCAAGGTGGTGCGCGACGCCGACTATTCTTGGGGTACGAGTGCCATGATGAATCTGTACTCGGGTACCACCTGCCCGTTCAGCCACCGCTGCCGGATCGTCCTGTACGAAAAGCAGATGGACTTCCAGGTGATCGACGTCGATCTGTTCAACAAACCTGAAGACATCGCCGTCATCAACCCCTACAACCGCGTGCCGGTTCTGGTGGATCGCGACCTGGTGCTCTACGAGTCGAACATCATCAACGAATACATCGACGAGCGTTTCCCCCACCCGCAGATGATGCCGCCCGACCCGCAGATGCGGGCTCGTGCCCGCCAGTTGCTGTTCACGATGGAGCACGAGCTTTTCAGTCACATCGATACCATCGAGAAAAACCTGAAGACGGCCGACAAGGCGCGCGCCCACGTGCGCGATCGTCTGACGGAACTGGCCCCTATATTCACAAAGCAGAAGCACGTGCTGGGCGACGAATTCTCGATGCTCGACGTGGCCATTGCCCCGCTGCTGTGGCGCCTCGATCATTACGGCATCGAGCTGCCCAAGGCCGCCGCGCCGCTTATGAAGTACGCCGAGCGCGTCTTCTCCCGTCAGGGCTTCATCGACGCCCTGACGCCGTCCGAAAAGGTGATGCGCCGCTAGAAGGCGCGGCCGGGCTGCTGCGTCCCATGGTCTCCACCAAGCCTTACCTGCTGCGCGCCATTTACCAGTGGTGCGTCGACCAGGGCTTCACGCCCTATCTTGCGGTGGCGGTGGACGAGCGGGTGCGCGTGCCCCGCGAATACGTGCGCGACGGGCAGATCGTCCTCAACGCCGGGCCTGAAGCGACGCAGAAACTGCTCCTCGACAATGAGGAAATCACCTTCCAGGCGCGTTTCAACGGGGCCGCGTTTCCAGTGCGGATTCCCATTGCGGCGGTCATGGCGATCTATGCACGCGAGAACGGGCAGGGAATGGCGTTCGAACCGCAAGCAACGGAGGAGGGTTCCGATGTGCCGCGCGACGCCGACGCCGTGGAAGCCCCCCCCTCGCCGGGCCGTCCCCGGCTGAAGCTGATCAAGTAGCCACCGACCGCATGACCCGCTCATAACCCTCTTCAGACAATGTTTCGGTACAGAGAGAGTGTAAAATCGCGGCCTGACTGCCCCTCATATGGCGACGGTTCGATCCCGGATTCCATTCGCCGTAACTTGCGCAGATGAAACCATTTCCCCACATTGGAGGATAATTGTGATCCCTAACGAGAACCCCGCTGCTGATCCTGACCGAGAGCGGCCATCCGAATACCCGGCACAACCCACGTCGGCAGAGCCTTCCACGGAGACCAAGAACGTCTCGCGCCGTGACTTCCTGAGGGCCGGCGGCATGCTGAGCATGTCGTCGCTCATGGGTACGGCGGCGTTGATGGTCCAGTCCGGCGACGCCAAAGCCGCCGTCGAATGGGCCGAGCACTTCCAGAAGAACTATCGCCTGATGACGGCCGAGGAAAAGGCCGAGGCGCGCGCCCGGCTCGAAAGGCGCTATTCTGCCGAATACGGCAAACAGGTTTCTGTCGACACCACCGAGGCCCAGCCCGGCGTCCTCATGGGCTACGCACTGAACATCAGGAAGTGCATCGGCTGCCGCCGCTGCGTCAAGGCCTGCGTCGAGGAGAACAACCAGTCGCGCGGCAACAAGCCCGGCGAGCGCATCGAATGGATCCAGGTGCTCAGGATGGAACGCGGCGAGTTCTCGAAGGACAAGATGAACCACGGCTACCCCGAAGGCCTGGGCATCCAGGTCGGCGGCAATGCCTACACCCCGGCCGGTGCCGTCCTCGAGGGCCAGTACCACTACGAACCCGAGGCCGTTCCTGAAAAGGATGCGACCTACATGCCGATTGCCTGCATGCACTGCGAAAAGCCGCCCTGCGTCAAGGTCTGCCCGGTGCGGACGACCTACCGCGACCCGGACGGCGTGGTGGTGATCGACTACAACTGGTGCATTGGCTGCCGCATGTGCATGGGTGCCTGCCCCTACTGGGCGCGCCGCATCAACGTCGCCAATCCCGTCCTGCCGAAGGAGGCCATGAACCCGGTGACGCACTATCTGGGCAACCGGCCGCGCATGCGCGGCGTCGTCGAGAAGTGCCACTGGTGCCTGCAGCGCAGCCGCCATAGCCGCTACCCGGCCTGCGTCGAGGTCTGTCCGGTCGGCGCACGCAAGTTCGGCAATCTGCTCGACCCGGAAAGCGAAGTGAGCCTGATCCTGGCCCGGAAGAACGTGTTCCGCCTCAAGGCCGAACTCAACACCTTCCCCAAATTCTTCTACTTCTACGATTGAGGAGCCGGGCCGTGCTAACCAGTTTTATTTCCGACTATACCCGTTACGTCCTCAAGGGCGGCACGAAGTTCTATGCCTGGATGGGTTCCCTCGCGGTGCTCATCGTCGGCATGATGTATGTGTTCTACCTGCAGAACACCGAGGGCCTGATCGTCACGGGCATGACCAGCCAGATCCACGACGGCCTTTACTTCGCCAACCTCGTCTTCCTCGTCGGCGTGGCGGCCGGGGCGGTGACCATCGTCTTCCCCGCCTATGTTTACCATCACGAGGGAATGCACAAGGTCACGGTACTGGGCGAGATGCTGGCGATCTCCGCCGTGATCATGGTCACGATGTTCGTCTTCGCCCACATGGGGCGGCCCGACCGGCTCTGGCACATGATCCCGATCATCGGCATCTACAATTTCCCGCACTCGATGCTGGGCTGGGACGTGATGGTGCTCACCGGCTATCTGATCCTGAACGCCATCTGCGGCTTCTACTATCTCTACGTGAAGTACACGGGCGGCAAGATCAACAAGTGGTTCTTCATGCCGCTGGTTTACATCTCTATCGTCTGGGCGCTGTCCATCCACACCGTCACGGCCTTCCTGATCGCGACTATGCCCGCGCGTCCGATGTGGTTCCACGGCATGATGCCGATCCGCTTCATCGCGACGGCGTTCGCGGCGGGCCCCGCCCTGATCATCATCGCCTTCCTGATCGTCCGCAAGAACACGAAAATGTGGATCGAGGACAGCGCGATCAACCTGCTGTCGACCATCGTCACGTGGTGTCTCGGTATCGCGATCTTCCTGACGATGTCGGAAGTCGTCGTCGAGCTCTATGCCCGTACCGAGCATGCGAACGGCCTCTACTATCTGATGTTCGGCCTGCATGGTCTCACCAAGCTGGCGCCCTGGTTCTGGAGTTCCGTGATCCTCATGGTCGCTTCGTTCGTGTTGTTCCTGATTCCCGCCATCCGCACCAACTACAAGCTGCTGCCGATCCTCTGTACCATGGCATTCGCCGGGATATGGATCGAGAAAGGCATGGGGCTGATCGTTCCCGGCTTCATCCCCACTCCGATCGGCGAGGTGACCGAGTACTACCCCACCCTCGTCGAGTGGCTGATGACCCTCGGCATCTGGGCGTTCGGTTTCTTCATCCTGACCATCCTGCTCAAGGGCGCCATCGGCATCCTGCAGGGCGAGATCAAGTACGGTGGCCAGTCCGCTGCTGCGAAGTGAGGCGAAGATCATGAATAAGTTTGCATTCCACACGATGGTCCTCGCGTTCTGCTGCGGGGTGGCGGCTCCCGTCTTCGCGCAGGACGCGCAGAAAAAGGAGGAAATCTGTTTCGAAAGCCGCAAGGGCGCCTCGGAGATCACGAAGCGCGAGATCAAGCCGGGGCTTCCCAACGTGAAGTGCTCGCCCAAGACCGGCGCGGCGCTCTGGTATGGCGACCCCTTCGACGGCACCGTGCCGATGGGCAAGATGCCGCTGCTGGAGAAGATTCCGGAGGGGCACGCGGTCATCAAGCCGAGGTCGGAAAAGCTGGCCATCCTGCCGATGTGCGGTACCGCCTGCCATAACGGTGTCGGGCCCGCGTTCAATCCGCCGACGCTGCCGAAGGGCAAGAAGCCGACGCCAATCCCGACCATGGCGGGGCTGCTGCCGGGCATCGAGAACCTTCAGCACGGCCGCGGCGGCATCTGGTGCCTCGATTGCCACCACACGACCAAGCGCGACAAGCTCGTCGATCACTTCGGCGATCCGGTCAGCTTCGATCAGCCGCAACTCCTGTGCGGCAAGTGCCACGGCGACAAGCTGCGCGACTGGCGCGACGGCATCCACGGCAAGCGGATCGGCGAATTCACCAGCACGGGCAAGAAGCGCTGGTTCGTCTGCACCGAATGCCACAACCCGCACGACGTGCAGGACGGTGCCCGCAACCGGGGCTTCATCCAGCTTCAGCCCGAGTCGCCACCCCAGTTGCCCAGGGGATTGAAGGACGCCAAGCACGAGAAGCTGCATCCCATTCCCCATTGATGCCGGATTCGCCCGAAAAGCCGGATCAGGGCAGGGGTGATCCCACCTGGATCGCTCCCGCCCTGACGCGCGAGGAGAAAACACGAATCGTCGGGAAAACCAGTGTCTTCTTCGGCCCCCCGCTCGCCATCCTGGCGGAGGGGCAGAAGAACACCATGGAGATCAGCGGCAGGCTCAACCGCACCGCCGAGCGCTATCTCGAGATCCTGCGGGAGCACGGCCTCGAGCTCTCGGAGCCGGAGCGTCAGTGCATTGCCCATATCTG